>CAYOSW010000005.1:0-65514 GCA_964406775.1 uncultured Gammaproteobacteria bacterium
CTTTTAAGATATCGTCGGTAACAAAAGACGGAGCAACTGCAGCTTCTGTAGTCTCTGCTTCTTCAGGATCATAAACCTGTTTAAATTGTTTTGATAAAATTTGAGCGGATTTTTGAACTGCTTCAAGAGGAGAGATTGTGCCGTCGGTAACGATGTCCATAATAAGTTTATCAAAATCGGTTTTTCTTCCGACCCTGGTTTGATCAACTGTGTAGTTAACGGAAATTACCGGAGAGAAAATCGCATCAACAGGCAATACGCCGATTTCGCTCATTTTGCGCTCTTCAGCAGAAATATAACCTACACCTGCCTCAACAGTCATCTCGATGTTCAGCTTAGCTTTTGAATCGGTTAATGTGGCAATATGAGCATCTTTGTTAGTTACTTCTCCGCCGCCCATAGTGTCAACATCAGAACCTTTAACTTCTCCTGCACCGGTTTTGGAAATTTTAATGTGAATAGGTTTATCTGAATATAATTTAACTCTGATCTTTTTAAGGTTTAAGATTATTTGAATAACATCTTCAATAACTCCGGGGATTGTTGAGAATTGGTGTTGAACTCCGGAAATCTTGACTGAAGTAATAGCCGCACCCTGGAGGGATGTGAGCATTGTTCTTCTCAAGCTGTTTCCGAGTGTGTGTCCGAAACCTCCTTCGAGAGGTTCAAGAATTACTTGCGCTTGTGTTCCGTTATTTTGTTCTTCAGTTACTTTAAACATTGTTTTAAAAAATAATGACCAATTAACGTGAGTAGTACTCAACAATTAATTGCTCATTTATCACACTTTCCATCTCTTCTCTGGTGGGGAGCCTTAAGACTTTCCCTGCAGCGGCTTTTCGCTCAAGCCATTCCGGAATCTCTTGAGATTCCTCGAGATTTTTTTTAACTTGTGTATTATCCACGAAATTGGCTGAAATTGCAACAGTTGAATTTATGGCAACAATTGCGGACGGAATTGCGAGTTTCTTGCCGTTCACAGTTACGTGTCCGTGGGAAACCAACTGCCTTGCTTCGTTCCTGGATTTAGCAAATCCTAATCTATATATTACATTATCTATCCTTGTTTCCAAAAGCTCAAGTAGGGTTTGACCTGTGGCTCCTTTACTTCTTGAAGCTTTTTTAACAGTTCCGGAAAATTGTTTCTCGGAAATTCCGAACATTCTTTTGGCTTTTTGCTTTTCGCGCAATTGGAGTCCGAACTCGGAGAGACGGCGCTTCATCTTCATACCTTTAGGTCCGGGAGCAATTGCTCCTTTTCTTTCGATGGATTTAATATCCTTCGGGAATAGAGCTACTCCTTCTCTTCTTGATAATCTTCTTTTAGGTCCTGCGTATCTCATTTCTTAATTTGATCTCCTTGTTTGTCTGCCGCCGGCAGGTAGTATACCATCTGCTGCGTGTACCGACATAACTGCAAGTCTTGCTCCGATTTCCCTGCTCCCGGGAGTCTTTCCCGACATTAATGCGACTGCTATTAATGCGGATTCTGCATCCGAGGAAGCTCTGCTTACTCTTGTTGCTCTCTCCAAAGCCGAACTTACCGGTTCACTACCAAACATAGTTATCGGATGAAGGTCTCCTTCAGGTGTTTTCATTTTAAACTCTTCTCCTTTTTTCAGCTCTCGGTCCGTTATGAGGCATAGGTGTCACATCGGCAATCATCATAATATTTAATCCGGAATTTTTTAAAGCCCTTATCGAAGCGTCTCTGCCGGGTCCGGGACCTTTGATATAAACTTCTACCTGGCTCATACCTAAAGATTTTCCTTTAGCTGCAACTTTTTCAACAGCCGAGATAGCTGCAAACGGAGTTGCGCGACGGGCCCCTTTAAAACCGGCGTTTCCCGAGGAACTCCAGGTAAGTGCTTTTCCGGCTGAATCGGTTAAGGTAACCAAAGTATTATTAAAAGTGGCTGTAACGTAAAGTCTTCCCAAAGCGACGCTCTTGGGAGCGGTTTCTTTTTTCTTATTAGATTTAAGTTGTACTTTTTTTGCCATATATTTTTAAATTATTTTGAGGGTGCAGTTTTTGCAACCACTTCTTTTCTGACTGTACCGACTGTCTTCCTCTTGCCTTTTCTGGTGCGGGCGTTGTGTCTGGTGTTCTGGCCTCTGGCCGGTAAACCCCTTCTGTGTCTTAAACCGCGGTAGGCGCCGATATCCTCAAGTCTTCTGATATTCTGGCTTATTTCACGGGTTAAATCTCCCTCAACTGTAATTCCCTCCAAAGCTTTGGAGAGTCTGTTAACTTCCTCTTCGGTTAAATCTTTAATTCTTTTTGAGCCGTCAACTTTAGCTTTTTCAAGCATAAGTTTGACGTTACTCCGGCCGATACCGAATATTACGGTTAAACCGATGTCTGCTCTCTTTTCTGCTGGTAAATCAACTCCTACAATTCTTGCCATAATTTATCCTTGTCTCTGCTTTAGCCCTGACGTTGCTTATGCTTTGGGTCACGGGCACAAATCACAAATAAAATCCCCTCGCGCTTAACGAATTTACAACCGGTACATCTTGTTTTAACACTTGCTTGAACTTTCATTTTTTAAATCTCCGATCATTTAACTCTAAACGTAATGCGCCCTTTGTCCAAATCATATTTGGCGCTCATCTCAGCCTTAACTCTGTCTCCGACCAACAGCCTGATATAATGTTTGCGCATTTTACCAGATATGTGACACAAAATCACGCGGCCTACAAGTTCCGGAATGTCCGGGCTCGATACTATCTCCACCCTGAACAAAGTATTGGGCAGAACTTCAAGTACCTTACCTTGGATCTCAATAATATCCGGTGTATCCATTATTGCGTCAACCAAAATTTACGCTCAAGTATTTTACCAAACTCAAGCGTAAAGCACAACCCATAGCATAGGTTGGAATAAACCAATAGTCCAATGTCAAATAAACCAATTCTCAATAATAAAGTAAATTGAGCTTTTGTATATTGGGTTATTTGTTTATCGGGTTATTAGTTTATTAAGTTTATACCTTTCTCCAGTCGGTTAAGACCTCCGCTTTATCGCTCCCGATAACGACCGTCATCTCAAAAAGACCGCCCCAGGAACCGTCTTTTGAGGAGATCGTCCATCCGTCATTTTCCAGAATTACCTCGTGCCCGCCACGGTTATAAATAGCCTCAATGGCGATTGTCTGTCCTTTTTTTAAAGGTAATCCTCTCCCCGGTCTTCCGAATCCCGGAACTTCCGGGTCTTCGTGCAGTTTTTTACCGATTCCGTGACCGACGAGTGACCTTACAACCGAATATCCGCCCCCCTCAACCTGTTTCTGCATCGCCGCTCCGATATCTCCGATCTTATTACCGCCCCGGGCTTGGGAGATACCGTTCCACATCGCCTGTTCTCCGACTTTTAAAAATTTATCTTTTTCATCGAAATCGGCAATTTTTGATTTTTGACCGACCATCACGCTCCAGGCTGCATCGGTATGCCAGCCGTTATAAACCGCTCCGATATCGACACTGAAAATATCGCCCTCTTTAAGTTCAATCGGGCGGGGGATTCCGTGGACTACTTCGTTATTTAAGGTAAGACAGGTTGCCCAGTGATATCCGGGAACTGTTTTAAAACTGACCTGACCTCCCAATTTTAAAATTTCCGCCTCGGCGATATTATCAAGCTCGATCAGGCTTATTCCCGGTTTGACAGCCTCAAGGACCGCTTTTAACGCACCGGCGGTTATTTCGCCGCTTTTACGCATCAGTTCAATTTGGGAAGAAGTTCTCGGTGTTAGGCTCATTTCAAATTCTCCTCAATTTTTGCGAAAATCTCACCAATTCCGGCCGTACCGTCAACTCTCACTAATTTTTCTTTGTAAAAGTCCAGTATTTTTTCCAAATCTTCCTGCTGGACCCTGATTCTGGTTTCAATCGCGCCTTCGGAATCATCAGCCCGGCCTCTTCCCTTCATCCTGTCTTTTAAAACCTCAATCGGCACCTCAAGATAAAAAACCTTATCGAATCCGGGGTCAAAAAGCTCAACCTGTTCGGTTGTCCTGGGGTATCCTTCCATAATAAAATCGTCCCCGACTTTCCCCGCTTCTGCTTTAATCAGCTCCGCGACCGTTGCATCGTCTACCAACTCGCCCGAAGCCATAATAGCTTTAATTTTTTGCGCCAATTCACCCTCGCCTGAGGCTATCTCACGCAGTATATTGCCCATTCTGACGGGCTGTAAGCCGTATTTATCGGCTATTTTGTCGATTTGTGTAGTTTTACCTGAACCGGGGAGACCGACAATGAGTATCTTCATATCTATGAAAGGAATTTATCGTAGTTTTTCTCAATCATTTTGCTTTCAAACTGCTTGGCAGTATCTAAAATTACCGAAACCACGATCAAAAGAGATGTTCCTCCGACAACTAAAGTTGAGATTCCGGTAAAGGAGGAGATTACCGAAGGCATAACCGCAATTGTTCCCAGGAATATCGCACCGGCCAAAGTTATCCTTACCAGGATGTAGTTTAAATACGAGGCCGTTGCACTGCCCGGTCTGATACCCGGAACAAACCCACCGTATTTTTTAATTTCGTCTGCAATCTTGGTCGGATTAAAAACTACCGCAGTATAAAAATAAGTAAATCCGATAACCAAAAGGAAATAGGTAAGGTTATATGCTATTGATTCCGGCTGGAAGTTCTGCACCAAAAATCTGCCGATATTTTGCAGAACCGGAACAGGGGACTGGGCTAAAAACTGACTCCCGAAAGAGGGGAGCAGTACTAAGGAAATTGCAAAAATAATCGGAATAACACCGGTTTGGTTAACGCGCAGAGGCAGGTATGTTTGGACCTGGCTCATTCTCCGGCCGGCCGAAAAACGCCTGGCGTAATGAATCTGGATTTGTCTGCGTCCTTCGTTAATAAATACAATTGCTGCGGTTACGAGCAATCCGACTGCTACAAAAATTAGAATATTTAAAAGTTGGGACTGCTCTACAATTGATACAGTCTGGAATAAAACAACCGGCGCTCTTGCCAAAATACCGACTAAAATCAAAATGGAAATACCGTTGCCGATTCCGTACTCGGTTAAAAGCTCACCCAGCCACATTGTAAACACCGTACCTGCAACCATAGCAACAATGATTGAAAGAATCGCCAAAGGAGTTCCGGCCTCAACCAGACCCTGATTTTTCAAAAGCGTATACATACCGACCGACTGAATAACTGCCAAAGGAATCGTCAGGAACCGGGTATATTGATTAATCTTCTGACGGCCCATCTCCCCTTCTTTGCTCATTTCTTCAAGCTTCGGGAAAACCATAGTTAAAAGCTGCATAATAATCGAGGCGTTAATATACGGATTCAAACCGAGCGCCAAAACGGAAAAGTTAGTTAAGGTTCCTCCGGAAAAAATATCCAAAAGCCCGAGGAGCTGGTTACTGCCGAAAAGCTGACGGATGCCTTCAACATTAATACCCGCAATCGGGATCTGTGCTGACAGACGGAAAACAAAAATGATAATGGCGGTAATGATTAATTTGCGGCGGAGCTCCGGAATTTTTAAGGCATTTAATATCGGTTGAATTAAACTAGCCAACTTTGCCTCCTGCAGTTTCGATCTTTTCTTTGACCTTCGCACTTACAGGAATTTCTACGACTAATCCTTTTACATTAAGCTCTCCCTTATTTAATACTTTTACTCCTCTTTTCAGCTTGCCCCGTCCGGATACAAGTCCGGCTTCAACCAGGGTTTCGATGCTTACTGTTGAATTAGTCTTGAATTTGTTTAAATCTTCGAGTGAAATCACAACCGGTGTCGGATCGGCTTTTTTATTTCCCCAACCGCGGACAAACGGAAGTTTCTTATATAAAGGCAAGCTTCCTCCGATGAAGGCTGCAGGAATTTTTCCGCGGGCTTTTTGTCCCTTTGAACCGCGTCCCCCGGTCTTACCTTTTCCTGACCCGGTTCCCCGGCCTAAACGCTTTTTACTTCTTTCAATTGTTTTAGGTAATTCGCTTAATTTCATTTTGTTTCCTCTTTCTTTTTAGGCTCTTCCTTTTTCTCAGCCTTTTCAGCTTTCTTTTGTTCTTTTGCTTCTTTCAATGCTTTATTTTCATCTTCCTGTTTTTTATCGGCAACCGCATATTTGGATGCGGTAATTTCTTTCAAAGCGTGCAATGTTGCATAAACATTTGAAGCTTTGTTGTTGGTTCCCAGGATTTTTGAAACGACATCGTGAATTCCTGCCGCTTCTACTACAACCCTGACCGGACCTCCCGCAATAACTCCGGTTCCCTTAGGTGCCGGTTTAAGTAAAATAATCGCTGCACCGAGTTTGACGTTAACGGAATGCAGAATTGTCCTGCCGTCTTTTAACGGAACCATAACCATATGTTTTTTCGCATAACTGGTCGCTTTCCTGACTGCCGATTGAACATCCGCTGCTTTACCCAGTCCGACTCCGACTTTGCCTTTTTTATCACCGACGACAACCAATACCGAAAGTGATCTTTTATCTCCACCCTTGGTTTTTTTGGAAACACGGTTGACCTGGACTACCTTCTCGTAAAAATCTGAAGGTTCCTGAAGTCTTCTGTTATCTCTTCTGTTATCACGTTGTTTAAAATCCATTAGAACTGCAAACCTCCCTTTCTTAATCCTTCAGCAACAGCCGCAACCCGGCCGTGATAGGCAAATCCCCCTCGGTCAAAAATTATTTTGGTAATTTTTGCTTTAACTGCTTTTTGAGCCAGAGTTTCACCGACTTTTGTTGCCCTTTCGGTTTTTGTACCGCCTTTGGCGTTCAGGTCAGATTCAGAAGCCAATGTTTTACCGGCATTATCGTCAATAATTTGAGCATAAATATGCTGACCGGATTTAAATACGGCGACTCTCGGTTTTTCGGCAGTACCGAAAATATTTTTTCTGACTCTTTTATGCTTACTTACTCTTAATATTTTTTTCATTTTTATTTAGCTCCGGTGGCCGCTTTACCTGCTTTTCCGGCCTTCTTTCTTACGTATTCTCCGGCATATCTGATACCTTTACCCTGATAAACTTCCGGCGGTTTAACTCCTCTGATATTGGCGGCGATCTGGCCTACCAAAATCTTGTTATATCCTGAAACTTTAATTTTAGTGTTGTCGGCAACCGCAAAAGTAATTCCTTCAGGTGCTTTAATAACAACCTGGTGAGAAAAACCGACGTTTAAAGTCAGACTTTCCCCTCCGCCTTGCGCTCTGTATCCGACACCGACCATTTCCAGATTTTTATCCCATCCTGCCGAAACACCGATTACCATATTGCTGATCAGCGAGCGGGTCAGTCCGTGCATTGCAGCCGCTTTTTCATAACCTTTTTTGGCTTTAACCGTTATTACACTTCCTTCGATCTCGAGCTTGACTGCAGGATTTAACTCCATAGCCAAAGTTCCTTTTGAGCCTTTTACGGTTAAATTATCACCCTCAAGATTTACTTCTACTCCTGCAGGTATTGTTATTGGATTGTTTCCTATTCTACTCATAATTAATTTCTTCTTTTGGTTAAAAGCCCTTGCAAACTAAGTTTGCTCCGGTTACCAAACGTGTGCGAGAATTTCTCCGCCCACGCCCTCCTTTCTTGCTCTTTTATCGCTCATTACACCTTTAGGCGTTGAGATGATTGCCAGTCCAAAGCCGTTTAATACTCTCGGTAAAGCCTTGCTCGGTTTGTAAACCCGCAGTCCCGGCTTGGAAATCCTTTTAACATCGGTCAGTGCGGCTTTCCTGCCTAAGTATTTCAGCTCAACGGTAATTTTGCTGAAATTTTTGCCTTCTATCTTTTCTTCTTTAAAGCTCTCGATAAATCCTTCCTCTTTTAAGAGTGCACAAATTGCCAAAACAAGTTTTGAGTAAGGCAATACAATCGTATCTTTAAACGAAAGATAACCGTTTTTTATTCTTATTAATGAGTCAGCTACTATATCCATATTTTTACTACCAGCTCGCTTTCTTTACGCCGGGCAAATACCCTTTTAGAGAACGAAGTTCTCGCAAAGGCTATCTATCTATACCTACCATGACGCTTTCTTAACGCCTGGTAGATAGCCTTTATAAACGAATTCTCTGAAACAAATACGGCATAAGCCGAATCTGCGGAGATATCCGTGAGGTCTTCCGCAACGGGAACAGATGTTGCGCTTTTGAACCTCAAATTTAAACTTCTTTTTTACTACATTACTTGTTTTAGCCATATTTTTATTTTAAAAAACCTTTTCTTTATCTTGAAACGAAGGATCTTCGATTCAAGCTTCATATTCTAACCTGTTTGTTGTGCTTTAGCAAAGGGCATACCCAATAGCTCCAGCAATTTTTTACCTTCCTCTTTATTGCGGGCAGATGTATTTATTGTAATCTGCAAACCGCGCAAACGATCGATAGTCTTATAATCAACCTCGGGGAAAAGAATTTGCTCCCTCAGTCCCAGGTTAAAATTACCCTGTCCGTCAAACGATTTATCCGAAACTCCCCGGAAGTCCCTGACTTTTGGCAATACGATGTTGATCAGCTTGTCCAAAAATGCAAACATTTTCTCGCCTCTTAAAGTCGCCATAACTCCGATCGGCGCACCTTCGGTCAGCTTAAAGGCCGAAATCGATTTTTTAGCTCTTGTTGTCATAGCTTTTTGTCCGGCGATTGCAGTTATGTTCGCTGCTGCTTTTTCGATTACCGATGAGTTTTCTTTACCCTCGGAAACCGCCATATTAACAACAACCTTAATCAATCTCGGGAGAGCGTGAATATTTTTAGTACCAAGCTCTTCGGTAAGTTTGACTTTAACTTCTTCGTTATATTTTTGTTTTAAACGGTTCATTATCCTTTAATCTCCTTTTTGCATTTTCTGCAGATTCTAACTTTGACGCCTTTTTCGATCAGGAATCCGACCCTGGTTGGCTTTTTACAATTAGGGCAAACCAAAGCCACGTTAGAAATATCAACCGGTTTTACCAGATCAACAATTCCCCCCTGAGTGTCGTTAAACTTTTTGACACTTCTTTTGGAGATGTTAATTCCTCCGACAATTACCCGGCTCTCTTTTGTTAAGACTTTCTCAACAGAGCCCTCTCTGCCCGAGTCTTTTCCTAATAATATTTTTACTTTATCGCCTTTTTTTATCTTGTTCATAATCTTTACCACACCTCTCTCGCAAGCGAGATTATTTTCGAAAATCCTGCATCCCTGACTTCTCTTGCGATCGGTCCGAATATACGGGTTGCTCTTAAATTATTATCTTTATCAACAACAACCCCGGCATTTTCGTCAAATTTAACGTAAGAACCGTCAGCACGTCTCTGCTCTTTTCTGCATCTGACGATAACTATTCTTACTACCTCACCGTTTTTAACCTGACCGTTCGGATCAGCGCCTTTTACGACACCGACAACCAACTCTCCGGCTTTGGCTTTTCTTTTTCCGGATCCGCCCAAAGGCTGGATTACCATCAAAGCTTTAGCGCCCGAGTTATCTGCAACTTTAAGATACGTACGATGCTGAACCATTATTTAACAACCTCTTTCTTTGTCTTTTTTGCAACTTTTTTCTCTTCTTTTTTAGCTTCTTTTTTTGCAACCGGTTCAACTTTAGCTTCTGCTTCCGCAACTTCTACTGCTTCTTCCTTTTCCTCAGGCATAACTTCCGCTATTGCCTCTTCTTCAACCTGCTTCATTGCAGCCTCACCGAGAGCAACTACGTCTTTTCCTAAGATTTTTATCACTTTAAAGTGCTTGTTCTTAGAAATAGGTCTGGTTTCGGTGATGCTTACAACGTCACCCTCTTTTGCACCCATCTCGTCGTGAACTAAATATTTTTTGCTCCAGACATAAGTCTTTTTATAAAGAGGATGTGTTTTTTTACCCTCTACTAAAACCGAAACTGTCTTTTGCATTTTTGCCGACACTACTCTTCCTATCATTTTTTCTTTGCCTCCTTTTCTTCGGATTTCTTCACTTCTGCCTTTTCTTCTTTAGGCTCAAGTTTTGCAATCATCGATTTTTGAGACAGAACAGTCTGAACTCTTGCCAGCTCTTTCTTCTTTTTAGAAATTGATTTTAAGTCTTTTAATTTGTTCATATTTTTATCCAAAACCAAATCATTAATTTCAATTTTGAGCGCTTTTGATTTTGCAACCAAAGCTGCAATATCCAAAACTTTTATTTCATTTTTTAAATCTCTTAATTTTGTCATTTTTTTAACTTTCTTTAGATACAAATCTGGTTTTCAATGCCAGTTTATGAGCGGCCAATCTGATTGCTTCTCTGGCAATATCTTCGGCAACCGCACCCATTTCAAAAATTACCGTACCGGGTTTAACCACCGCGACATATCCGATAACATCTCCTTTTCCCGAACCCATTCTGGCTTCAGCCGGATGCTTTGTGATCGGCTTGTCAGGAAAAATCCTGATCCAGATACGTCCGCCCCTTTGGGTGAACTTGGTCATAGCTCTTCTGGCCGCTTCAATTTGTCTTGAAGTAATCCAGCCTGCTTCTTCCGATTTCAAAGCGAAAGACCCGAAAGAAATAGTATTATTTCTGGTCGCAATTCCGCCTCTTTTTCCCCTGAAGGCTTTTCTGTATTTAACTCTTTTAGGAGCTAACAGTGACATTAGATTTTAGCCTCCCCTTTATTGATCCAAACTTTAACTCCGACATATCCTGATTTGGTTAAAGCAGGGTATACCGCAAAATCAATGTTTGAACGCAAAGTGTGCAAAGGAATCGATCCTAAAGCCTTCCATTCTCTTCTGGCAATTTCTGCTCCTCCGATACGTCCCGATAAAACAACTTTGACTCCTTTTGCTCCGGCCTGCATAACTCTCTCAACAGCCTGATTCATAACTCTGGCTGCCGGCATTCTTCTTACCAACTGCTCGGAGATATTCACCGCAACAAGATATGCCTGTAAATCGGGAGCTCTAACATCCATAGGTGCAATCTCCAGTTTATTTTCATCTTTGATCTTGATCTGCTTCATTAAGAACTTTTTCAGATCCAAGAGTCCGCTTCCGCCTTTACCGATCAGAACTCCGGGGCGGGTAACGTGGATTATCACTTTAACTTTACCGACCGCGCGCTCTATTTCGATCTTAGAAATACCTGCGGGCCTTAATTTTTTCATTAAGATCTCGCGGATTTTTATGTCTTCGTGCAATAAAGCCGCATATTTTTTGCCCGGAGCAAACCACCTGGATTCCCAGGGTGCTAATATTCCAAGTCTAAAACCGATCGGATTTATCTTTTGTCCCATATTATTTAGCTTCCTCTTTCTTTTCTTCTTTTCTATCTACAATTTCCGCAACTTTTATCGCCGCAGGCGGCAAGCTTTGCTTATCCTTAACTTCATTTCTCGATACCTTAATTTTCTTCTCCAACTTAACTTCATCAGTCAAAACTATTTTGATATGACTTGTTCTCTTTTTATAAGGCCTGCCGCGTCCGCGTCCTGCAGTTCCGACTCTGTAACGGCGCATTTTCAAACCTTCGTTAATCTCAACCGACTTAAAACTTAAGCCTTCTTTTGATCCGGCGTTGGCAATAACGGTCTTAATCGCCTGAGCCAAAGGTCTGGCTGCCGCATTAGATGTAAACTGCAAAACATCCAAAGCCGCATACGGATCCATTTTTCTGACCATCGTCGCAACCAGCCGCAATTTGCGGGGCGAGTTCTGTATATTCTTTTGTATTGTTATAAATTCCATATTTTTTCCCCGCTATTCCTTAAGTTTTGGCTGAACTCTTCTCAGTCATTTTTCCGTGTGTTCTGAAGGTTCTGGTCGGTGCAAATTCTCCTAATTTGTGTCCTACCATAGCTTCGCTTACGTAAACCGTAATAAAGTTTTTACCCTGATGCACCAAAAAAGTGTGTCCGACGAATTCCGGCGGAATGTCGCATCTTCTTGCCCAGGTTTTGATCGGAGTCTTCGATCCGCCCGGAGCTTTTTGCGCCTGCACTTTTTTCATCAATTTCTCGTCAATGTACGGTCCTTTATATGAACTTCTGCTCATTTAAGCCTTTCTCCTTTTTAATATGTATTTGTCTGTCCATTTATTTTTCTTTCTGGTATTACCTACTGCCGGCCTGCCGTATTTAGTCATAGGCTTCTTCCTTCCGACTCCTGATTTAGCTTCTCCTCCTCCGTGAGGATGGCTTCTCGGATCCTGGGCTACTCCTCTGACTGTCGGCCTGATACCCATATGTCTTGAGCGTCCGGCTTTACCTAATTCAATATTTTTCCAGTCTTCATTACCCAATGCTCCGACAGTCGCCATACAATTTGCATCAACCATTCTTATTTCGGTAGACGGCATTTTTATGTGCACGAATCTGCCTTCTTTTGCCTGAATAATCAGGGATGTTCCGGCGCTTCTTCCCAATATTCCGCCCTTACCTGCAGTCAGTTCAACGTTGTGAACAACTGTTCCGACAGGCAAGCTTGAGAGTTTTAAAGCATTACCCAATTTAATCTCTACTTTACCGCTGGCTACATCGTCTCCTGCTTTAAGTCCTTTCGGAGCCAAAATATATCTTCTTTCTCCGTCTTCGTATTTCAGTAATGCTATTTCAACATTACGGTTCGGATCATACTCTAAAGCTTCCACTTTTGCGGTCATATTCACTTTGTCCCTTTTAAAATCAATCATTCTGTAATATCTCTTATGTCTTCCGCCCTGATGTCTGACTGTAACTTTTCCCCCCGAACGTCCGGCTTTTTTAGGCAATAAGCTTTTTAAACCCTTCGGTGCACCGGGATTTGTCTTAGGTTTAAGCAATCTTGACGCAAATCTGCGTGTTCTGGTTTTTTCTTTATATGCAATTAACATTAGGCTTTTCCTTTCTTCTCCGGCTTATCGCTTACTTTTGTTGAACTGGTATGATCTTCCATTCTGGCTAACTTCCTTTTATCGTCTCCGACAGAAGCTGTTTTTTCGATTTTTACCTTTGTACCTTTAAGTAAGCTCTTCTTTTCTTTGATCTGTGTTACGGGCTCTCCCTCTGCTGTCGTGACCGTGACATCTTCTTCAGGCACAGCCTGTTCAAAGATAGCGATTTTATCACCTTTTCCGACTTTAACAATGGCTTTCTTTAAATCAGCCTGTTTAAAGTAACCTTTTCTGCTTCTCTGTTGTTTAACTTTTCCGGCTCTATTTAAGGTTTTAACCGATAAAACTGTTACTTTAAATTTCTCGGCAACCACCTTGGCGATGAGGTCTTTGTCCGCGTCTTTGTGTACCTCAAAAGTATATAAACCGGTGCGGGTAAGTCCCATTGATTTCTCGCTGATTAAAGGTCTGATAATTACAGTCATTACTTTGCCTCCTTAGCCGGTGCTTTTTCTTCTTTTTTTGCAACTTTTTTCTCAAGAGCTTCAACAGCTTCTTTAGTTAAAAATAAACTCTGAGCTTTAATCACTTCAAAAGCATTCAGGTCTGCAACCGGTATCAGATTTACGTTCTCCAGATTGCTTGTAGCTCTTTTTGCCAAGTCGGAAACTTTATCGGTAACGATAAGAGCTGATTTTGTCTCAATATTTTTTATAAATTTGGCGAATTCGGAAGTTTTACCTGTAACTTTATCGAGACCGGAAATTGCGGAAATGCCTTTATCAAGAAGTTTTTGTGAAAGGGCGGAGACGAGAGACGCTTTTTTCATTTTCTTGGGAAGGTCAAGGGTGGCTGTTCTGGACTTCGGACCGAGCGCTATACCTCCTCCGACGAAAATAGGAGCTCTGACACCACCGTGACGTGCACGTCCCGTTCCTTTTTGGCGGTAGATTTTTCTGGTTGAACCTTCGACTTCACCGCGGGTTTTAGTGTTTGAGAAATGACCTTTTTGATTGTTTAAATAAACTCTCAAAGCCTGAGAAAGGAGAGCTTTGTTCACTTCCGCTCCAAAAACGGATTTAGGAAGATCAAGACTTCCGGATTCTTTTCCTAAAAGAGAGTAAACAGTTACAGAAAATCCGGAAGTTTTCGCGGAAGCTTTTACCGCCGGCTTAACTGCAATTTCTGCCTCAACTTTTTCAATTTTAGCTTTGGGTGCAGCTTTTTTAACAGTGGTTTCTTTTTTTGCGATAGCCATTATTTTGTCTCCTCTTCAGCTTTTACCTCTTCGGCCGGAGCTTCATTTACTTCTTCTTTTGGTGCTTCAGCTGCGGGCTCGGATGCGGCGGCTTCTTCAGGAACCTCTGTTGTGTCTCCTGCTGCCATTTGTTCTTTATCTGAAGGTACTTCTTCCTCGTCCTCTTTCTCTTCAGGAGGAGGTGTATAACCTTTGATAACGCCGGTTTTTGTAATTAATACGAGTCCTCCGTAAGGACCGGGGATTGAGCCTTTAATACTGACTACGTTATTTGTTCTGTCAACTGCGATCACTTCAAGTCCGCGGGTTGTTGCTGTTTCCGCACCCATATGACCTGCCATTCTTTTTCCCTTTAAAACACGTCCCGGAGTTGTACCCGTACCGATTGATCCCGGTGCGCGGTGCCTGTCCGATTGTCCGTGTGTTTTAGGTCCTCCGTGGAATCCGTGGCGTCTCACGCCTCCCTGGAAACCGCGTCCTTTTTCGGTTCCGGTTACTTTAACTTCATCGCCTTTTCTGACAACCTGATTGGCTTTAATTTCTTTACCGTTTTCCAGTCCGCTTAAATCGCTCTCCTGGACTCTTACTTCTTTTACGAATCTTAAGTTCTCGGCAACTCCGGCTTTTTTGAAGTGTCCCTGCTGAGGCTTCTTTACGCTTTTTTTGGTGGATGCTGCGATCTGTACGGAGTTATAGCCTTCTTTATCGGTAGTTTTAATTTGAGTCACGAAATTGGGCTCAACTAAAACTTTAGTTATAGCCACTCTGCGGCCGCGGGTATCATAACCCGAACTCATCTCTTTTTTTATACCAAGTATTGTTTGAATCACGTTTTTTTATTTCCTTTTTTTAAACAAGAAAAAAGTGAGTCCGGTTGCCCGGTACTCACTTCAGTAAATCGCCATATTACCAATCGCCGTATCTAACCTGTCTGCTCGACGCGCGACTAACTGAAAAGTATTTCTTTTTAAATCAACAAGCTTTAAGCATGTAGTCTTGGAATTCTAGCAGACCCCGTGCGTAAATGCAAGCGACAGTGAAGCTGTCGTCCTGAACGGAGTGAAGGATCTCTAGCGTATGCGAGTTACAATAAGTTTATGCCTCATTATGTATATATTCTGACCAACAAATCTTATACTTTATATGCCGGGTCATCGAAAAATCTGTTTCGCAGAGTTAATGAACATACTCGAAAAAAATCTAAGTTTGGATTTACTGCAAAATATAATCTCAACAAATTAATTTACTTCAAAGAGGTTGAAACCTACCGTGAAGCTATAGAACTGGAGAGAAAAATTAAGGGATGGACAAGAAAAAAGAAAATAGAGCTGATAAAAAGTTTGAATCCGGAATTCAGGGATTTAGCGGATCAATCTGAAACAAGTTCAGAGATCCTTCGCTAAGAGCTCAGGATGACGCTTCTCGTCACATCTTAACTTCGATATCAACGCCTGCAGGTAATTCCAAGTGCATTAAGGAATCGATTGTCTTATCTGTCGGTTCAATAATCTCAACAATTCTTTTGTGAACTTTAATTTCGAAAGCTTCCTGGGAATTTTTATCGGTAAATGTGGATTTCGGGACTGTAATAACGGATCTTTTTGTGGGTAAAGGGATCGGGCCGGCAATTTTTGCACCTGTTCGCAAAGCAGTATCAAGCAACTGCTCGCAAGTGCTGTCTAAAACTCTATAATCAAATGATTTAAGTCTGACTCTAATTCTGCCTTTTGCCATATTTCCCTTTCAACGTGCCAATTATACACCCTATATACCAAAAAAGAGCCTTTTGGGCTCATTTTGTATGAGATTTCATCTCATTTAGGAGATAATTTTAGTAATAACTCCTGCTCCAACGGTTTTACCACCTTCGCGGATAGCAAACCTTAAGCCTTCTTCCATAGCAACCGGAGTAATAAGTTTTACGTTAATTTTAGTTGTATCTCCGGGCATAGCCATTTCAACACCTTCAGGAAGTATAACTTCTCCGGTCACGTCAGTTGTTCTGACATAAAACTGAGGTCTGTATCCTTTAAAGAAAGGTGTGTGTCTTCCGCCTTCGTCTTTACCCAAGATATAGATTTCAGCTTCAAATTCTGCGTGAGGTTTAATGGATCCCGGTTTTGCGAGAACTTGTCCGCGCTCTACATCGTCTTTTTCAATTCCGCGGAGCAATACTCCGGCGTTGTCTCCGGCTTCTCCCTGATCAAGTAATTTGTGGAACATTTCGATACCTGTTACAACTGATTTAGTTGTAGGTCTGATTCCGACAATTTCGATTTCCTCGTTGATCTTAACAACTCCTCTTTCGATTCTTCCTGTTACAACGGTTCCGCGTCCTTTAATTGAGAAAACGTCTTCAACAGCCATAAGGAAAGGCTTGTCTTTTTCGCGTACAGGGGTCGGAATCCATTCGTCTACCGCATTCATTAAGTCTTCTATTTCTTTTACTGCTTCTGCATCGCCTTCAAGAGCTTTTTTAGCAGATCCGCGGATAATAGGTGAATTTGAATCAAATTCATATTTCTTAAGTAAGTCGCGAACTTCTTCTTCAACAAGCTCAAGAAGTTCAGGATCGTCAACCATATCGCATTTGTTAAGGAAAACAACAATAGCCGGAACTCCAACTTGTTTTGCAAGCAGTAAGTGCTCTCTTGTCTGAGGCATAGGTCCGTCCGGAGCGGAAACAACGAGGATTGCACCGTCAGTCTGAGCTGCACCGGTAATCATATTCTTGATGTAGTCTGCGTGACCAGGCATATCGATGTGTGCGTAGTGTCTTTTTTCTGTTTGATATTCCTGGTGAGAAATGTTGATTGTGATTCCGCGGGCTCTTTCTTCAGGAGCTGAATCGATTTGGTCGTATGCTCTGAATTCTGCCATTCCTTTGTCTGCGAGGACTTTGGTAATAGCTGCGGTTAAGGTTGTCTTCCCGTGGTCAACGTGACCCATTGTTCCGACGTTTACGTGTGGTTTTGATCTGTCAAATGTTCCTGCCATTTTAGTTTATTTATTTTACTTTAACTAATTTAATTTTTCAATGCCTAGCCCAATAAGTCGAATTCTTCGACTTGCGCCTATCGGCATAAAAAACCAGCCGTAAAGTCAAGCTGGATTTGAGAATCATACACAATGTGTTTAAAAAATGCAAGGGGTGTATTTTGAGGCTAATTAGCCTCAAAAACAACGGTCGGGTTAGTGTCAAAGTTTCGTCCAGCAAGCCGGTCAGGGTTCATCTATAGTTTCCGTATGTCAGCCCAACCGGAAGCAGCAGTCGGCTATAGCCGTTTATTTCAATACTCCGCTACGGCAGAAGAGAGAGGTATAGTTGCAGACCAACCTGCACCGGAAATAAATCCGTCAGCACTTTCGGAGCTTTTAAGAGATGCTCTCCCCATCGGCCGGCCCGGTGAACTGGAACTCAGACACCCTTTCAGAGTTATTATTACGGCCTTATCGGTGACGGGAGACGATTACGCTGCCTACTTACCCGATGTTGAATCCGCACTCGATAAAACAGATACCGGACAGGTTACCGAAATTGGCGTCAGCGTTACTTTAGCCGGATCCGATATTCAGCCTGACCGCGAAGCAGGACCTTTTATTAATCCGCTTCGTCTTTATGACGGAAAAACCGGATCCCTGGGTTTAAGCACAGTTACAGCTAACTTCCTCCTGGCTGCCGGAATAAGAAGACAGGCCGGAAGGATAAGAACGGGGTTTTCCCAGCCTCACGATACCCGGGATATGTACGGCTTTGCAAAACAAAGGACCGACCGGATGATTGCCGGGCAGATTGAACCGGTTATCAGACTTAATACTTGATAATCTTCTTATATATTTATATGGTTAAGTAAGTGAAGCATCAGTCAGGAATTGCCCAGGTTTATTTTCTTTTGATTATTCTTGCCGGAATTGCGATTTCTGTTTTCCTTGTTCAATATACTCAGGTTTTTAAACCCAAAGCTTATTCAGACGATGAGCTTGCCGCTTATTGCCAGGAAATTACCCAAAACAATACACCTAAAGGAGCCGGTCTTATCAGAATACCTGCCACGGCTCTGGACGGAAGATTTCAGGTCATTGATGACTCGGTGGTTGACACCCAAAGCGGAGCGGCATTCTTTTACCTTGATTCATCAGACGGAACTCTGCGGGTACGGCGGAATCTTGATAATACCAACGATAACGAAGAGAATAACCAGTTTATTGAAGTTTATATAGATAACCCTTAGAAGATTTAACTTTCAACTCTTCCGGTAAATCCGGAATCAGCAATAACTTTTTGAGTGATATTTGAAGGAACGGGCTCGTAATGTGATGGTTCAATATATGCTGTTGCTCTTCCCTGGGACATTGAACGGATAGCGGTAATATAGCCAGAAAGTTCAGCCAAAGGAACGAAGGCGTTGATAACAGTTGCATTTCCCCTCTTTTCGGTTCCCTGGATCTGGGCTCTTTTTGAGGATAAGTCTCCGATTAAATCTCCCATAAATTCATCAGGAGTTGAAACCTCAACCTTCATTATCGGCTCAAGGAGAATCAAACCTGCTTTTTTGGCAGCTTCGGAAAGTCCTAAGGAACCGGCAATCTTAAAGGCCATTTCCGAAGAATCAACATCGTGGAATGATCCGTCGTAAACCGTAACTTTAATATCCACAACCGGGAATCCTGCAAGCAGTCCGGTATCTTCTTTTTCTTCAACACCCTTACCGATAGGCGCAATGAATTCTTTCGGAATAGCTCCTCCGACGATTTCGGAAACGAATTCACGTCCGGTTCCTCTCGGGAGAGGCTCAATTCTGAGTAAACAGTGACCGTACTGACCGCGTCCTCCGGTTTGGCGCACATACTTACCTTCTCCTGTTGCCGGAAGAGTTATTGTTTCTTTATAGGCAACCTGAGGATCTCCGACGTTGGCTTCAACTTTAAATTCCCTCTTCATACGGTCAACGATAATTTCCAAATGAAGCTCACCCATTCCGGAAATTATTGTCTGTCCGGTTTCAGGGTTGGCTTTAACTCTGAAAGTCGGATCTTCTTCTGCCAGTCTTTGCAGAGCGAGTCCTAATTTTTCCTGATCGGATTTGGTTTTAGGCTCTATTGCAAGTGAGATAACGGGTTCTGCAAAGTTGATCGATTCCAAAACTAACGGATTTCCTTCATCAACAATTGAATCTCCGGTAATTGTATCTTTAAGACCCACAACCGCAACGATTTCTCCAGCATATGCTTCATCAATTTCTTCACGGTCGTTGGCGTGCATTAAAAGCACCCGGCCAATACGTTCTTTGATTTGTTTTGTAGAATTGTAAATAGTTGATCCGGCTTTTAATGTTCCGGAATAAACTCTGACATAAGTTAAACGGCCGACGTGAGGATCAATCTGAATTTTAAAAGCGAGAGCCCCGAGAGGTGCATCTTTTGTGTTTGACTGAGTTACTTCTTCTCCTGTTTGGGAATTTTTACCCTTAACGTTCGGGATATCAAGAGGTGAAGGTAAAAATTCCATAACCGCATCGAGCATTGGTTGCACACCTTTATTGCGCAGTGATGAGCCTGCCATAACCGGAACGATCTTTTTAGCGATAACTGCAGCTCTTAACGCTTTTTTAAGCTCATCGATTGAGATCTCTTCACCGTTTAAGTATTTCTCGAGCAGAACCTCGTCAGTTGAGGCAATCTCCTCAACTAATTTCTCGCGGTGTTTTTTAACTTCATCAACCATATCGGCCGGAATGGGCTGTTCCTCAAATTTAGCGCCGGTCTGATCACCGAGCCAAATCCAAGCCTTTTCGGTTAAAAGATCAACTATCCCTTTGAAATCGTTTTCAACACCAATAGGTAAGTTATAAGGAAGAGCATTCGCACCCAGGCGGTCACGGGCGGATTGGATAGTTCCCAAAAAGTCAGCGCCTAAAACATCCATTTTATTGGAGAAGGCAATCAAAGGTACACCGTATTTATCTGCCTGTCTCCAGACAGTTTCGGTTTGGGACTGAACACCTGAAGCCGAATCAAGAACTATGACTCCCCCGTCAAGCACACGAAGCGAACGCTCAACCTCAACTGTAAAGTCAACGTGACCGGGAGTATCGATTAAGTTAATCCGGAATTCTTCATCTTTGAAAGGACCGGATTTGGGAGTCCAGAAAGTGGTAACAGCTGCGGATACGATAGTAATACCGCGCTCGCGCTCCTGTTCCATCCAATCGGTGGTGGTTGTACCTTCATCAATATCACCGATCTTATAAGTACGTCCGGTATAAAAAAGAATACGTTCGGTGGTAGTAGTTTTTCCCGCATCAATGTGGGCAATGATCCCGATATTTCTGATACGGTCTAACGGAAAATCGCGTTTTGTTTTCGTTGTAACTGCCATAGCGAGATATTCTACCTTGAAGCGGAGATAAAAACAAGGCTAAGATTGATGAGCTGTAGAATTCTCCGGATTACCCTCAAGATCTTTGAGTATTTTCTTGGTTTCGCCGATACGGGCGGATAGAACTTCCCCCTGTTCCGTCAGCATCTGATAGGCTGCATTCTCGCTATTATCGCCCATATCCGTAGCGTCGCCTCTTTGTTCCATAATTGAGGCATACTCCTTCTCAAGAGTTGCGAGCTTCTCGCTCCACATTTTTACTTTTTCTTGCTTTATCTTATTGTTTGCCATAAAACACAAAGCCCCCTTGAGATTAATTCTTGGGGGTATTTGATGGTTACATACTAAAAAAGATTTCCGGAAATGTCAAACCTTAAGAGAACGATTGAATCCCTCTATATCTGCTGTGCGTGTGGTAAAATTGCCGAATGGAATTTGAGGTAATTGAACAAACTTATCCTGAAAACTTCCGCTCGGACATAACGCGCGAGCTCGGCGACCATATTAACAAACGCCACAGCATCGTCTTTATAGGTATGCGCAGGGTCGGCATATCTAATTTCTTAAGGTTTTTTCTGTATCACAAACAACTCCGCCAAAAAACTTCGGCAGACAAACACCTCCTTATCGCCATCGATTTAAACGATCTTATCGAACGGACTATTCCTTCTTTTTGGGTATTAACGTTAAAGAGAGTTCTTGATACCGTCGAAGGGTCCGATTTTGCCCCTAAAACTAAAAAATATATCGAGAATCTATTTCTTGACGGTATCCAGTCCAAAAATACTTTTCTTCTTATAGAAAATATTAAAAAAGCTCTAAGTAAAATTATTTCCGAAGGTGTTTTCCCGACAATTTTTTTCATCCGGTTTGACAGGATTTCCGAATCCGCAACAGCCGATTTTCTGGCAAATCTCGAAGGACTTAAAAGCTCAACCCACGGCAAGTTAAGCTATGTGTTCACAACTTCGCGCGGATTAAACTCCATCTCGCCAAAAGTCTTCTCGCACACTTCTCTTTCTCTTGCCGAAACGGAGATATTTTTAAAACCGGCAAGCCCGGAAGATCTTCAGGTAATTTGCGATGCCTATATCAAGAGATTCGGGCTCCGGATTTCCGCGGAAACGGAGAAAGAATTAATTAAGCTTACCGGAGGCTACGTCCAATACCTCCAGCTGGCTCTAATTACCTTAAACGAGCCTGAGGTGAATAATAAAAAAATCAGTAATCTGTCCGAACTCTTAGAAAACGACGAGCGGATCAAACTTCAATCGGAAGAACTTTGGGAAGGCCTTACCGGAGATGAACAGGAAATCCTGCTTAAAGTTGTTGAGGGTGAAAAACTTACGGAAAAAGATTTAAAAGACAATAAATATTTATCAGACAGCGGATTTATGGTTAAACTCAAAAACGGCTTCAATATTTTCAGTCCGCTTTTTGAAAAGTTCCTGAAGAAAAAAGCCGAAAAAGGGGAGGGGAGTAACGGGAAAATCGATCTCTCCAAAAAAGAGCATCTGCTATTTTCCTTCCTTAAAGACAATTTAGGTGAGATTTGTGAGCGGGAAGCCATAATTGAGGCCGTCTGGCCGGAAGAGGAGGCTTTAGGGGTCTCTGATTGGGCAATTGACCGCCTTGTCGCCCGCCTGCGCAAAAAGATTAAGGATGAAGGCGAATTTGAAATAGTAACAATAAAAACCCGGGGATTTAAATTAATAGGAAAAAATTAACTGTAATTTCTGGTTCTGTCCAGATATGGCGCTTCTTTCCAATCGTGACTTATTCTTCTTCCTGAAAAGCTGGAGTCTGTAGCTACAGATAAACTTCTGAAATGGTGGCCGTCAGCACCGTGCTCACGTTCTATACCATCTTCATCAGGATATTTGTCTCCATAGTCAGCCCAAACAGTCACGGCAGTTTTAGCCAGTTCCGCCGGCTCATCCCAATTTATTTTCGCTCCGTAGGGTAAAACCTCAAAACCTAAACCTTTAGGCTTCAAATGGTGAAACCTTTCTCTTGTAGTTCTTCGTTCTGTCCCGGGTCTGCCTGCGATATGTTCTTTCATAAGAATTTTGGGTTTTTGTTGGCGGAAGTTTCTGCACCTACCATCTAAAGTGGGCGCAGGCCTTAAAAGATTGTAGTTCTACAAGACGACGATCATTGTAGAAGCGAAAATCTCGCAAGGCTTTGCGCTTTACCATCTAAAATGCGCAAAAGCCTTATTGGCTTCAGCCATTCTGAGAGTATCTTCTTTCTTCTTTGCTGCGTACCCCTTGCCTTCTGCAGCGTCCATCAATTCCTGGGCTAATTTTAAGTGGAATCCGTGGAATTCTTTATTTGATTTAGCGCGGGCACCGGCGATTATCCAGCGGATCGCCAAAGATTCTTTTCTTTCTCCTCTGACTTCAACGGGAACCTGGTAAGAGGCTCCTCCAACCCTTCTCGGACGGACTTCCATCTTCGGAGCAACGGTTGCAAGAGCGGTATCCAAAACAACCAAAGGTTTTTTGCCTGTTTTTTCGATTTGTTCGAGTGCATCATAAACCAATCTTTGTGCGGTAGTTTTTTTACCGTCACGCATTATTCTATTGATAATTTTGGTTATAATTTTGGATCCGTAAATCGGATCTGCCTGAATTATTCTTTTCGGTGCTTTACCTGATCTCATTAGCTTGCAGCTGCGGTCTTAGGACCTGCGACTGCTCCCCCTTTCTTCTGGCCGTATTTGCTTCTGGATGTCTTTCTCTTTGCAACTCCGGACAAATCGAACTTACCGCGGATTAAATGATATTTAACTCCGGGCAAATCCTTAACTCTTCCTCCACGGACCAAAACGATACCGTGCTCTGCTAAATCGTGACCTTCACCCATAATATAAGCTGTAACTTCGGTTCTGTTGGACAATCTGACCCTCGCTACTTTACGTAAAGCCGAATTAGGTTTTTTCGGAGTCATTGTTCTAACCAAAGTAACAACTCCCCTTTTCTGAGGGTTAAAGTTAGTAACATATTTACGGTCTTTTGCATTATAAGAGCGTCTCAGGGCTGTCGCCTTGATTTTTCTTGCTGACGTCTTACGTCCTTTTCGTACTAATTGATTAATTGTTGGCATCTCTGTTTTTTTATATTCCGGGAGAAAGAATCAAAAGATTACACGAAGTAAAATTTAAATTCCTTCATCCCTAACCGGGATTACTCTAATCCGGAAATCCGGACCAGTAATTTAGGATGGTTCCATTGCGGCCCGTTCAGGGCTTGTTGGAATCAACCGGCCAATAATAACATTTTCTTTCAGTCCAATCAACTTGTCGATCTTACCTGAAGCTGCTGCTTCCGAAAGAACTGTTGTTGTTTCAACGAATGAAGCTGCTGACAGGAAGCTTTCGGTCTGGAGTGAAGCTCTGGTTATACCCAAAACGATTACTCCTGCAGTTGCCGGCTCTCCGCCCTCTGCCAAGACTCTGGTGTTCTCTTCTTCGAATCTGGTTTTATTTACAACTTCTCCGGGCAATAATACTGTATCGCCTTGAGATTCGATTCTGACTTTATCACTCATCTTGCGGACGATAATTTCAAAGTGCTTTTCATTAATATGCACACCCTGGGATTCGTAAACTTCTTTAGCTGCGTCAACAATGTATCTTTGAGCTTCTTTAAGTCCTTTTACTCTTAAGACTTCTTTAATATCCAAATGTCCTGCGGCAAGTTGAGTTCCTGCGGAAATCAACTGACCGTCTTCAACCAAGAGATCTGCTGTGATCGGAATTGCATATTCCCTTTCTTCGTGAGGCTTGGTTGTGGTTCTGACCCTGATAACTCTTCCTGTTTCGGTGTTAGAGATAGTAACTTTTCCGGCAATTTCCGAAATCGGGCTGGTTGATTTTGGAGTTCTGGCCTCAAAAAGTTCTTCAACACGGGGCAAACCTTGTGTAATATCGATACCGACAACTCCTCCTGAGTGGAAAGTACGCATTGTGAGCTGTGTACCGGGCTCTCCGATAGCCTGAGCTGCAACAACTCCGACAGGTGTTCCGAGACCTACCGGTTTTCTGGATGACAGATCAAGACCATAGCAGGCTGCACAAATTCCATATCTTGCTTCGCAGGTAAGAGGAGCGCGCACTAAAACTTCAGTAACTTCACTCTTGTAAATTGCTTCTACTTCCGGCTCTTCAAGATAAATTCCATCCGGAAGAAGCTGTTTTTTAGTTTTCGGATCTACAACTTTTCCGAGCAACTTGCGTCCCAGGAATCTGGTTGAATTTGATGCCGGATTATCGTGAATAACTTCAACAGGGAATCCGTTTTGGGTTCCGCAGTCCTCAATTCTGACGATCATATCGTGGGATACATCTACCAATCTTCTGGTCAGATATCCTGCATCGGCGGTTCTGATAGCACGGTCTGCAACTCCCTTTCTCGCTCCTCTACAGGAAGTGAAGTACTCGAACACTCCGAGTCCTTCACGGTAGTTGGATTTTGTAGGAAGTTCCACGATTTTACCTGTCGGATCAACTGAGAATCCTCTCATTCCGGCAGTTTGCGCGATCTGAGCTGTAGTTGCACGGGCTCCTCCGGACTGCATAATGATCTGGATAGGATTATCAGGATCGATTGCCGCAAATGTTTTTCTGACAATTTCGTCTCCAATTCTGGTCCAGACTTCCTGGGAAAGAGCGCGTTTTTCTTCGCTGGTAATGATTTCCTTTTTAAAGTTATCTTCAATATCGGCAATTTCTTTATCACCCTTAGCAATTAAGGATTTCTTCTCAGGGATAATTTTGTTGTCAAAAATACCGACTGAAAGTCCGGAAATTGTTGCGCCCCAGAAACCGAATTCTTTAATATCGTCAATCAGTTGAGCAACTTCATCTTTGGTGAAGGCTTTAAATGCCTGCATTATGATTCTTGAGATAACTCCGGCGTTAATTGTTTCGTTGATAAAGCGGAGTGATTCAGGCAGGAAGTTGTTAAAAATAATTCTTCCGACTGTTGTTTCGATAATTGCATCGCCGATTTTAGCTTTAATCGGAGCTCTTAAATCAAGATTTGCTGTTTGGAATGCAAATTCGGCTTCTTCTCTTGAGTAAACCTTATCGGTAAGCACTTTTGTCTTATCAATCGAAGTTACGAAGTAAGAACCCAATGCCATTTCACGGTTAGGAACGTTGATAGGTGATGAATTCGCAGGGCGCAGAATGTTTTCTTTTGCCATCATCAGATTTTTAGCTTCTTCTTTGGCTTTTTCGGACAAAGGTACGTGAACAGCCATTTGGTCTCCGTCAAAGTCGGCATTAAATCCGGCACAGATACAAGGGTGAATCTGGATTGCGTTTCCGTCAATTAAGATCGGGAAGAATGCCTGAATACCTAATCTGTGCAGGGTAGGCGCACGGTTGATCAGAACCGGGTGATCTTTGATAACTTCTTCCAAAATATCCCAAACCTCCGGAGGTCTGAATTCCAAAACATTTTTAGCTCCTTTTACGTTTGAAGCCAGGCCTCTTGAGATAACTTCGCGCAGTACGAAAGGCTTAAACATCTCAAGCGCCATTTCTTTAGGAAGTCCGACCTGAGCCAATTTAAGTTTAGGACCGACGATAATAACCGAACGTCCTGAGTAATCTACCCTTTTTCCGAGCAAATTCTGTCTGAATCTTCCCTGTTTTCCTCTCAACATCTCGGAAAGTGATCTTAACTGGTGGGTTCCGGCTCTTCTGGTTGTTCTGGATGAAGAATCGATTAATGAATCGACTGCTTCCTGAAGCATTCTTTTCTCGTTTCTTAAAATAATTTCAGGAGCACCGAGATCAATAAGTCTTTTCAAACGGTTATTTCTGTTGATAACTCTTCTGTAGAGATCGTTTAAGTCCGAAGTTGCAAATCTTCCTCCCGGTAATTGCACCATAGGGCGCAAGTCAGGCGGGAGAACAGGCAATATTGTCAAAACCATTGAAGCCGGAGAAATTGTTGATTTTCTCATTCCTTCAACGAGTCTTAATCTTTTAGTGGCTTTGATATGGCGCTGACCTGAAGATTTTGAAACCTCGACTCTAAGCTCTGAAGCTAATTTATCCAGATCAATCTTATTTAATACCTCAAGCAATGCTTCAGCTCCCATCTTAACTTCAAGGAAGTCTGCAACTCCGTACTCATCAAGTTTGAAGTATTCATCCTCCGAAAGAAGTTTCATCGGATTAATATTTTTAACCAATTCGGAAACTGTTTTGTAAATTTCCTCAAGCTGAGCGAGCTCTACCTGGTTTTGTTCTTTGAGCTGAGCAATTTTTCTTCTTGCTTCGATTTGGAATTCGGCAGCCTGGAGCTCGAATTTCTCGTCATTGCCGATTTTCTTCTTAAGTTCTTTTAATTCTCCGGTAGTTACGTCTTCCGCTTCCTTGATTGTTTTTTCCAAAGCTTCTTTTGAAGCGTCCTGTTTTTCGCCGAGCTGTTTTTCAAGTTTTTCGATAGCTTCAGCTTTTTTATCAGTATCAATTCCGGTAACCAGGTATGAAGCAAAGTAAATTATTGCCTCAAGATTCTTCATAGTTAAATCAAGAATCAGGGATAATTTGCTCGGCGCACCTTTAACAAACCAGATATGGGCCACAGGCGAAGCTAAAGTAATATGACCCATTCTCTCGCGTCTTACTTTGGATTGTGTGACCTCAACTCCGCACTTGTCGCAGATAACACCACGGTAACGGATTCTTTTATATTTTCCGCAGTAACATTCCCAATCCTTTGTCGGGCCGAAAATATTTTCAGCAAATAATCCGTCTTTTTCAGCTTTCAAAGTCCGGTAATTAATTGTTTCCGGGCGTGTAACCTCACCGAATGACCAGCTTCTGATAATATCGGGTGAAGCGATAGCTACTTTAAGTTGATCAAAATCGAGTAAATTATTCATCTTCTCCTCCTTCTTTTTCCATTGCCTGCGCAGCTAAATCTGCCGCTTGAGCTTCAGAATTATCGTCGTTTTCAGCGTCCGCGTCAACCAGTCCTGCATCTTCTTCCTGCGCCTCAACTGCTTCCTTCTTAGTTTCAGGTTCACCCTGCGCATCAAGTACTTCCATAGGGCCTGTTTCAGCGTTCAATTCCGAATCAACTCCGACTTCTCCGACGCCCAAAGCTTCTTTTGCAGCCTCAATCGCAGCGGTTTCTGTAGATGACTCTTCTTTAACCTCTTCTTCATTAACTTCCTTGACACCCATCGGGATAACTTCAATACCCAAGCTCTGAAGTTCTTTTACAAGCACTTTAAACGATTCAGGAATTAAGGCTTGTGGAATTTCAGTTCCTTTAATTATTGCCTCGAATGCTTTAGCACGTCCGACAACATCATCGGATTTTAAGGTCAACATTTCCTGAAGTACATTCGCAGCTCCGTATGCTTCCAGTGCCCAAACTTCCATTTCTCCGAGTCTTTGTCCTCCCATTTGGGCTTTTCCTCCCAAAGGCTGTTGTGTAACGAGTGAGTAAGGTCCAGTCGAACGGGCGTGAGTTTTATCCTCAACCATATGGATAAGCTTCAGGAAGTAAGCAATACCCACAACAACATCCTGTTTGAAGTATTCGCCGGTTCTTCCGTCAATCAACTTTGATTTACCTGAAACAGGCAAGTTAGCTTTTTGGAGCTGTTCGATTAAAACTTCTTCGGGGATTTTCTCAAAAACCGGAGCTGCAACTTTAAATCCGAGTTTTTTAGCCGCAAGTCCTAAATGCGCCTCAAGAAGCTGTCCCAAGTTCATACGGGAAAGCACTGTAACCGAAGAAATAATGATATCCAAAGGTGTACCGTCTTCCAAATGAGGCATATCGGCAGCGGCAACGATTTTTGAGATAACACCTTTGTTTCCGTGTCTACCTGCGAGCTTGTCTCCGGCTGTAACTTTACGCAGTTGTGCTACTTTTACTTTGATTCTTTGTAAAACTCCGGCTCCAAGATCATCTCCTGCTTCGCGGGAAAGGATTTCGATACCGATAACTGTTCCTTTTTCTCCGTGAGGCATTCTTAAAGAGGTATCGCGGACTTCTTTAGCTTTTTCTCCGAAGATCGCACGGAGCAACCTCTCTTCTGCTGTAAGCTCGGTCTCTCCTTTGGGCTGAACTTTACCGACTAAAATATCACCGGGAGCTACTTCCGCACCGATTCTGACGATACCTGTCTCATCAAGATTTGCCAAAGCTTCTTCGGAAACGTTAGGAATATCAGGAGTTACTTCATCCGGACCGAGTTTTGTTTCAACAACGTCGGTGTTATATTCTTCGATGTGGATCGAAGACAAAACATCCTGTTTAACTAATCTATCGGAAATAACGATAGCGTCTTCGTAACCGAGTCCGTCATAGCTCATATAACCGATCAGTAAATTAGTTCCGAGGGATAATTCTCCGTTGTCTGTTGAGGTTCCTTCAATCAAAAGATCGTCGGTTTTGATTTTCTGACCGGGAACAACTGCCGGCTTTTGTGAATAACAAGTCATAGAAGGGGAGTTGACGAATTTTTTAACTTTAAATTCCTGCTTCTGTCCTTTTCCGGAAAGCATAATTTTTTCTCCGTCAGCGTAAGTGATCTCTCCGTCAAAAGGAGCTCTGACTGTTCTTGCCATAGTGTCCGCAATCATTGTTTCCATTCCCGTTCCGATAACCGGAGCCTGAGGCAAAAGAAGCGGTACGGCCTGACACTGCATATGAGTACCCATCAAAGCACGGTTTGCATCATCGTGAGCCAAAAACGGAATTAAGGAAGCTGAAGTTCCGACGATTTGCTGAGGTGAGATATCGATTAAATTAACTTTTTCAACTTCGGTTTCAAAAAAGCTTCCGAGGTAACGTACCGGAACTCTGGGCTGGTTAATAAAACCTTTATCGTCCATCTCAACAGTTGCTTCGGTAATATAAAGATCTTCCTCATCATCTGCAGTAAGATAGATTATTTCATCTGTTGCGCGGGGCTTACCTTTTTCGAGAACTACTTTTCTGTAAGGAGTTTCCAAAAATCCGTATTCGTTAATTCTTGCGTACAAAGCTAAATATGTAACCAAACCGATGTTCGGTCCTTCAGGAGATCTGATAGGATCGATTCTTCCGTACTGGGAATGGTTAATATCACGGATTGAGAAGCTGGCTCTGTCTCTTGAGATACCGCCGGTACCTGTAACTGACAATCTTCTCAAATGGTCAATTTCGGAGAGGGGATTGGTCTGATCTAAAATCTGGGAAAGCTGTGAACTTCTGAAGAATTCGTTGATAGCCGCAATTACCGGGCGGGCATTAACTAATCCTGCAGCTGTAATCTCCTGGTCAAGAGATAAAAGACTCATTCTCTCTTTGATTACTCTTTCGAGTCTTTGCAGACCAATCCAGAAAGCATTTTGAGCAACTAATTCTCCTACCATTCTGACCCTGCGGTTGCCTAAATGATCGATATCGTCGGTTTTTCCGTTGCCGTTAGCTAAATTGATCAGGTATTTGAGAGTTGCAACAATATCTTCCTTGGTTAAAATCCAATTTTCAGGAGAATTAGGAATATCCAAACCCAATCTCTTGTTGATTTTGAATCTTCCGACACGGGTTAAATTATATCTTCTGGCGTTAAAGAACATGTTTTGAAGTAAAGACTTTGCAGTTTCCAAAACAACAGGGTCTCCGGGACGCATTTTGCGGAAGATCTCAAGAAGGGCTTCGTTTTGATCCTTGGTCGGATCTTTTGCCATTGTTGATTCGATATAGCGGTGTTCGCCGTTATTATCAACGCTTTCAAAATTGGTTCTGATTTCATCTTCGGAAAGACCCAAAGCGCGGAGCAAGGTTGTTGCGGCAAATTTTCTTCTACGGTCGATCTTAACGGTTAGAACATCCGAGCGGGAAACTCCGAATTCAAGCCAGGAACCGTGCTGAGGTCTGATTTCAGCACCGTAAAGTCTGCGTCCGGTAATAGGATCATCTGAGGCAGAAAAAAACGCTCCGGGGGAGCGTACTATCTGATTGATTATTACCCTTTCGACTCCGTTAATAATAAATGTACCTTTTTCGGTCATTTGCGGAATGTCGCCGAGGAATGCTTCCTGTTTATATGTATCGTTGTTTTGAAGGTTTGTTAAAACTACGCGGACTTTTAAAGGCGCATCATATGACATTCCCTTAACTTTGCACTGATCAGGGGTAAATCTGGGCTTGCCGAAGAAGTATTCTCCGAATTCAAGCTTCCAGTTTTTTCCGGTAAAATCCGAAACGGGAGTTATTTCATTAAGTAGTGTTCCGATTCCTTCATCGAGGAATTTTTGGTAAGAATCGCGTTGCAGGCGTGTAAGGTCTAGTTTTTTGACTTGTGTGGGTCTTTTTCCCCAGTAAAGTCTGCCGTTAATAGTATTAGACGCTGTTTGCATAAGTAGATGGTTACTCTTGGCGAAGCTAAGCTCCGTTTAATACACCAAAAAGGTACGCATACCTCACTAGTAGTATGCCTACCATATTTTCCAATATTTAGGTTAAGGGGTAATATACTATAAATCTTATAGCAATTGCAAGCAGTAACTTTCCGGTAATCCGTAAGCTGATTTACTTATCTACATAAGTGTTCGGAGCAGCCGGCCCGCCCGGAACATATTCGGTTTGGACCGCAGGCTGATAACTCTCCTGGGCGCTCGGGAAAAAGCCCGTTCCGTTAACCAGCAGATAGATACCTACTGCTATACCGGCAACCACCAGAACTATCACTGCCATAGGAACCGATCCTTTTTGAGTTAATTCATTCATATATACATAATTCCTGTTTTGTAAAATTTTGTCAATGCGCAGGAGTTATTTTGCGCTGATGATCTTGAAAGTTGCGGCAATATCCTCGTCCCCCCAACCCTCATCCATTGTTTTTTTATAGATACCTTCTGTCGTTTTTAAAATCGGCAGGGGAGTGGTGGACGCTTTTTCAGTTAAACCTAATTTTAGATCTTTGCGCATATTGGCAACCGAAAACATCACCGGATATTTTCCCTCAACAATCATCGGCATTTTATTTTTCATATTGGGGGAGATGGAAAAGGTATTTTTAAGAGCTTCGTAAATTTGTTTTTTCGTGAGTCCTAATGATTGCCCCAGCAGAAAAGCCTCACCCAAAACTGCGATAGTTTCCCCGCCTATTAGATTATTCACAAGCTTAATGGCCTGACCCGAACCGACCGGACCCATATATGGCAACTCGATACCCATTGCCATAAGTACGGGTTTCACTTTTTCAAATATCTTTTTGTCTCCCCCGACAAAAATAACCAGCTCGCCCGATTTTGCCCGGTCGGTGCTTCCGGTTACCGGCGCATCGATAAAATCAACTCCTTTTTTAGCGAGACCCTTTGCTACCTCTTTTGCCATCGAAGGGCCGATCGTACTCATATCGATATGGATTAAGCCGGAATGAGCACCCTCAATAATTCCATTTTTCCCTAAAGCCACTTCTTTAACATCTTTGGGTGCGGTAATCATCGTTATTACTACGTCCGAATTTGCCGCAAGTTCGGCAGGGGAGGAGTAAACGGAAATTCCCATTTTCTTAAATTCGGCAGCTTTGGCGGGGGTGCGGTTATAAACGGATAATTCAAACCCTTTTTTATGAATGTTTAAAGCCATAGGTTTCCCCATAAGCCCTAAACCAATAAAACCTACTTTGAGTTTTGACATAGGCAAAATTTATCACAACATCTATTAAAATGCGAGTCTAAATATTGAGCCTTGCATTGAACGCAGCAGCGTTAAAAACTTGAGTGAGGCTACCAGGGGAAAAGCGGACCTTGTGTGCGAAGGGGTGAATCCCCGGTTAGCCGAGCGAAAGTTTAGCTGACCGTTCACTGCAAGCGGCTTTTGTGTCGCTTTTGCCGGCAAAAGCGACAGAGACTTTGCTTGCAAAGTCGTATAAAATTAACCCAACCATTGTTTCTTCAACTTTTTAAACTGTTTATCAATTATCGACTGTCTTATTTTTTTTACCAGATTGACCATAAAATATAAATTGTGAATCGAAGCCAGACGGAAATAGAGGAGTTCTCGGGCAATGAATAAGTGACGAAGATAACTTTTTGAGAAATTTTGACAGGTATAGCAGCCGCATCCGGGATCAATAGGTTTGCTGTCATATATAAATTCGGAATTGCCGATATTTAAGACAAATTTATTCTTGAACTTTCCTCCGTTTTCCGGGGAAATATATAGCGAACCGTTGCGGGCGCGGCGGGTGGGGGCGACACAGTCAAACATATCGACTCCTTTTTCGATACATAGAAAAAAATCAACAACTTCGCCGATCCCTAAAGCGTGTCTGGGCCAGGAGTCGGGGAGGAGGGGAGTAACCCAACTCATTGTCTGCTCAATTGAACGGGTCGAAGCCCATTCAACTTCCGCAAACTCGGGATTTTTTGTAAGAGATTCCGACCAGAGAGGAGAGGTGCCGAAAGACCCGCCGATCGAAACCCCGTCAAAATCCTGTTTAGCAATCCATTTGGCTTCCTGCTCACGGATCCTTCTGTCATCAACTCCTTGTAAAATGCCAAACAGACTTCCCTTTTTTTCACGGTTTTTTTTCACAATAGTCTTATAATATTTCTGACTGCGGAGTTCCCAACGGTGCGTGCGCTCTAAAGATTGTGCGACATAGGATTCCGAATGGAGTGGAGAAATCAGTTCGTCCAATACTAAAATGATATCCGCTCCTAGATTGAATTGAATCTCAATACTCCGCTCCGGAGTCAGAAGGTGCTTTCCCCCATCAAGATGAGATTTGAACTCGACCCCCTCCTCCGTAATCTTGGATAAAGCTTTTACCGCTTCGGGCTTCACCTCAACGGTTACCCTTCTGTGGATCGTCTTGTTTTTAGTGTCATAAACTTTTCCGCTTTTCCTGACTTTTGGTTCCTCCTGATTCAGGATTCCTGATTTATGATTTAGCGGCTGACTCACTTTTTTTATTCCGTGTTCTATCATCGCGCCAAGCGAAAAAGCCTGGAATCCTCCCGAATCCGTCAGGATCGGGCCGTCCCAACCCATAAATTTATGTAAACCGCCCATTTTCTTAATAAGTTCGGATGTAGGCCTTAAGTTTAAATGATAGGTATTTCCCAAAATTATCTCCGCTCCTAAAGTTTTCAAATCATCCGGAGTCAGAGACTTAACAGTGCCTTGAGTTCCGACAGGCATATAAACAGGTGTTTGCACCTTACCGTGGGGAGTAGAAAGAATTCCCGCTCTGGCCTGTCCGTCTTTTGCAATAGTTTTAAAAACCGCCATAACGGCTAATTCTAAAAATTATTAAACCAAATAGCAAATCAGATGAAATACTATAAGCTTGATTTACTCTTTCAGTACTGCTATACTTCCCCGATGCTTATTGAGGCCAAACAACACAGACAGGATGCTCTTGCGGTACACGATGCGCAGACACTGCGCGGATTTATGGAGAAATATTTTACCAGAGTATTTGTTGCCGACTATCCGGGAGAGGTCATTAAATCTATCAGGGAATCCAATCCGGACAGACTCAGTAACCCGGATTATTTCAGATTCTACGCACTTGTTATTTCAGGCACAGCTGAATTCGGTTTTAAATCTGCCGAGGGTCAAAGATTCCGTCACGATAAAAGAGGTTTTACCCGCGATTATACCGATCCGAGGCATCTTCTGGCTTTAGGCTGTTATTTGGCTGATTTAAATATCCAAGCCTATGATCAAAAAATGAAAATGCTCCGCCTTCAAAGGAGCGCCGGAGGAGGACTTACCCCGGAACAGGAAGAAGCGATATGGGCGGCGACCGATTTATTTGTCCAGTCAGGTAAAGTTTCCATAAATTTTACCGAAACAAGAAGAAAGAGGAAAAATTTTGACGCCCGTACTCTCGTTTGCCTGCCCGATATAGACCGTCACAGAAGAGTCAGCCTTATCGGTTTTACCGGAAGAGATGCTGACAGGATGGACCGCGAGACTTTTACTAGGACTAAATTACCTCTTGTCGAGGCGGCTTACGGCGACTGTTTAGATATTAGAGGAATTTTTTTGAACGGATCGGAAAAATGGATATCGTCTCCCGACAGACCTTCTCAATCATCTTACGCATTCGGAGCTTAATGCCCCGGAGACTCATCAAAATCCGCGTGCTGTTTAATCAGCTCAATCAGTTTTTCGTGTCTTCCCTGGTAATTCTCAATCTCTTCCTCAACATTCAACCTGAGCAGAGGTTCGGTATTGCTCATCCTTAAAGAGAATCTCCATTCAGGATACTGGACTGCTACCCCGTCAATTTCGGAAATCTCACCGTCTGCGTGGAGCTCTTTTAATTTTTCGATTATTTCTTTGGCATTTTTAACCCGGAAATTCATCTCACCCGACTCGCGGGAACGCTTAACATCTGATGCAAGTTCGGAAAGTTTTTTGCCCGTTTTAGTCATAGCATTTAAAACGTGAAGCAAAACAAGGAGAGGCCCTTCGGCATTTCCTGTGGCTTTAAAGAAATAATGCGCCGATGATTCCCCAGCAAAAATCCCACCGCCTTTATTCATCATTTCGGTAATAAAAGCGTGGCCGACTTTCGTAATTACGGCTTCCCCACCCTCCTCTTCCGTAACTCTTTTGGGAGTCATAATATATCTGATATCAAATAATATCTTTTCCCCTTTGTGTTCCCGGAGGAGTTCTCGGGCAACGATAGCCGTAATCTTAGAAGGGGATACCACCTCTCCCCTCTCGTCAATAAAAAATATTCTGTCGCCGTCTCCGTCCAACGCCAATCCCAAGTCAGCTTTCTCCTCTACTACTTTCTTTTGAACATCTTCGTTGTTTTTAGGATCCAGGGGGTCTGCCGCGTGGTTCGGGAAAGTTCCGTCAAGTTCAAAATAGAGTTTTACCAATTCCCCCGGAATATGCTTGTATAGATGATCAATATATAAAGCCCCCATCGCATTTGCCGCATCGGCTACTACTTTATAGGAATTAATTTTCGGATGATCCATTATCTTTAAGGCATTCTGAACTTCGTTCTCCGTGACATTTTCAATTTGAGTTATCTTACCGCTACCTCTCGGCTCAACTTCAACACCTTCCGCCGCCATCTTCTTAATATCCTCCATACCGGTCGGCTTCCCTACTTTAATAAGTCCCCCGTTTTTAGGATTAACGACAATCTTTAATCCGTTGTAATTTTTAGGATTATGGGAAGCAGTGATCTGGATTCCGGTGTCATATCCGCCTGAAAAAACCGCGTAATAAAAAGTCGGAGTCGAAACAAGTCCGGGGTCAATGACGTGAGCCCCTAAATTTACAAGAGTTTCGGTTACTGATTTAAATATTGCCGGGCTTGAAGCGCGCATATCCCGGCCGACGACGACCGTTAATTGTTCTTTATCGGGAAATTGTTTCAGGAAAAAAGAGTAAATTGCTTTTGCGGCAATGACAACATTGTCTTCATTGAGCTGATCAGGATATGTCCCCCTAATGTCGTAACTTTTAAAAATGCTTTCAGGAATATTCATCTTTTTCTTTGAACTGCGCATTTACTCAGTGCTGATGAAACTGCGTGATGCAGCAAAAGCGCCATAGCTTTCGTGCCGGCAATGGCTATACTTCTCGTTTCTCTGCTTTCGGTCGGGCGTCCGCTAACCATAATAAATCCCTGATTTTCTCTTCTCTGTTCCGCTGCCATAAAAATGATTCTATTCCTTCTCCGCTAATTTTTCCAGTACCTTTTGCAGTACTTTTTCAGGCTTTAACTCTGTTGTATCAATAACCAGATCAAAGTATTTGGGATCCAAAAAATCCGAAACCCCGTACAATTTATTGAATTTATCAACCAAGTCTTTGGCTCTTTGGACTGATAAATTTTTTGCTTCTTCTTCTGTTACCGAATCCCTCTTGGCCACTCTTTTATATGCCTCACTATCTTCTACCGTGCAAAGAACTTTTAAAGTTTCCGCGTAATCTTTAGCCAGCCATCCTGCCAAACGGGATTCAAAAACAACACCGGATTTTTCCGCCATCTCCTTTTTAAAATCGGCTTCCATTTTCCTGTCTTCCTCTTCGGGGATTCCGTAAACTTTTGACACATCCATCCCCTGACCCGCATACCACTCGCGGAAATAATTTCCGGCACTGATATATTCCCAATCCAGTTTTTCGGACAAAAGTCTGGCTAAAGTCGATTTGCCTGTGCCGATATCTCCGGAGATTGCAACGTTTTTGAATTTCATTTTGTTTCTAATATGCCTTTCTTCAAAAAGGCAAGGTTCTGAGAGCGATGTGTTACTTAAACACAGCGCGAGCAGGTCCTTATATTCTTGAATTTCATTAGCCTAAACTATACCCCATATTCTCAAGCTCTGCCACAAAGTCATCACTCTTTTCGCTGTTACAGGCTTCACAAAACGGCATCATACAGAAAGTAATTTCTTTATTCGTTAATATTTGACGGATCTTTTGACGGAAGACTTCTTCGACTTCCGATAAATTTTCCAGATCAAAATCTCGGGTAAAACTTTCATCTTTCGGATCCTGCCAAAAAACTACCCTGAATTTAGCTTTCTTATACCCTCGCTTCAGAAGATCTTCCGCGAGCAATAAGGTATAAAGTTTCGGCATCAAATCCATATCCATATTCATCTTTCCCTTGGCAATATCCTGGCGCGATTTATAATCAATGACTTCCGGAATTCCGTCTTGTCCTATCTCAAGCGTGTCCGGTCCTCCCCAAAGTTTATATTTTTCACCGTCTATCTCTATTACTTTTTGATAAAAACCGATATCCGTAATTTTCTTTTTAAATCTGCCTTCTATTTGCCCGTAATAATTTTGGAGCACCTGTTCGGCAGCTAAAATCACTTCCTCTGTTAAAAATTCAACCGTTGCGGTGTTAAAATTCGGCCTCGGCTTACTCTTCTCTTCTTCTTTGATTTCTTCAGCGCTAAACCGCACTCCTTTCAGCAATCTTTTTAGTGGGTAATCATAAGCTGGGCGTTTGTGTATGTTTTTAATCGTCTTGTCCAGCAAAACCCCTAAGGCCATCTGAGGACTCCCCTTGCCGATTTCATATTTTTTGTCCAACTCGTGCTTGACCAGAAATTTGAATACACAAGTATCAAAATCGTGGAGATCTGAGAGTGAATAACCTCGGATTTTCGGTATGAAGTCAGAAGCCATAGGTTTGTATTGAAACATATTTTATGGTATTTTGCATAAAATGCCAAAACTACCCGGTATACTTTTACTCCTTTTGTTATTAGTTATCTCCACACCAGCCGTTTATGCCCGGATTACTCCTGAGGATATTTATAATGAAAAAAGGCAGGCTTACGAAAGTAAAAGACAAACCTATTCGCTTGAAAACCAGAAAAAACTCGATGCTTATGAAAAAGAGATAAAAAGCTTAAACAGCTTTATTACTTCCGAACTTGAAAACAATACCTTAAGACAGGGCGAAATTCTGGACGAATACATTATCAGGAATAATATTCCCACAGTTCCCGAGACTGACGGTATAAAAAGAAATCTCGATGATCCGGTCGAGAATGCCAGGTATTGGATCACTTATGCGCACGAGGCAATCGCGTTTCAGGCTGCAAAAAATTATTTATTCGGATTGACCGGCGAAACAAGTATTAACAAGGATATTATTATTCAGATTCAGGCTCTTCAGGCTGACACAGGAGTTCTTAAAGGCAAGGTCGAGAAATCCAAACAAGCACTGATTAAACTTTTAAATAAGTAATGAACACTAAAGCCGTCATTGCAGTAATAATAGTTGCGGTCCTCATAGGAGTTCTTTACGTAATGTTTGAAAAAAGCTTTACGGCCTCAGGCGACCTGAGTCAGGCACCAACCACTTCAGAACAGGTGGCAACAAAACTTCCCGATCAGCCCGATACAACAGTGTTGCCCACACCTGAACCTACACTCCCGCCCATCGATAAAAACTCTAACCTTGCTGAGGAAGCCGCAGCTCTGCAAATGCGGGATTATTCGGGGATGTTTGAAGATTTAAAAAGCAAAGTCAGCAAATGAGAATCCTCCTTTTCGGAAAAAACTCCGATTCAATCCGCCACCTTTTACCTATACACGGTCTGGAAGCAGTTGAAGACAAGCCTGATGTGATTATTTCCTACGGCGGAGACGGTACACTACTGTCGGCTGAGAGAAAATTTCCGGGAATTCCCAAACTACCCATCAGAGATAGCAAGGTTTGCAAAAAATGTTCCCTGCATACTACTGAAACCCTGCTTGAGACTCTATCTAAAAATATTCTGCGCTTTAAATTATATCCTAAGTTAGAAGCTAAATCAGGCTCAAGCACCGATATTTTGGCCATTAACGATATTGTCATCCGCAACAGCACGCCAATGCACGCTTTAAGATTCAGCGTTTTTTTAAACGGGGTGCAAGTTGAACCTAAAATAATAATCGGCGACGGCATTGTCGTTACAACACCTTTCGGCTCAACCGGCTACTATAAAAGCATTACGAGAGATACAATAACTTCCGGATTCGCCTTTGCTTTTAACAACACCACAAAACCGATCAAGCCTGTCAAATTTACGGCGATTCAGGATGTTAAGGTCTTAATTATCCGTGGACCCGGATCGCTATCATCTGATAACAACCCGAAGATTTATCCTCTGAAGGAGCAGGACTGGGTAAAAATTTTTGCTTCCCCGCATAAAGCCCATATTTTTATGGATACTCTCCGTTGTGAAGATTGCGTAGTTTTGCGCGACAAGAGACTGCGCTAGCGGTGAGCCGCCACATTGGCATTATGTTCTTCTAAAGTCTTAGCGTAATACGAATTACCCTGAAGGTCGTGATAATAATAGAGATAAGGTGTCTCTGCATCCGCATCGGCAACTGCCTGAAGCGACATCAGTGAAGGATTGGCTATCGGACCTGGAGGGAAGCCGTTGTTGGTATATGTATTGTAGGGCGAGACCACAGCCTGATAATCCGAAACAAGTACCGGCTGCCAAAACTTCTCAAGATTTCCGTTTTTTAACTTTTGAGTATCTTTAGCGTATTGAACTGTTGCATCAGCATCCAGCTTCATCCCCATCTTGAAACGCTTTAAAAGTATCCCGGCAATCTTTGTACGGACTTCCTTACTCCTACCTTCTCTTTCAACAATGGACGCTAAAATTACGCCCTGCTCCGGAGTTAAACCGCGCGCTTTAATTTTCTGCTGAAGCTCGGCTGTATACTTCCGGTCAAAAGTAGCACGGAGAGTTTGAATGATGGTATCGATGCTTGCATCGGGATGAAAAAAATAGGTGTCGGGAAAAAGATATCCTTCCTCGTCTTTCGCTTTTTGTAAAAATTCCTCGCCGTCTATTTTCATCACCTCACTTAAAGCCCTTGAAACCTGCTCTACTCTCCACCCTTCAATTAAAGTAACCCTTATGTCCGCAGAACCGCCTTCGAATGTTTCAATAATCTGCGAATTATTCATAGCCGGCGAAACTATAAAATCTCCCGCATTTATACCCGTAAGTCCTGCATCTTTGGCATTCATTTTAAAATACCAGGCAGACCGGATAACCCCTGCTTTTTCCAGATTGGAAGCTACATCCGAAACCGTTTCCCCCGGATCTACAACAAAAGCAATCTCCTTTCCTTTAGGATCAACCGGACCCTGTAAGTAGCCCAAAAACCCTTTGACAGCAAAAAAACCGATAATAATCAAAACAATCAGAGACAATACTGCCCGGCCTGCGCCGGATTTTCGTTTTCTTTCCATATAAATTATTATTAACTCTTAAGCTACAGAGTCTAAAAAATTTTGCAGAATGATAACTGCCGAATAAGCGTCTTCTTTTTTCCGGGACTTCTCACTCATTCCCAGATCAATCATCATATCCTTTGCCGAACTTGAACTTAAAGTTTCATCAACTTCAATTACCGAAACCTGCTTTTCTCCGAGATCTGTTTTGAGTTTTGCGATAAATTTTTTGACCGCGCTCCTTGACTCCCCGCTTTCGGCCACACCGATAATAACCCGGCCGATTTCCTCCTTTTGAATAACGCTTAAGATTTTATTTACGGCATCGGCAAGTCCCGAAATTTCAATAACCTTAAGCGGCGAAGCAATCTGTCCTTCCGAAAGAGCAAGACCTATTTTCTTCAAACCGTAATCGATCCCGAGATAACGCATTTAGAAGAAATTATACATTAATTTCCAGTTTTAATACCTGAATTTTAGTCTCCCGTTTCCAACTTTTTATTTCCGCTTCCCTTTTTAAGGCCTCGGACTTACTTTCAAGTTCTTCCGAATATATTATTTTTACCGGAGGATGGGAGCGGGTATAGCTTCCGCCTTTGCCCCTTTCGTGATCTTTAAATCTCTTTTCCAGGTTATTTGTTAATCCTGTATAAAGACTTTGATCCGAGCATAAGAGTATATAGACAAACCACATATTAACGCAATAATTTTCCTGCGGCAGTATCGACCGACTTTAGGCAATATTCTTTATCTGAATCTGATAATTGACTGCAAACATTTAACGCCCCGTCTTTATCGTACACCGTTACCACCGCAATCACTCCGTTGATGCAATTTTTACGGTCATCTTCAGTCCCGGTACACAGCAGATCCGGCTTTATCTCTCCTCTTCGGACCGGCTGGGCAAAAGCAAACCCCAGGCCGTTAAAACATCCGCTCCTCTCTGTCCCATCGGCTATCAATGAGCAGGAGTGACTCACCTCTTTATACGGCACGCGGCTGTAGTTATATAGAAGCTTGTACCGGTAACACGCAGCGGGAGAGCCGAGACCGGCACAGGGCTCCTCAAACTGCGGATTTTTATCCGTATTTTCGGTAAAATACTGCATAAATACACCGTTGTCACAGTCAAAAACCTGCTCAGGATCTTTGAAATCATCACAATAAGAAAGCGCTTTCTTTAAATTATTTTCGGACAATGCGAAAAGCGCGTGACCTATACCGTGAGGACAAATCCCGCTACCGCCTTTTACCGATTTCCCGCTTTTAGAGCAGACATCCCTAATTATTCCTCCCAGCTGATCAATTGCGATATGCCCGTCCGCTGATGTTCCTTTTTTGCCTATCTCTGCAGTAAACGCCCCGGATATTACTCCGTGCAGACAACCATAGGTGCATTTATCCGAGCAAATAAGCATTGCCTGCTCGATATCATTTGTTTTCTGATAAATTACCCGGCCGATGTTATGACCTTTAATATGGCATTGGGATTCACTGCCGACCGCCTCCAGCATTTTTTCCGGACCCAGCAAATCATAATATTCATCAATAATCTTAACCGGAATCTCCTGCCTGCCTGCCTTTGAGCTGATTTGCTTAAAAGCGATAAGAGCTTCCTCAGTATCTTTCCCTTTTCCGGGGATTAACTTATTTAAAATAAAAAACACCCCTGCCAGGCTCAAAAAAACTATCGCAAAAACTAAAACTGCCGGTTTATATCCGATCTTCTTCACAAAGCTATCATAGGGGAAAACTTCGAAGCGATCAAAGAGGGCTGCACTTACGGAGTATAAGAATTCAAAGGATCAATTTTAGGTACAAGCTCCGTTATCGCCCGGATTGTATCTCTTGGCCTATAAATACTGCCTTCCTCGGGGAGCTGTAGGCCTTTTCGGGATAAGTTTTGCGTAGTCCAAATCGTATACGCACCTATCTCATTTCCCGCCCTGATTTCCTCCTCCAGATTATCACCAACCACTGCACTCCCCTGAGGCTCCACACCCATTCCCACCAAAAGAGCTCCGAAATCCTTCCTCGGTCTGCCTGATCTGAAATCTAAGATCTCCACTGTCGAGAAAAAACGGGTTAAACCAAAAGCGGCTAATTCATCTTCCCTGGAACTTGCATACCGGGCAATAGTAACTAAAGCCAGTCTGATTTCACGGTCTCTTAACTGCTGGAGCACATCAACAACCCCTGGAAAGAGTTGTTTTGTGTCAGGATTGCCTAAAGTTCTGCCGAAATCAAACACCACCGCTTCAATTTTCATCGGAGGATTATACTAAAGAGGATCAATAGAGTCGCAGTTTACGGTTGCGGGGAGTGGAACAGATTAGGAATTGTTTTCTTGCATAGTATAATTTGCCGTTAGTAATCATTAATATATTCGGATAATAATTAGATGAAAGAACCTGGATCTGGTAAGCAAATTAATTTTTTAGATGGCTATCAACTAGTATCAGTTAGAAGTGGATACAATAACGAAATTGGTATTTGGGAACAACCAGAAAAACCACGAATTGTTACCCGGAAGCTCAGAGAAATGGGTTCTGAATATGCTGATTTATCTGTACTATCCCCCTCTTTAAGTCCCGATAAGCTAGAGAAAGAATTCGTATTACTCAGATTCCTTGAAGGTCGACACCTGCCGATAGCAAGGTGTCTCTATCATGAGCCGTCCATATCAGTATATGAGTGGGCCGCTGGGAAAGAACTTGATTTTGAAGAGTTTAAACAACACCCTATCAAACAAAGGGTAACAATGGGAACTAACTTGGGCGGATTTTTAGGAAAATTTCATAACTCACAGAAAAGTAGCGAAGGCCAGAAATTGATCAATCAGGTTCCGGGTCAATTTGGCCATACTACTCTTAGAGAAAAACATCTGTGGAGGCTTGATTCAAGTATTAGGTATTTAGAACAACAAGGGGCAATCGATGGAGATACGGCAAAAAGAGTTAGGACCCTAGGAACAAGTCGGATCAATCAAGTTCCAGAAACTTCATTTAGAGTTATCCATGGAGATTTATATTCACGAAACATATTTATAGATCCTAATAATTTCGACATTACTGCTGTTATAGACTGGATTGATGCATCAGAGGTAGATGATCCTTACGCAGATTTACTCTTAACGGCAAGGTGGTATGGTTTTAATGATGATTTAACAGATCTTGATCTCCAATCGAATAGAGATTCTTTCTATAGTGTTATTCGAGGATATGAAGACCTAACCCACACTAAGGTAGAACAGGATCCACTAGAATTGTTTAAAACTTATGATTTATTGTGGCATATGAGGGTTTTGGTTGCGGAACAAGCTAAGAGAAATAATCAAATCGTAAAACAGTTTGGAGCAACACTACATAACCTTCTAAAACAAATGTAATAGTATTTCTCAAAGATCGTTCGTTGAATGCCTAACCTACTATTTTACTGTAATAATTGAAGCTAAAATACTTGGTTGCGGGGAATGGATGAATACGAATTTGCTGCGCAAATTTCCGAACCAAATCAGAGATTTGCTTGAATCCACCGTCCCAGAAAAAAAGAAAAATCCCGCAAATGCGGGATGGGTTTTCTTTTTGTTGCGGGGAATGGATTCGAACCATTGACCTTGAGATTATGAGCCTCACGAGCTACCACTGCTCTACCCCGCGAGTGAATTATACTCCTAAGCTAGTGAAGAAACAACCTTAGCCAGCCTTGCCAGTTCGGAATTTTAATTTCAGGGGGTTTAACATCGGGGGTCAGAACCTTATCCACCATTTCCTGGGGAATAATTACAACTGTTTCGTTCGGAAGCGACATATTTAAGTCGTTCCGGGCAATTTCCTCTACGGAATCATAGCTTTCAGCCTGGGCCAGCTCTTTTTTTAGCTGTTTATTGTCCCTTTCAAGGCTTCCGACATCCTCCAGTAACTGGTTCAAACGTTTGTCACTGCCCAAAGCAAACGAGATCTGCTTGACCAATCCGATCAAGATGACAATAGCCACAATAATAATAACTATGACAGACAATTTTTTATACATTTGGATTACTATTGCGTTATGAACTCATCATTTAATGCGTATTTCCCAAAACCTGCTTTCAGATCAAAAAAATCCCTTTTCACCGCTTCAATTTAATCCTATAATTATTATTCATTACTTGACATTCGGTTTGCTAAATTATAATATTATGGGACATTATGATTAGCCTTAAAGACGCACATCAGCAGTTCGTTGGCCATTTAAAGGGCAGAAACCGGGCTGCAGCTACAATTCTAGCTTACGGTAAAGACATTGAGCAACTCATTAACTTTTTAGTTTCAAACGGAAGAGAGATGTCTGAGAGTGTTTTGACCGAAGATTTAAAGCTTTTTATGGATAAATTGAGCAAGGAAAACTACACTCCTAAATCAATTTCCAGAAAAACCAATTCGACAAAAACTTTCTTTAAATTCTTAAAAACTTCAAATTTGATCCCGGATGATCCGGCCAGATCCTTAGAACACCCTAAATTTGAGAATAAACCGCCGAGAATCTTATCCGAACTTGAATACCGGGCGTTAAGGGACGCTTCCCGCTCCGATTTAAGAATGTTTGCGATCATCGAACTTTTCCTGCAAACCGGAATCAGAATCGGAGAACTTGCCAAACTTCAGGTTGGTGATGCGGATCTTGATTCCAGTTCACCTTCCCTGCACATCCGCCCGGAAGAAGGAACAGTCGAAAGAACCATTCCCTTGAATAAACCTGCAGTTGAATCCATCAGAAAATACTTACAGGTCAGACCTCAAACAGCAAACCTGGCACTGTTTGTCACCAAAACCGGAAAACCTTTACTTATAAGAAACATCAGAACCGCAATCGACAGATATTTCCGCCTTGCAGGTATTAAAGAGGCCAAAGTTAATGATTTAAGACACACCTGGATTGCTCATCACTTAAAGGCAGGAACTTCTCTGCTCTTAATTTCTAAATTGGCCGGACATAAAAGAGTTTCTACTACCGAAAGATATTTACAATTCATTCAGGGAAAAACTACCGAAGGTAAAATCACCCTCGACGAACTCTAAACCCACAAACTTATGTCCAAAGATATAATCAGGCCTCCGATGCCGGAAAGAAGTGTTATTGTACCTGTAGAAAGCTTTGGTATGCTACGAAGAGAAGATTTGACACCAGCTTTCCACCTCTTTGAATACAGGTTTGCGCAACTTACTAGATATATCATTGGGCGTGACTACAAGGGACCTGCATTACCTGAAGGAGTTCAAGAAGTACACAGCAGAATCCTGGCAGCAGAGGATTCACTGACTCCTGATGGACAGCTCGTAGGATATGCAAAAGTAGGTTATCAAACTCATAATCCAAATGACAAATATTTAGGCATTGCTTTCGATGGCAAAAGGGGTGTTTTTGCTCAAGCTGAACCTCGATATACCCATCCTGATTTACCATCCGGAATAGATGCATATCATCCTGGATTTGAGTATTTAGAAATGAATTACTATCCAACCGGAAGTGAAGTTGATTTAGGTAAATTATTAGGAATCCAAGAGAGATTCCAGTGTTTTGTACCTAATCAATGATTCAAGGTCATTAAAAGTTTATTGTATTCCTTGCTTATTTCCAGATCTTCAAATCCTAATTTTCTATAAAGGGCAACGGCCGGCTCGTTCTCAGGCGAAACCGAAAGCCAGAATTTCGGATGAGGGTGTTTTTTATATTCTTCCGAATCTTTAAAATCAGCCATAACCTCTTCCGTAAACGGAAGCGCCAATCCTTTTCCGCGCGCCTTACCGTACAAACGGATAGCAAATGAGATTCCGTATTCTGAAGGGCTCTCCCGGTTTAAATAAAGATCCAAGTCGTGGAACCAGATTATTCCCAGCAGATTATCTTCATCATCAACCAGAGTATAGTAACTAAGAATTTCTTTTGAGAATTCGTCGAAGCTTTCCCTATTTTTAAATCTCTTCGGATCGGATGTATATTTTAATCCTTCGTCAGTTGCCGCGTAATTTATGAGTTGGGAAATCTGCTTATCGGTAATGCCTTTTTTAATTTTGTAATCTTCCATAAGATCTCCCCTCCATAACTTGTTTTGATATCACGCTTGCCGTAAAATATCAACATTCTGCGCGGATAGCTCAGCGGTAGAGCGGTTGTCTTATACACAATTGGTCCCAGGTTCAAATCCTGGTCCGCGCACCAAATTTAAAGTCGTGCCCGTTCTGAAATATTTGCCTCAACCGCGGCCCGGTCTCTCCCGTATGTCAGCCTGGATAGTTCGCGTATCGCCCGCCCGACTTCAGGACGGCGCATTTTTTGCCATTCCTCATAGGACGGGAATGTCGTGTCTACGGAGAAAGGATGAACGGGCTCTCCCTGCACCTGGGTTTTTACATAGATGTGGCGCGCTTCAATATTAACCAGATCCTGCTCATTAAAAGTAGGCGCAAACTCGTGCTGGAGGAAGTTGGCATCGGTGACACCGACACGGAAAGCGATCACCGTACCGACGTTACCGAAAACGGCATTTTTTAACTCCTCGCCTATCTGACCTATAAATTGGTTAGCGACGGTTAAATTCAGCTTATATTTACGCGCCTCGGCCAAAATTTCAGCAAAAGTGTCGGTTGCGAAGTTTTGGAACTCATCAACGTACAGGAAAAAGTCGCGTCTTTGTTCCTGAGGAATATCGGTTCGGCTCATTGCAGCGGCTAAAATCTTCGGAACCAGAACCAGCCCTAAAAAGTTTGAATATTCATCCCCGATCCTCCCTTTTGATAAATTCACAATCAGAATCTTTCCCTGGTCCATAACCTGACGCAGATTGAACGAAGAGACAGATTGGCCGATGATATTTCTCATCATCATATTGGTAACAAACCGCCCGAACTTTGATACGTTATAATCCAAAATTTCCGATTTATGGAATTCTGCAGTTTGGGCAATCTGGTCGGTCCAATACCTGCGGACAACCGGATCCTGAACGTAGGGCAAAAGCTCCTTTACGAATTCCGGATCAGTCAAAACACGTACCACCTCAAGAAAAGTATTGCCGGGTTTACTCATACAGGTCAGCATCGCATTACGGACGTTATGCTCAAACCTCGGCCCGATAATACCGGTTTTATGAGGATCATAAAGCTTGTACATCAGTCCGATGATTGAAGCAACCACAAAGTGTTTTTGCTCCTCGGTTGTGGCTTCAAGCATATTCAAACCGAAGGGGCGGGCAGAATCAGAGGGGTCAAAATAAATTACATCCTGGGCGCGGTTGGGCGGAATCCTCTCCAACATATCTTCCGCCGCATCTCCGTGGGGATCAATAAAACAAATACCCCGACCGGCATAAATATCCTGAATCATCATAGACTTTAAAAGCTCGGTTTTTCCGGTACCGGTTCTTCCGATGATATACATATGCCTTTGACGGTCAAAATCGGAAATAAACACCGGCCGTTCCTGACCCCGGAATTTCGATTTACCGATATAAAGACCTTTTGTCGGAATTTTTTCAGGAGGAGGGGCCGATTTGGCGGGAAGCCACTGAATATGCGGAGTTTCAACTTGTTTATTCGGTAAGTGGAAAAGCGAGGAAATCTCGTCCGCAGTTAAAACGGAAAGTTTATCAAATCTGGGTAGATATCTGTAAACAAAATCTCTGATAAAGCCTTTTTGTGAAGGAATTTTGGCTCCAGTAAAGCCGTTATACGGCCCGTTAAACTGCTCAAAAGCCGCTTTAATGTTGCCTAAATGAGCCTTAGCGGCTTCCTCCGAAGTCGAGGATGTAACAATCCGAACTATGGTTGAAAATCCGGCTTTAGTTATCTTTCCCTCGACTGCCTCAAGCTGTTTCTGATCCGGAGGAGCTTTCGGCTTCTCACCGTCTCCCGGATCGCGCTCCTTTTTCAGGAATTTCTTTCCCGAATTCTTAAAGTCATCGCCTGCAGGAGCTATAAGTAATTGAATTACCGCCCCTTCTCCCTGCTGCATTTTTCCGAGTGCTGAGGTAATACCTGATAACGGATCTGTCGGAAGCTCCTTATAAGTTTTTATCGGAAAATAATCGGAAGATTTAAGTTTGTAAGCGGTATAGGCAACCTTGCCGGTTTCCGAAAAAATATTATATTCAGGAACTTCTTTTACCGATGCGTCCGGATATGCTCCGTTGATTTGTTTTTCAATTAAATCCTGGTATTTTTTATGGCAGGCGACGTAAAATCTGATCGATTCCGGCAGCGCCACAATCTCAAAGGCAATATGAGGTTGGGGCTTTAAGTCCTTAAACATCCCCAAAAATCCTCCCGCTCCGATTTTTATGGAATACAGAGCTGAGATAAACTGCTCGGCCGCGTCAATTTTTACTTCATTGGCCTTAGGAACGGTAATTTGCAGCAGTACAAACCCCAATGAATATTTCTCCCGCTCCCGGTATTTATACAGATTCTTAAAATATGGATAAAAATATATCAAAAAACCAATCAGAATGAGTGTTCCGAACAGGGCGACTAAAACCAAAACTGCAAAAAACAATAAGTCCGGTCCCTGAGCAACAGTAGTTTGAGTAACTTCCATAGTGAATTTAGTATTTTATCATCAAGCCGTCAGTTGTGTAGCCAATCGACAAATTTTTTAACGGGTCCACGGTTATCTTTTTTCGGCTCAGTTGCAAACTGCATCCTCCTGTCCTCTTTCTCAGCTCTTTGGGTCGTAAAGTGATGCGCCTCGCCCACAACGTGGGTCCGGCCGGTGACCAGTTGGTCGGCATAATCTAAATGCTCAGAGAGAGTTTTCAGAGGAGACAGCGCTGTTTCCGGCGATCTAAAACTCCCCGGAATTTTGTTTTCCATATCGATTTTACCCTGATCTATAATATTTTCGGCAGGCTGATCAGGGACGTGCACAGGCTTGACCGCTTCGTATGTCACCGGAACTCCCGCATTTTGCAAATTCCCGGCTACGGATTTCTGGAGATCATTAAGACGGGTTTCCGTATATGTAATTTGGGCACTAGGCTGGGCAGGTACTTCGGCCATAAGATCATTATAAACAAAGCTGAGTGTTAAAGTCTAAGCAAGGTTAGGTAAAACACACACAACTCTTCCTAATATTCTTTTTCTTTCAATCCAGGGGTAAGACTTGGAGTCATTACTGTTATCCCCCTTTACTAAAATAAGCTTATTCTTAGCCTCCGCAACTCTTTTAACAATCACTTTATCCCCGTCTCTGAAGGCAATCAGGTGTCCTTTTTTTGGATTCAAAAATAAATAAGGCAACCCCGTTACCAATATTTCCTGACCCGGATTTAGCACGGGCTGCATACTGTGACCGGAAACTTTAAAACGGGACAGAACGATCATTCACTTTCGTAAGTAACAATCTCGCCCTCTGTGGGGTAGAGTGATTTAATTCTCTTTGGCGTTACTCCCTTGGATTTGTAAAATATTTCAGCAAATTCCTGCACTTTAGAAAGGAGCTGTCCTGCCGATTCTCTATCTATGTCCTGTTTGGCTTTTGACGCCAGTTTCATTATTTCAAAAACCAGTTGATGAAGTTCCGGGAACTTCTCCAGGTGTTCAGGCTTAAAGTAGTCGCCCCAGATTACCCTTACCTCGTATTTAATTTTTTCAGCGTGATCTTCTTTAGTCCGGGTAAGTCTGGCTATCTTATGCACATCTTCGCCGGCCTCGGACAATAAATCCGTCATTCTTATAACCGTATGTGCCGAAAGTTGAGCTTCGTGGGGGTCATATATTCCGCAGGGAATATCACAATGAGCGTAAATAGTACCTAACGGAAGAAATTTTATAATAAGACTTACAATCCGCATAGTTAAAAATATAACACTTCGCATCACATTAACCAAGGATGTTATTGAGTCTTATCCGTAACAGACTGGTTCTCGAGATAATGCTCGACCTCAAAAGTCGCTTTTGTTCCCGCACCGGCAGCTGTCACCGCCTGACGGTATTTAAAGTCGGATACATCACCCGCTATAAATATCCCGGGGACCGAACTGAGTACTTCATCGCGGACCTTTACGTAGCCTTTTTCATCCAAATCCAAATGTCCTTTCAGAAAATCCGTTGAAGGTTTGTGCCCGATGGCGATAAATACCGCATCAATCGGCATCTCGGAGACCTGCCCCGAAACCGTATCTTTAAGCTTTACACCCTTCACCATATCCTCCCCCAATACCTCCTCTATAACTTTATTGAAAAGGATTTCCACATTGGGCTTTGATTTAACCAGATCCACAAGGGCTTTTTGAGCACGGAACTGATCTCTACGGTGAACTACATAAAGTTTTCCGGCAATCTTCGAAAGATGCTGAGCCTCCCTCATCGCGGTATCACCCCCACCGACGACGATAATATTTTTTCCTTTGAAGAAAAATCCGTCACAAACCGCGCAAGCTGAAACACCCCTACCGATTAATTTTTGTTCTGACGGAATCCCCAACCACATAGCACTTGCACCTGTGGCAATAATCACGGTTTGGGTTTTTATCTGCTGGGTTTCAGTCTGAATTAGATATGGCTGTTTGGAGAAATCCACAGAAACAACATCCTCATTAATAAATCTTGTGGCAAATCTTTCAGCCTGGGCGCGCATTTTTGTCATCAGCTCCGGACCCTGAATTCCATCGGGAAATCCGGGGAAATCATCAACATCCGTTGTTAACATAAGCTGTCCTCCGGCCGCTCTTCCGGCAACAACCAGCGGATTTAAACCGCCCCGCGCTGCATAAATTGAGGCTGTTAAACCTGCAGGGCCCGATCCGACAATAACAAGTTTTTCCACTCCCTCACTCATAGGATATTAAAAATACAGGATTATACTTACTTTCTCAAGTACTTACCGGTTTTACCGTTTAGTCTTTGCGGAAGGCGAGGCCTGTTTAGAACTTCCGGATTTGGTCGCTTCTTTTGGATTGGCAGACGCAGACGCTACAACTGAAGGACTTGGCTGTAAAGAGGGCGAAGGAGCGATAGACGGCGCCATTACTACCTCAGGCGATGGTGTCGGTGCCGGTGTTGAAGCCACTTTGTCCCGAAGCCAAACTAAATAGGTGCCCAAAAGAATGATGATTAATATTATTACTACTATTGTGATGTTCCTACTCATACAGTTCCCCTCCTCCCGGCAGCTTTGGGGCTAGTATAGACTTACACCTCCCTCTTTGACAAGGATCAAAAATCACGTATATTGAGTATCTAAAATGGACAAAAAAGATGTTTATTTCGAACCCGGTTTTAAACAGTATTTAATTTTTTTTGAGCAGGCAGTCATAGATCCCGCATTGTTTGCATCAAACCTAAAGAATTTAAATCTGAGAAAAAGTTTTGCCTTTTTTCTTGTCAATGCACTTTGCTGGCTTATCCTTTCTTCCTTAATAAAAACTTTTTTCCTCAATAAATATTCACTATTTTTTGCAGTTTTATCTGAAACACTTGTATTACTTTTCCCGCTTCTTATCACAGCCGTCTCTTTCGGTATTTTACTGCACATAATAGCCAGATTTTTCGGAAGCAGAGCTAAAATAACCAGTAATCTTAAATCGGTTTTTTTCTCTTCTATTCTATTACCTTTTTTTGCCGTACCCGTTTTTAAAACGCTGGCAGTGATAATCAGTATATTTATATTGATTTATTGTTTTAAGAATGTGAACCGGTTTGACCGCTTAAGGGCATCTCTTTCGGTACTGATACCCGCAGTACTGATACTGCTGGTTCTATATTCGACAGGAATATTAAATTCCAACCTGATTACCCGATGAAACTGAGACTTATTGAAAAAAAACAGGAAAATAGCGATACGATTAGTTTCTTATTTAAACCTGAGGAAAGTTTAATATACAAAGCCGGGCAATATCTCCGCTATCATATTGCAAATCCTCATCCTGATGAACGGGGCGAAAACCGTTTTTTTTCTATTTCTTCTGCGCCTTTTGAAAATATCATCCGCCTCTCTACAAAATTTGCCCTGAACGGATCGACATTCAAAAAGGATCTTCAGGCTCTTTCCAGGGGCGATACGGTTGAGGTTTCCGGTCCCTACGGTAAATTCTCAGCAGAAAATACGGATAAGGAATACGTATTTATTGCCGGAGGAATCGGAATAACTCCATTCCGGTCAATACTGTTTGATTGGGATCACAATAATCTGCCGATTAAGGCGACGTTAATTTATGCAACAAGGAATCAGGAGACTCTCTTTAAAGAGGAATTATTAAATCTTGTGAAGAGACATCACGGTTTTAAAATCTATCAAATTATTTCCGGGAATATTGAAAAACAGGCAAAGAAAACAAATCTTACACTATTAAAAGGAAGGGTCGATGGGAATCTTATTAAGAAACTCATCCCGGAAATGCAAGATAAACTTTATTACATCTCGGGACCTGAAGAAATGGTTATGGAACTTGAACAGGTTATTTGGAATTTAGGAGTCCCCGAGGAAAATACCAAACGCGATTATTTCCCGGGTTACGGCAACTACTGATTCAACAATTTCAGGATTATTTCCCGGGCTAACTTTACAGTTTTTTCGCCCCCGGGTTTTTTAGGATTGATCTCAACCATATCCATAGAAACTTCCGGTCTTTTAAAAATCAGATCGAGAATTGCAAACACTTCATCTTTAAACCACCTTCCGTCCTCCGGTAACCCTGTTGCTTCAGAAACCGATCTGTCGAAGACATCGACGTCAAAATTAACGTGGATATGTCCGAAACGACCCAAGAAAGCATCTATCTCTTCAAGCCGTCCTTGCTTATCTTCATTGAACTCCTCCCTGTTTATATTCCTGATATTATTTTCCCTATAGAAACGCTCTTCTTCCGTATTTTCCCCGTCAAAAATTATATCCCCAATCGCAAGTATCTGACCGGTCTGCATTTTACCCGGAACAAGCGAGTCAATATCAGGCTGATCAAATTTATCAAAAAAAGGACGCATATACATTCCGTGAAAGTTTTTTGATATGGATGTTTCCGATTGATGCATCTCACCGTGGGAATCAAATTGCACATATCCGACTTTACCGGGATCACCCATCCTTTCTATTACTGCCTCGAGGGAAGATAAAGTTACGGTGTTGTCTCCTCCTAAAACTATCTGTATCCCGCCTGCCCCCATATTTGCGTTGATCAAATCTTTAAGATCCTTTAATTCACCGGCAATTATTTCCCAATATTTTTCGTGAGGTATTTTTTCAGGTTCGGTAAAAATAAAGTTATTTACCTGAGGATTTTGTACTTCTTTTAAAAATTCTTCAGTCAGTACTGCGTCAGATGCTTCTTCGACACCGAAATTAAATTCACTGTGCCTTATCGGAGGATGCGTTAAACCGATTCTGGATTTAACCTTAAAAAAATACGGAGTTTTACCCACTTAGTGATAATATTGGAATATGTTAAGTCCCGCAACTCCCCAAAGCACTTCAAATTACTCACATCAAAATAAACAAAACCCGCGTCCGGATCAGCAACTTTGTCCCGGCTGCGGTTATATAATGGGAAGTCTTGCCGGAAGCCAAGATGCCGTCTGTAGAAATTGCGGTTTTAAGGATCCCTGTTGCGAATAACTGCCGATTGTCATTATTCTGTCAAGAAATACATCCATCTTTACAGATAATTAACCAAATTAATGGATAAAAATATTTTTGAGAACTTTGTAAAAACTTTTAATACTTCAACCCGGAAAGCGGCCATCGCAGCTTATAAGGAGATTCAAAAACTCCATAAGGAACAACCTGATCCGCAATCTAGAGATAATAAAGCGCTCGGAAGATTAATTGATAAAGCCGCAGTTGAAGCAATGCAGGAAGTTTTTGAGACTCAGCCTCATTTTTATATAGAAATAAGAGGCAGTGAGGGCAGAAAAGATACCCGCAGAGACGGAATAGAGAGTCCGGATTTATACGGGTCTTACGGTCCTGAAAAAGGAGCCGTTGTAGAAATTGTTAATGATGCTGTTGAAGGAACAGCTTTTGCTTCAAGAAATGTTCCCGGAGCCGGTTCGGTTTTAACCGCTGCACTGAATCAACAAAACGGTTTAATTCAAACCGGTAATTTTGATTATATGAATAAACTTTTCGGACCTGCGCCTCTCAAAGGAAAAATCTCGCTCGAATTAAGTCCTTCGGAAAATATTAAGATCGCCTTAAAGGAATTAAAGATCCGTAACCCTGCAGATTTAGCCGTCGTTATTCTTGACCGCCCAAGAAATCAATTTGAAATTCAATCGGCAGAAAGTTTAGGAACGACTGTTATTCTCATTCCGGGAGGAGATCTGACTCCAGGACTTTTGGCTGTATCGGATCCGGGAATAATTTCCAAACTTAAAAACAGCAAGATTCCTCGGTTAGCTAAAGGAGTCCTTGTTATGGGCAGCGGCGGTTGGGAAGAAGGAATTATCGTTGCTGCGGCAGCTAAAGCTTCGGGAGGATTTGCCCAGGGGAAAATTTATTCCGAAGACAAAGAAGCGGTTGAACAGGCTAAAATTCTGGAGGTCAGTGATTTAGTTCCGGCAGAACCCGAATCTCTACTGGTAAGTCTTACCCCGATTACTGGCGATCCCTGGTTCGGCATTTCAGGCATATCAACTGAACTTAAATCTCATACAATTAACATAACTCATAAGGGCCTTGATATCTCGGAGAATTAGTCAGAATGGTGTCTAGCAAATTAGTTATTTCTTTAGCATAATACTTTTTATGGATGTTTCAGAAATTGCAAAAAAATTATCATCTCCCCCGGGAGTAATCGTCGCAGCAGATGAGTCACCTTCAACAATGAAGGCCCGCTTGGATGCAGTCGGTATACCCGATTCATTTGAAATGAGGGCTAAGTGGCGGGAATTAATTACCGGGGCCGATATCGCAGAGGCCGGCGCCACTGGAATAATCTTACACCCCGAGATGCTCGATGTGCCGGAGGTGATAAGCAACTTAAAAAAACATAATATTGTCATCATCGTTAAAATAGACGGTGGGCTTTCCGATTTTAACGACCGGGGCGAACAGGTTACGAAATATGCTGAAAATTTGACGGAACTTTTGCAAAAATGGAAAGATTTAGGAGCTTCCGCCACAAAGTTCAGAAGTGTTTTTAAAATAACCGATTCAACCCCTTCAGATGAATTAATTGCCGCAAATGCTAAGGTCCAGGCAACGCTGGCAAAGATGACTCAGGATGCGGGTATGGTACCTATGATCGAGCCTGAGGTTTTAAGAGCCGGAGGCCACTCTCTGCAAAAAGATGCCGAAGTAACAAGTAAGGTTTTAGATACCGTATTCGAAGAAGTAAAAAAAGCCGGGGTTGATCTAACAACCTCAATACTTAAACCGAATATGATTACCCCCGGAGAAGATTCTCAAGATCAAGCGGATGCAGAGGATGTGGCAAAAGCCACGCTGAATGTATTAAATAATCACGCACCCAAGGAGCTTGCAGGTATTAACTTCCTGTCCGGAGGAATCAGCGATGAATTATCAGAACAATACTTGAATAAGATTTGCCAGCTGGCAAAAGAACAAGGCCAGGAAAATATAAGCGCTTCTTTCGGAAGAGCGATAGTCGGGGCTCCACTTAAAATTTGGCTCGGAAAAGAAGAAAATATTGAAAAAGCCAGGGAATCTTTGGTGCAAAGAATTCAAAAAAGCAGCCTCGCCCGCCAGGGAAAACTCTAAAAATAACCCAAAAGTTTAGTCGTCGAGTGTTCGGGAATCTTCTTTAAAACTACCTTAACTATACCGCCTGCCTCTCGGGCCTGAATTTTCTTTACTGACACATTAGGATCTCCTGCAGTTACCGCTATAATATCGGGAGAGATTTTTCTTACGATATCGTTATAATCTTCGCTCTTAAAAGGCCCCGGTAATGGCACCACAAAATCCACAAATTCAATCGCCGACAAAACTTTTGCCCTATCCCTGAGACTATTAACGGGCCTTTCTTTGCCCTTTAAAAGTTTAATCGCCTGATCTGATTCCAAAAGCAAAACCAGAACACCTCCTGAGCTTTTGGCTTTTTCCAAAAAGGAAATATGTCCGATATGTAAAATATCAAAACATCCGCCTGCCAGAACTATTTTCTCGCCTTGAGCTCGATACTTTTCCAAAATAGAGACAATCCGCGAAACGCTGACAATTTTTTTCATGCCTCAAATTCTAGATTTATTTGAGCCATTTTGCAATCACGCCTGCTTCTTCTTCGGTTTTGCTTTCGTCTTAGTTTTTTTTGAACTCTCAGATTTACCGGCCTCTAATCTATTCTTTACCGTCGCAGCCTCTTTTTGAACTATATCCAAAACATCAAATCCCTGTTTTTTCAAGCCCTCAAGCGCCTGTTCCAATTTTTTACGGTTTTTCTTATTGGATAAGATTATCGCTCCCGCACCTACCGCTGCACCTAAAGCAGCTCCTGCAAGCGATGCAATCACGGGATTCACCTGACCTTTATCATTATTATTATCTTCCGCCATTTTCTTCACCTCCGATCTTTTTACTATCTTACCAGATAGCGTCAACAATAATTGACAGTATCAGCCGCTAGATTATAATCAACTAATGTTACAAATCATAAGGGGTTCAGAGTAATGGAAATTGCTGTTTTTGCAGGAGGATGCTTTTGGTGCACCGAAGCGGTATTTAAAAGACTTAAAGGCGTTGAGGAAGTTGAATCCGGTTATTCAGGTGGACGGACGGAAAATCCTACTTACGAAGAAGTCTCATCAGGGGAAACAGGTCACGCTGAAGCGATACGGGTTAAGTTTGATCCCGAAATTATAACGTACGGACAACTTGTCGAAATTTTTCTTAAACTTCACGACCCTACAACACTAAATCAGCAAGGAGCCGATACCGGAGAACAGTACCGCTCAGCAATTTTCTATCTGAATGAAGCCCAAAAAGAAATTGCCGAAGAAACTGTGGATAAATTCAGCAAAGAAAAAATATATCCCGATCCGATCGTAACGGAAATCGTGCCTTTTGAAAAATTTTATAAAGCCGAAGGCTATCATCAGGATTACTACGAACAAAACCGGAATTCAAACGCTTACTGCAGAATAGTTATCGATCCGAAGATACAAAAACTTTACCGGGATTTTAAAGATCAAGTCCGCGAATTTTAAAGATCGAGCACAACACCGGACTTTGCGGGATCCGCTTTTAAAATATAGACTTTCTCTCCGTTATTCTCAAAGTAGACATCCGTATTCACATAGAACAGCTCCGGTCTGCTTTTATAAACGTTATAAATAAGCTCTCCGATATCTTTTTTTGACACTCCCGGCTCCGGCAGGAGATATCTAAATCTGCGGATCTTTACGCCTTTAATATCCTCCGCCTTTTTCTCTATTCCCTCTTCAAAATCTTTCAGTACTCCAACATATCTGGGATAATCATCCGGCACTGACTGCCTTACGGAATCTCCCACCTGCAATGAAGAATTCTTAATAGTTACATTTTCCAATTCATTCAGAGTTTTCGGCCACTCAATATGTCTGGTTATCATATAAACCGCTTTACCGTCTCCCGGTTTTGCAACAGCCACACCCCCCCGTCTAATCATCGATAAAGGGATCTCTCCCTTTTCTATGATTATTTTTTTATCCGGGCTGTAGCCAGGCCATAAATAATCCCATTTCCAAACCAACATTGTTTGGTTATTTACCTCCTTAAATTCAAAAACAGGGGCAAACCCCAATTCACCATACTGGGAATCGTATTTAATTCCATATCCGACATCGGTCAAGTCCCCTTTCCGTTTAATATCATTTATTTTGACTTCAATTTTTTTCACTCCCAAAGTTTCATAGAAACTTTCAAGGTCTGAAATAAATTTTTGTTCGGGAATTGTTTTTCTCTGATCCGGATCTATGCTTCTGTAAAGTTCGCGGTAAGCTCTTTTTGCAATAAAGCTCCCCACTGCCTCAGAGTTTGAGTAATAATTTTTGGATGCCATACTGTTTGTTAAAAAAGGAAGGTTCAATAGTGCGATTATTACCAAGATAAACCAGTATTTTTCCCACCGTGAATTTTTTCCAAAAAAATAGGAGGCTGATAAAACAAAACCCGGAATTGCCGGCATTAAATACCTGGGCCAAAATGAAAGGAAAGTGTTGACGATTAAAAATATTAAAGTCACACCCGAAATATAAATCCACATTTTCTCCTTCTTTTTTAAAGCCAAAATTAAAACTATTACTGTCGCTAGAACTCCTATAGGTAAAAGAGGAGACCAGTCTCCTAATGTAATTTTTCCTATATCCCACCAGCCCTGATAACTGTTCATAAATATGCCTCTCCATTGATTCAGATGATCGATATTACTGTCGGGGCTTAAGTAAAAATCCAGCTGTTTTTGATGTAGTTTAACCCAAGGTATCGGATTCGGGTGTCTCGAGAAGTAAGCGATATACGAAAGACAGTAGCCGGCAAAAACAGAGCCTGCATAAAAGACAGGATTAAAAAGCTTATTTACTATTTTTTTACCGTCCCAGACAAGCAGCAATAATCCGAGTAAAAGTATCGGTGGAGTGTAAACTCCGATTTTTGTACCAGTCGCCAAACCCAAAAAAATTCCCCCTATAGCTAGCGAGAAAAGTTTTTTGTTCTTCAAGTGTTTTACAAAAAAATAAGCATTTGCCAAGAAGAAGCAGGTAACAGGCAAATCCAGCATCGTATCCCTGATCTGGGTCGCGATGAATGGCGTGGTTACAAATATGAGCTGTGCGGCCAGAACTGTCTTCTCACTCTTAATAAGCAGTTTTAAGAAGATATAGAAGATCCCAATCGTTGATAGATAAATTACCAAACTTATCAGATACGGATTCGAAAAATAATATTCTGCCAATCCGTACAGATATTTACCGAAAGGAGGAACTTCGTAGTTCAGATAAAAAGTATTCTCACCCTGAACCAATCGGTATCCGACAAACTTGTAAAGCATCCCGTCCGATATACCTCTTGTACTTCCGGGTATATTCCACTGGGAATGATAGTAAAGATTTTCATAATATTCCGGTTCATAAACAAAAAAGAAAATCTGTCTTGAGAAAAAAATCACATAGGCAACAGTTATTAAAACCGCTGTTACAAGCAATATATGAATTGTTTTTGCGGAGTGGTTAAAAAATTTTTGAAGCGGAAACATCCTTAAGATTTAATTCGAGTTTATCTCAAGAGTTATATTTTGGGGTAGTATTGGAAGTCTTAAAAACGGACTCGGCAAATGAGGTGTCACTTTTATATCCGCTCCTATTACGCTTTCATTTGACTTCAGAATTTCTTCGACTTTATCTGGTGTCTTAAATGTGATTTGAGATTTTAATTTATTAAGGTCAAGCTTAGGCATTAGCTTGGCCTTAAATTTAGCGGTAAATATTATTTTTCCGTCTTTTTCTACTTTAGAGACCGTCGCCTGAGTCTCGGTTCTTTGCAGATCTAAATCATAACCATCGGGAATAGTGGTCACAACAAGTTTTCCGACAATACTCTTCAGATCGGTGTCTGAATACGCTGTTCCTTTAAGATTCAAATTCAGAGTTAAAGAAAACTCGGATGCCTGGTCACCTGGATTTTTCGAGAATGATTGTTTTAAAACTTTTTCTATAAAAGTTTCTTCCAAAATCTTCATATCATCAGTAAGCTTTCCCTGCACTTCTTCCTGAGCTCTTTTTTTAAGATCTGAGGTTAAAGTTGCCAAAAGCTTCTTCTGATCTTCTGCAGTCACGACAGTTACATCTTTAGATATTCCTCCGGAAAAAGCCGTATCAACTTTCGCCGAATACTGGTCGGTTCCGAAACCTTTTATGGTCATCTCCTTTCCAGCAGCCAAATTCCCGTCAGGTCCTATGGTTGACGCAGTGGCACTCGCGGTTCCTTTACCGAAGGAGATCCCACCATCAACTGCGGATTGAGATGCGATATTAACACTAGTATCCAGAACAAAATTAAGATTACCGGGACCGATAAGTACAGTCCCCTGAGAGAATGTCTTCGGTGATGCGGTTTTATTATAAATCACAACAGTTCCTTTGGCCGGATCACCGATTTGTTTTTTACCCGTAGCGGCGGCCTTACTGGTACCGTCTACTGTCGTTTCAACAACTCTGCCCGGGATTTGCTTATTAGCCTCATCCATTGCGGTAATTTTAGGATCAGCAACTATCTGGGTCTCTTTTTCAAGGATTTTCGGATCAACAAACATTACTACTGTTGCTTTCGGCAGAAAAACATAGGCCCCGACCAGTACGATGAGAATTATAAGAGGCACTAAAAGAGTGAAACCGAACCCGCCTGCCAGCCTTAACGGATTAGGGAACCGGGAGAAAAAACCGCCGGTTGAAAACCCGTTTTTTATAGCTCCACCCATCTTTCTCGGCATATTCGTCTGATAGGCCTCAAGTTCAGTCCGGGCCGTCTGATCTTTTTGCATCTGCTCAATATCACCTTCAGCAAAAGCAGTCTCATATTTTTCCTCAACAGGAATATGCTTAACCGGCTGAGGCGTGTGTGGAACAGTCGGTGCAATTGGTACAGTCTGGTGATCAAGATGAATATGCGGATTAATTTCGGATGCTCCGGCAAAACTCAAGCTTTTTATTTCAATATCTTTCTCGAGCTCCTCAACCTTAGGTAAATGAAGAAAAGGCAACTGTCCCATCCAATTAAAGGACACCATTTCCTCTCTATAGTGAGACAGCTCACCGCTACCAAAAATTAATATCTTCGCCGGCAATACTTCTATATCTCCGAAGGACAGGAGGGCTTTCTCTATATCTCTCGGAAGGTTATTCCCCCGGGGCTGGTCTTTTGTGCCTAAAATTTTCCCGGCCTTAACTACTGATATCGAAATCGGATCTCCGACTTCGACGATTATCGCGGTCACCGGAACACCGTCCTGACGCTGAAGGTAGTGGCATACTGCGTGCATTGTCGCCACATAAGCCATCGGGACAACATCCAACTCTTTGACAAGCTGTTTCAGGACTTTTGAATATTTAGGCTTTAGATCCTCATCCGCCAGCCAGGAATCCGGTACCCCGAAGAGTATCTTTTCAGGTTCAGGCTGAAAGTCTGCCAGGGCTTCATCAAGGGCTATATTGGCGGCTTCAATTAGGCTGTGGGGGCTTTCCGAAATATCTTCAGGCTCGTGAAATTTTCTTCTGGCTACGGAAACAATCTTCACTTTACCGCCTTGTATTCCCCAGACGCAACCTTCGGCAATTCCTGGTTTAATATTTAAGCCAAAGTAATATTCTTCCGGTACGCTTGATTTAGAAGCAGGCAAAAATTTAGACAGACTATCGAGTATAGACATGGGACAACTACAATCTTAACACACCATGCAAAGCTGAAAAAGCCTTTTTAAGATTTAAGCCAGCTCTGCCCTGATTCTGCGGATACCCGCCGAAATAGCCTCCTCTTTCGTGATTTTCAGACCTTTAATGATTCCTGTCTTCTCAACGTGTGGACCGCCGCAAAATTCCAGAGAATAATAACTCCCCCTTTCGCGCTTATCTTTACTTGTCGGTTCCACAGCATAGTCAGGACCGATACAGTAAATAGAGACATTAGACTTATCGTATTTTTCATCAAATAGTCCTATGGCATTCATAGATTTCGCTTCCTCAAAGGTCATATATTTGCGCTCAACCTTTAAATCTTCCGCAATTTTTTCGTTTACCAGCTCCTCCACCTCCCTTAACTCCTCATCAGTCATTTTTCTGTCGAATGAGAAATCAAACCTCAATCTTTCCGTTGTAATATTCGAGCCTTTCTGAAAGACCTCAGGTCCCAGAACGTCACGCAGGGCCTGATGTAGGAGGTGAGTCGCCGTGTGGTATTTTGTTTCTATTTCGGAATGCCCGGCTAATCCTCCGGCAAATTTTCCCACGGAAGCAGTCCGTGAAAGATCCCTGTGTTTTTTAAATTCATCCTCAAAATCAGCCTTATTGAGGGTCTGTCCTTTTTGACGTACCAACTCAATCGTCAGCTCGAGAGGAAATCCAAAGGTTTGATATAAATCAAATGCGGCTTTCCCGTCAATATTTTTAAGTTTGCCTACCTCTTTTAGTCCTTTATCAAGCGATTTTCCGAATTTTTCCATCTCTTCAACAATCACTCTGACAACCAGTTCCCTTTGGGACTTTTCATTAATGCCGAATAAGCCGTCATAAATTAATAAAACAGCATCTGCGCAGGCCGCTTCAAAAGCATCAGTAGGAATTTCTCCTTTATTAACCTTCCCGCGCAATTCGTGCATCTTCACCGCTACGCGTCTTATAAGGCGGCGCAATACATAACCCTGCATCTTATTGGAAGGGAGGACCCCGGAAACAATTAAAAATGTTGCCGCTTTCAAGTGATCCGCAATAATCCGGATATTCGGCTTTGATTCATTCTGTGAATAATTTTTGCCTGAGTATTTTTCAATAAGCTTAATTACTGGCAGATATAAATCGGTATTAAAAATATCGGGATCGTCATTTGCTGCAGCCGCAAGGCGTTCGAGCCCTCCACCGAAGTCCACATTTTTTTGAGACAATTCCTCAAATTCCCCATCTCCGGTTTTTTTATACTGAATAAAAACTGAATTAGCAATTTCAGAGAATCTTCCGCACTCACAGTTGGGATGACATTTTTCTCCAAAAGCTGGGTCGTGTTTGACGGATTCGAACTCATAAAAAACCTCAGAATCCGGACCCCCAATTTCACCCACAGGCATTTTATCGGGCGTTCCCGACTTTGACCACCAGTTTTTTGAAACCCCGTATTCAAAAATCCGCTCTTCCGGAATCCCCAAACTTTTCCAAATCTCCCGACTCTCCTCGTCCTTCGGAACGAACTCATTTCCTTCAAAAACAGTCACATACATTCTCTCTTTAATTAGCCCGAGCTCTTCCGTTAAAAATTCCCATATCCAGGATAATTGTTCTTTTTTAAAGTAGTCGCCCAGTGACCAGTTTCCGAGCATTTCAAAAGCAGTGGTATGACGGTTATCACCGACTTCTTCAATATCCTCGGCGCGGAAAGATGGTTGCGAGTTTACCAGGCGCACACCCCCTGGATGCTTCTCCCCCAACAAAAACGGCACTAGAGGCTGCATTCCTGATGAAGTAAAAAGCGTCGTCGGGTCATTCTCCAAAACCAGTTTTGCCGGTTCAATTTCTTGATGTCCCCGTTTAACGAAAAATGAAATGTATTTTTGGCGGATATCCCTGCTTGTCATGGCTAGAATGATATCAAAGCGTGGCTCTTTTTAGAAGTTTGAGTTTACCAAGAAGTTCTTGCGATTCAAAAAAACCTTATTTTTTAGAAGACATAATCCCACTGATAATGTTCTTTATTGATCCTATTGAATTTTTCGCCATAAAGGCCACGATTGAAGCCATTACAACTTTTGAGGGAAGGTCGACCTTATCGGCTACGGCTTCAGTTTTATCCAGGATATCATTAGCTTTGGTAATTGCCCTTTTGATTGCCAAAAAGATCATTACCAGCGCAATTCCGATGATAAGGAAGATTACCGACCAAATTACAACTAATATAATTAAGGCTGCTTCAAGCGCGGTCATAAGATGATTATAACATTGTACCGATTATTTTTTGATATAAACAGTTCTGTCTATTTTGGTTGACTGTCCGAATTTTGAGGTCGCAACAACGGAGATATTGTTTACGGAGGAAGAAAGCTTAACTTCTTCCTTAAAATTCCCCGCCGTATCTGTACCTATTTCCTGATCATTTACAAAAACTTTGGTTTCAGGATCAGTTGAACCCTCAATAAGGACAGACGTTGCTTCCACAGTTTGGCCTTGCGACGGGCTGGAAAGATCTAGTTTAGGAGAGCCAACGAACTGTCTATATTCAAACCAAAGATAGGCAAAAAAAACCAATACTACCACAGCAATAACAACCCCCACTAACCGCGAAGGAGTTATCAGAATCCTTTTCCTGCTCATCGGTTTTGATAAGCTTTCCAAAATTACAGGAGGATGCTTTTTAGACTCAAAATCCCGTCTTAGAATCGCCATCAGTTTACCGGCTTCCAGCCCTAAAAACTTACCGTAATTTTTGACAAACCCCTGAATAAAAGTTAAGGGCGGCAGCTTAGCGTAATCATCTTCCTCAAGAGCTTTAAGCAACTCCTTCCTGATCTTGGTGTGTTTTTCCACCTCTTCCAGAGTATATAGCTTCGCTTCTCTTGTTTCTTTAAGTAGTTGACCGATTGTCCTCATGATGCATTATTATACCCTTAAGCTTAGTTGCTTGCCAAAGGCTATCTGAATATAATATGGCCAATGTCCGATACGAATCAAACTAACCCTCCCAAAGGGGATTTCGATAAAGCCGATAAGTATATTAACCAGCTTGCAGAGCTGATAAATCAAAAAAGAATTGAGGTTTTTCATACCGACTTAAAAAAATTTGATCCTACAACACTCCAGGACCACTATACGATAAAACTCCAAGATTACCAGATAGAAATCAGTCATAGTAAACAGCCGAATACCGGTAAAGACTCATTTGTAATGATTTTTAACAACTTTAAAAACTTAAGCGATGGTAATGGTGCGAAGGCAATTTTAGCTTATATATATCTTGCCGACTCCCATTTCTCCAAGTTTAAAATCGTTGCAGACAGGCAGATTGAAGACAGAAGAAGGGCAGAAGAAGAAAAAAGATTTAAAGAAGCTTTGGCCCCTATCGATAATTTACTAAGTCAGGCCCAGACACTGCCAGATTCCTCAGCGACTCAAAAAACTGCCCCTGCCTCCCCCCAGCTTCTTTCCTTTGACAACCAATCCACACTGCTCGACTAAGCAACCAGCTTGTGTTGAGCAAAACAGCTCTGGGGTGATATACAAGTAAGCTCATTTGAAGGGATGCTCGGTTTTGTGACAATTTCCAGTAGGTTGATTTTATTCCAGGTACTCATTTCAATAGCAGCCTTTAGGAGTTCATCGCGGGTTGAGAATAAATGCTTACGTTCGGTACCCGGGCTCTGAGCAGTTGACCCTCTTGTTTCTGCGGATTTTTCAACTAAAGACATTGATCCTCCTTATTTGTACAATAAGTCTAACATTATTACTTCAAAAAATAAAGTACCTTTATATATTGAATTATATCGTATTTTTAACGGCAACGAATTTAGGGTGGACAATCAGAGCAAAAAATACTCCGGCAGTAATAATTACAGCCGAGGCAACCGCGATCGGCGTTTCGGGAGTGATACTTGCAGCAATAAAACCGCCGGCTATCGGGGGGATTAACTGTCCCAAAGCCTGGACGGAAGCATTAATGCCTAAAACCTCA
>CAYOSW010000006.1:0-57853 GCA_964406775.1 uncultured Gammaproteobacteria bacterium
CCCATCAGCAGGCTGGAGATCCGTGAGAATCCTCATAGTCCCGCCAGGGCAAATCCGGCAGCTGATGAGATAATAACCTGAGCCAGCGAACCGATAACAATCGGTTTCCCCAAAAGCCTGATTTCCCGGAGATCAAGCTCCATTCCGATCAGAAACAACACAAATGCGATTCCTAAATCAGGCAGAACTTTAAATATGCCCAGGGTTTTGGCATCAAACTGCCCCACCATTGCCAGAGTAACACCGCTAATAAGATATGCCGTAATCAGGGGTAACCGGAATTTATGAACAAAGAAACCGAAAAAACACGACAAAGATAGGACTAGGGCAAGTTGCAAGAATATATTATCCATTAATCTTAAGTTTCTCTCTCGAGCATCTCCAGGGACTTTTTCAGATCTTCAGACAGCGGACTTTCAAAAACCATCCTCTTCCCTGTTGCGGGATGATTTATTTCCAACTTGAAAGCGTGCAAAAACTGCCTAGGACACCAGCGGTGGTCCAACCGGACGGTTTTCCTCCCTCCGTACTTTTCATCTCCGACAATCGGAAAACCGGTATGTTTTAAATGTACCCTAATTTGATGTGTCCGTCCAGTTAAAGGAAAACAATTCAGCAAAGTAAAAAATGAATATTTCGAAGAGTTCAGTTTCCTGTACTGAATCTTAGAAAAGTCAGGAAAAATTTCAGCTAAACGCTCCTGACTGAGCTCTAAATGCCTAGCGGGTACAAATTTTGTTTCAGCCTCCTTCCCATCCTCATCCCAGACTATAAATTTCTCGCGGTTAGCTGGGTTTCTGGCGATTGCTCCGGAAACTGTTTTTTCTTCTTTAAAATCCCCGTGTACTAAAGCTATATATTGTTTTTTTACGTCCCTTTCTTTAAATTGGGATTGTAAGTTCTCAAGAGATTCCTGGGTTTTTGCCACCACTAAAACCCCGGAGGTGTCTTTATCCAGCCTATGCACCACCCCTCCCCTGTCCAGGGTAATCTTAAATTTTTCGGTTAGAATATCGGAAAGAGTATCATCGCGGATGGTATCGGCGGGGGTTACGACAAGACCAGCCGGCTTATCAACGACTAAAATATCGGAATCTTCGTGAATTATTTTCAGATCCGGCATCAGCTCAGGTTATCAGATTGGAGATTTGAAGATAATTATGGATTTCCTGTAAAACCTGATCCGGATTAAGCGCCGATTTAATCATATAACCCGCTGCACCCGCATCAAAACAATTTTTAATTATGGCATCCTGGCCGATATTAGTTAATACAACTATCGGACCGTTCGGTTTTACCGGAGGACTGATTTTTGTTTCGCGCAGGATAGACAAGCCATCTTTTTTAGGAAGCATTATATCGAGTAAAACCAGGTCATATCCTCCTTCGTGGATTTTTGCAACCGCAGTTTCGCCTTCAGCCGCCGTATCAACGGCCATACCCTCCGATTCCAAAAGCTCCTGATAAAACTCCCTTAAGAATTGATCGTCTTCTACAATTAGCACCCTTTTATTTTTGTCCATATACTTTGAATTATCTTAACTATTTTAACCCCTTATGTAAACTAGCTCTTAAAAATAGTCTCTGCCGGTTCGTTCGGAAAAGCCTGAATTGCAACCGGCTCCAAGAGCTTCGCTCCGCCCTCAGGTTTATAATGATATTTTTCAGCCTCTTGTAACACCTCGGGAGTTGCCACCGGTAGGGTGAATGAGAAAGTTGCCCCCTTATTTTCCCCGTCGGATTTAACCCAAATTTTCCCCTTCATAAGCTCAACCAGGCTTTTACAAATATAAAGCCCGAGCCCCGTTCCTCCGGTTGATGAAGCAGCTATATATGAATTATCCAGCCGGGAGAACTTCCTGAACAATCTCGGAACATCGGTAGCGGAAATCCCCACCCCATTATCCTGAATGGAAATTTCTACAAAATTTCCGTCATTGAAATAAGTAAGGCTTATTGCTCCGTTTTGAGGCACAAATTTAAGCGAATTACCCAAAAGATTCAGCAAAATCTGGTTAAATTTATTTGGATCTGCAAACACTTTCGGCATGCTTACCGCTGTATTTGTAATATGCAAAGCTTTTTATTTCGATTTAGCATCAATCTCGACTAAAACTTCACCGACTAAATTTTGGAGATCAAACGCCTGCGGAGTAATTTCAATCCTGCCGGATTCAATTCTTGAAACGTTTAACATATCGTTAACTAAGTTAATAAGCCGTTCGGTTGAAACCAGGGTCCTTTGTAGATATTTCTTTAGCTTATCCGATAAGGGAACATCGGCCCGGTTTAACGCCATCCAGGCATATGAGCGGATGGCAGTCATCGGTGTACGCAGTTCGTGAGAAGCAATCGATACAAAATCATCCTTTAGTTTATCCAACTGATGTAGCTTGGAGTTCATCTTGTATACTTCCTCAGTCACTTTGGATAACGTAATTTCTGTATCGTGGATCTTAAATGCAAAGTTGATCAGACTTGTAATAAGCATCGCCAATTCTTTTTCCTCCTCAGTCAAAGCTAAAGCCTCTCTTTTTGTACCCATTGTTAGTACACCGATCAGATTATTTGCCCGCATAACCGGACACAAAACAAGTGACTTAATCTGGGGCATCGGTTTAACCAGAAGACTCATATCCTCGGTTACAAAAATCCTTCCCCAAAGAAGTTCTTTTTCCCAGTCATTATGGTTGTCCAGAAGCAAATCTATTCTTATAACGGTCGGAGGCAAATCAACTTGGGTGGTTAAATAACTTGAATCGGCAAAATAAGATTGGCTTATTTTCGCACCACCCTCAACAAAAACCACATCAACAAATTCGTAAGTTATTCCAATCGAGAGAAGCTGAAGTAAAATTTGCGGGAGTATATAATTGAAGACTGATTTTGAATCTTCGGACGCCATCAAAATCTGCTGAAGCCTTTGATATGCATTAACAGACGCGGATGAGAGCATAGGCTTATGATAGCACTTTCGCGTCTAGTGTTTAAGAATATCCGGGATATCAGTTTGTGGAATTTTTTCAGAGAACTGATCGAAAGCATCCCTGCAAACCTGAATCGAGGCTTGACCGAAAAGCTTCTCAAACTGCCTAACTAAATTCTCAAGAACCTGCCTTTTATTTCCGGTTATTTTTACGCTATCCCCTGCTATTGCGAGCCCGCTTACCTTTTTTGCTTGGTCGAGAGCAATCGGTCCGATGATCGCTTGCTGTTCCTTAATTATTTTGCTGGCTGCCTGGGCAACAGGGTCCATTTTTAATTATCTTTTAGCTGCTCGTACACCGCATTGAAATTTATCAATGCAAATGTCATAACAAAGTAAGAGATTAGATAAATGAGATCGTTAACTCCGCTATCAGACCACGTCCCCCTAGATGTCTGATAAAGAAAAGTATAATCAGCTAAGAACTGTACAAGAAGCGCAAATATTACAAATAATATTTTGCTTTTCATAATTCCGCCTAAAACACCCTTGGATAATATGTAAGTACTTATGCCTAAAGATATATAAATTGCGGCTCCCAATGGATATCCGAAATCTAAAAATACCTTGACCGGATTCGACCAATCAAAAGTATATTCCTGTAAAAATAGATAGTACCCTAGCCCAAGCAAAGCAAAAGTCACAATAGAAGCAGGCACTATTCGCTTTATCGATTTTATGTACAATCCAACCCCCGAAGCTTTGGCTAAGAAAAGAATCCCTAGACAATAAAACGGAATCGTCCCGAAAAATCCGACATCACCAAGTGAAGGATAGTCCGCTGTTTGAAGATTTTTCACAATGTAATAGTAAGAATACGTCAGCTGACCAAATTCCTGTAGCAATAGACCGATCGAAAACATAACAAGCGACTTACCAAGGACACTTTTTATACCACCCCACTTCTGAGCCACCAATATCCCACAATACGCACCCCATAAAGCCGTCAGCCCATACAATGTGCTGAATGTGTAGATCTGATGGTGATGATTATCCTGTCCCGCAAAAAAATTTTGAAATACTATCCAATAAACCACAAAAAATGCAAAGATAAAAATCGCCCCGAATTTCAATAGATTAGAATTAATTTTTTTAATCATCTATTTAAGATTACGGCCAAGCCTCACAGAGTGTCAAGCGTTAAATAGTTATTGTAGAATTAGAGTTATATATGAGTAATCCTCTTTTTCCAATTTTTAAAAAACTTGAACTTTCCGATCAAAAAATTATTTCAGAGCATACTGAGAAATTTTTACCTTACTCTGATTTTGATTTTACAAGTCTTTGGAGCTATGATGTTGACGAAAAAGTAGAGTTTAGCTGGCTCAATACTAACCTTGTTGTAAGGTTTAGCGATTATCTTACCGGAGACCCTATTTACTCCTATCTAGGAAATTCGCAGATTAAAAATACCCTTGGCTCGCTTTTCGATTTTCTTAATAATCAAGGTCTTGAAGGAGAATTATCCTTAGTACCTGAAGATTCAGTTCAGCCATTATTAAATTCAAAAAACTCAGAATACAGACTTCAAGAGTTAGCTGATCAGAATGACTATATTATTCCACTCCAAGAATCCTCAGAGTTAAAAAATATTAATGATCATAAGGTTGAAGCCTACGAAAATTTTGTTAAATCAAATCCCGGATATAAAATTTTGGAGATTGATATCAGTAGCGAGAAAGTAAGAGAGGACATCTTGTCACTTTTCGATACCTGGGCAAAACAGAGAAATAAGTCCGGAGATGATGTCAGAGTAGAAAGAATGGCGGTTTTCCGCTTACTTAAAAATCATTCTTTGTTTAATTTAACAACACTGGGTCTTTATATTGGCAATTCTCTGGTGGGCTATATTATTGATGAGAGAGTAAAAAAACCTTTCGTAATTGGCCATTTTATTAAAGCAAACTTTAATTACCCTGGAGTTTATGAGGTTCTAAATAGAGAATCAGCAAAGAAGCATTTACTCGAAGAGTATAAATATATTAATATTGAACAAGATTTAGGCATTAAGGGTTTAAGAATTTCAAAAATGCAAAGAAGCCCTGTCTTTTTCTTGAAAAAATACTCAGTAATAAAATTAGCTAACTAAAATAATTCCTACGAAAGCTATAATTCCAAATACTCCTTTTTTTAGAAAACCTTTAAAAGATATGTCTTCTTTAAATACTCCAGGCACTAGCAGAGATAGAATTATTCCGAGGATTATACCGAAAAATATTTGCGTGCTTCCGAGAACGGATACTAAGGCAGCAGGGCCGATAGCAACTGCCAAATAAGTTAAAATCTTTCCTCCTAAAAATAAAGACTCATTAATCATCACTAGTCCTAAAACAGACTGCTTAATTTTACTGAGAGTTTTCGTAAAAGCTTTTTTGATTTTCGGAATAAGAAGCAAAAGTATTATGCCTCCGATAAAAACTCCGAGACTTTCATAAGCGATCAAACTGCGGAATGATATTGAAGAAGAAGCATATTTGATAAAAATATAAGGCAACGCCCAGAGAATATCTGCGACGAGCATATAAAAAATAGCATTTGATAGTTTAAATTTATTTTTTTCCTTTTTAAATGAAACAAACACTGAAGATAAGGTTAATAAAATAAATCCCACCAGCTGTTTGTTCGTTATTGTTTCTCCAAGGAAAAGATAGGAAAGCAAAAGGACAATCACCGGAACGATCTGGATCATTATTATGATCAGACTGGTTTCCTCTTTAATTAAAGCCTCCAGATATATCGAAAAAGCCCAGATTGTAAATACGCCGCTTAAAATAACTAGTAAAGCATCGGTAAGACCTAAAAACATTCCCCCGCTTAGGGACAGTACAATAAAAACAGGAAGTGCCAAGATTGCACTAAAGATCGGAAGCGCCCGGTAATCCGGAAACTTTGATTCAATCAGGTATTTATCGAGGAAAACATTAACCGCATAAACAAAAGGAGCGAGTAAAGCTAAAAAAACCCAATTCATCTCCAACCTTCAGATTGATAAACAGCCATCACTAAAACACTTGCCGGGTGCCCTTTTACCTGGTCTATGGAGACCTCCAGTTTCATTCTTTCTTCCTCAAAATTAATGCCCCTGAAAGTACACAAATCTTTAAGAGAATTTTTAATTCTAAAATGAAGCTCGGACTCAACAGCAACCCGCGTATCCCCTATTAAGTGGTGTTCGACAAACAATCCCCTGCCATCATCAAGCTGATACCAACCTACCCCGGCTGCTATAAATTTACCTGCCTCATTGCTCCTCTCCTCTGCCATAACGCAATAAAGTCTGTGTCCCCACTCATTTTCGGGTGTTTCAAAACGCTCGGATTTATGAACTCTGGAGGCCGGAGGAATTACGGAAGATAATGTAATTAAGTTGTAGTTATATACACCTGCGTCTTTTAGTGCCGCATCGAATGCTGAAAGCGGTGTCGAAGCCTGACCCACACCTTTAACTATTTTTATATCCACAGATAGATATTACCTAAAGGCTCAATCAAAATCAATTTTGCTTTATGTCTATTGATTCACTAGTATGGAAATGTCCCTTGCATTCGGTATAGGGATTTATAAGCGGATTGCGAAGATTTGATGTCCCACCTTGTCCTTAATTTATAAAGACCACCAGGTAGTTTTTAGCCTCTTAAGTTCGGATAATGGGTCTGGATATAAGTCTCGGTCTCCAACCCTGAGCCAAGCCTTTCCCACTGACCAAAGGATGGACAATAGTTCAGAGGATCCGGGTTTATACTACTCGGGGCATTATTTCCATCAATATTACAGACCAAGGGTCCATCTACCATAGGACTCGCGTATGAGATTGACGCCATCGTGTATAAAGCTAGCAGTGCAGCTAATAAGGCTCTAGAACCAATCTTGGCTCTGCTACCGCTTTCTATAGAAAATCTTCTAGTCTCAACACGATGCATATGACGTTAGTATAGTGACTATAAGCTATTTGTCAAATTTTCCCTTTATTCGGATTTGATGGTTTAGCAATTGATGAAGGAGGTAATGAGGGAGGCGGATTAATATACTGGAGCGATACGATTTCATATCTATCTCCAACCATCTCAAGCTGTATCAGCACCTCTCTCCCCGCTTGAAGTTTTAAAAAATTATTTTCTGATTCAACGCCTCTCAGGCCGCTTACAACTAATTTTTCCGAAACAGTAAATTCAGCTTCAGTTTGGAATTTTAAGTTGCGGACAATGGCAGTTTTATCCCCCACCTTCACTATCTGCCCGGTTATTGATGCACTTTGAGATGTATAGAAATCGGAAGGCATTTTTTTGATAGCAGTAGAGGTCAATTCGGGTGAGACATTGTTTCTCACCAGGAAAAATCCTGCGAATATCCCGATAATAAGCAATATTCCTGAAGCTATATAAATTTTGATATCAGCCGTCATTGTTAGTCTATTCTGTTTTTAAATTTATCGATTCATTCGTATGAAAATCTCCCTGGAATTCGATATATGGGTTTCTTAATTGCTGAACAGTTAAGCCGACACTGGCGCTTGCGGATATGGCGCTGTTTACCGGGTTAGTGCAGGTTAACGTAAAGTCATAGGTGCCTTTGGAAATTATCGTATTAACTCCGAAACTGTGTGTACCTGAAACAGGCTTGGGGTTTACGAGCCAGGCACCGCTGACTGCAGGAGTCAGAGTTTCGCTTCCCGGTGCAGCTGTCATAGTGGCAGTACAGGATGAAGTATTTGTTACGTTCCATCCCATATCAAAAGCTTCTGCCTGTTTAATAGTTAACGGAGCATTCCCGGGGGACGTGCTTCTGCCTCCGCTGGATATGGTGAAAGTGGTGAAAGTCGGAGGTGCACAGTTGGGGATTGTTACCGAACCTACCCAATTACCGTTAGCATAGGTTTTGTATGGATTTACATTTCTGTTTGCTTCAACGAGGAATACATACGGATCTCCTGTGGTAAGACCGGGTATATTGTATGTTCTTGCTCCTCCCACATTAGCCTGTCCTTGTGCACCTGTCCGCTGATTTGCCCAGGTGACTATATAATAATCAGCCAATGCTGAAGGATCCCAGCTCAGTTCTACCTGTGAATTTCCTGCACTGGGACAAGTTGCTCTGGGTGTACCTGAGTTCATATTAAATGCGCCGGGAGGGGCGCAGTCGGGGAAAGTAGTAAAACTGCCAAATTTAATATGGCTCCATACACCATTATCAGAGATCGCCTCGGGAAGCTTCTTCCCCGCAGCATAAACTATAAAACCGTATTGATTGCCCATCTGCAAATCAGAAAATATGTCAAGATAACTCCTCCCGCCAGAGGACCATCCGCCGTTTAACCCACCCGCCGGAGTGGTGTAATACACCCTATAATCAGAAGCCCCAGCTGAATCCGTCCACGAAACCCTTAAATGAGGACTGTTTTGAGAAGCACAGCTTACAACGAGAGAATTTTGATAGAAAGGCCCTGGAGGAGGCGGATCCTGTACCATACCGAACCTAACATACTGACTGGTACTCATTGTTACTGATGCTTCACGGGGGCTTGTCCTTACCCAATATTGCCATAAAGGCTCTCTCCAGTGTCTGACAATGAAAGTACCGTTATATGGCAGGTTATTAACAACATAAAATCCGGTTGAATCGGTCTGCGCTGATGTATAAATGCTTTCAGGTGTATACACCTCCGGATGATAAACAGCAGGATAATCAGCCCAACCAGTCGGATTTCCATTATCATCAGTACTTGTAACTTCCTGCCGAGCTGGATCAGTCCAAGCAGGGGTATATGAGGCCGGACGGACCACCTCAATCAACTCGGAAGCTATCCCGGTATCGCCGGAGTTGAAACTCCCACTTCTGTCCAGATCGTTATAAACAAACCCGGAAAGAGTTTTAGGTCCTGTTCCTCCTCCTCCGATAGAACCACTATTGTCCTGATTGCCGCTTGAATTATTCCCTTCATCCCCAGAATCGTTCTGGTTAGAACCGCCGCCGGAACCTCCATCTGTAGCATTGCCTTGACTAACTGAGGTATCCGTCCCATTCCCGCTGTTATTGTCTCCGCCTGAGTTTCCCGATGAATCACCCCCTCCTGTTGACCCTGAATCACCATTGGCAGGTGATGCATTAACTCTTAAAATATCCCCTGCCAGGAATGATGTTCCGAGAAGAAAAACTCCAAAAAAAAGGAGCAGAACTAATGATATGAGAGGATCAGACAACCGCTTAAACACGTCTTATTAAATATTCCTTATCGACTACTATTGGACCTGAATAAAACGTATCGCAAAAATTTATCTGCAGATGTGATACATATCACATTATCTTTGGGTATCTTACTTTTTAGAACAGGAGATGCACAGAGTTGCAGTCGGCACAGCTTCAAGCCGTTCCGGTTCTATTTTCTTCCCGCAGTTTTCGCATTTGCCATAGCTTCCCGAGGATACTGACTGGAGAGAGTGCTTTATTTTAGCAAGCATATCGGTAAGGGTCTTTTTAACGGCAACTGTTCTTGTGTGGGTATCGGCAACCCAGGAGTCGGTTCCGGGCTCGGAGCTTTCCGCAATGTCCGAATTAACCGGATCATCCTGATCCAAAAGCTCTATTTCTTCCTCAACTTTTTTCTGTTGTTTAATCAGCTTATCTTTTATTTTTGTTAGAGTTGTCATGTTAAAACTTTTCAGGATTTGAGCGGATATTCAATAATTTAAAAATCCGCTTTTTAGCCTTTATCAGGCTTATCCTTAAATTAACCCAGTGATTATACCACCCCTTTGAGATTTTTGTCACGGCTTGACTTCGGGCTTTAGAATCCGAGAAAAGTTTGCCGAATGAGGCTAAATCCTTAAGAGGAGTCTTCTTATTCACCCTGTAATACATCCAGATCCCCGCAAACAAAACAACCAGCGGGAAGACCAGATCCAGGTTTAAATTAAATCCCGATACCCTCAAAACCGTATTCGGGGATTTGAAAAAAGCCGCAATCAGTTTAATACCCGATAAGATTATTATGCCCTTGGCGAATAAATCTCCCTGGACGTGGAATCTTAAAATCGCTTTCCAGAAAACGAGAAAGCTTAGCAGAAAAGCCGCTGACTCAAATAGCTGTACAGGGATTCTTTTTCCGATCACCCCCACCTGATCAACTCCAAAAAACAGATTCGTCTCCGCACCGATTCCGCAACCGCCCAAAAGACACCCGATCTCGGCAACAAATGCACCAATGAAGAATCCCGTTACCGCAAAATCACCCGATTGAAGGAAGGAAATTTTAAATCTTTTCGCAAGCCAGGATAAGACGAGTATTGCACCGATTAAACCTCCCCAAAATGAAAAACCCGGATAACGGTTCAGAAAAACTATTTTCGTTATGCTGTCAAAAACGTTTATGTTTATGAGCACGAAAAAAAGTCTGGAGAAAATAAAACCGGCTCCGACGGTAAGAAAGATAACATCCAGGATTTTTTCGGCATCAAGGTCGTATCCCCGGCCGATCCGCCAGACGGTAAATCCCCCCAAAAAAATCCCCAGAGCGAGTAATAAACCGAAAGACGAAACCGGGAAACTGCCGATACTCAATAAAACCGGATACATTTGCAGATAATATACCATTTCAGGAGGTCTGTTTGCTAATTATTGACACCTGTTGCTATACTGGGGAGACTAACTATATGACTGCTACCGCACACGCATTAGTAGGAGGCGCCATCGCCTACTCTGTTCACGATCCGGTTTTAGGCATCAGCCTATCTCTTCTTTCCCACCCCATACTTGATTTCATCCCTCATTGGGATTTCGGCTGGGGCTGGAGAAAAAAAACTAAACTTAAGCTTTTTTGTGAGGCAAGCCTTGATTTAAGTCTGGGCGTTCTTCTTTCTTATGCAATGTTCGGGCAATATATGAACCTAACTTATTTTCTGGCTTGTGTCGGTGCATCTCTGCTTTGGGATTTTATGGAAATACCTTATTGGTTTTTCAACTGGAGGTTTTTCCCCTTCTCTACTCTTCATTCCATCCAGCACCATATTCAGGGAAAAGCCCGTTTGCCTTGGGGAGTTTTAACTCAGGTTGCAACAGTCGGAGTGGTACTTATTATCCTGAACAGCTTCAGTTTCTAATTAAGAGGACTAATTCTTCTGATCCATTACCAGATTTTCGAGGTAATTTTTAAAATCGTCGCCGATGTCTTCGTGCTTTAATCCGTACTCAACTATTGTCTTCAGATATTCCAATTTATTTCCGGTATCGCGGTAAATGGCATTTTTAATTTCAACTGCGTGCACTGGTATCCCCTGATCGATTAAATCCTGAACCCCGAAGGTATAGACAAGTTCCTGTCCGTCTTCCAAAGTTTTTTCCGCCCGCTCCAGAGGTTCGTAAATATCGGGTGTAAAAATATACCCTGACATAACCGCATTGTCAGACGGCGAGGCAGCCGAACTTCCGGGTTTTTCAACAATACTTTTAACGCGGATTACACCATTTTCAACTTCGTCTCCGCCTACAAATCCGTATTTTTTATAGTCGCCTTCGGATTTAGCTTTACCGGCGGCCAGTATTGTTGAACCGTATTTTTCGTAAGCTTCAATAAGCTGTTTTGCCCGGCTGGGTTCGGCATCAATAAAATCATCGCCGAAGAAAAGCATAAACGGATCATTCCCCATAATATGCTTGACGTTTAAGATCGGTGTCGCATTTCCCTGGGGTCCTTTTTGGCGGATATAAACAAATTCCGCGAGGTCGGAAATTTTTCTTACCATTTCGAGGGCCTCGGTTTTTCCTCCGCTTAACAGTTTTTCTTCAAGTTCAAAATTATTATCAAAATGATCCTCAATCGAGCGCTTATTCCAACCCGTTACGATCACGATTGTTTCTATTCCTGCATCGACCAACTCTTCAACAACTCTTTGGATAATCGGTTTATCAACCAAAGGCATCATCTCTTTCGGCATTGCCTTGGTTTGAGGTAAGAATCTGGTTCCGAACCCTGCTGCAGGAATTAATGCTTTAGTAATCTTTTTGCCCATATCTTATTTTAAAACCTTACGGAATTCCTTTCAATTCCTCTCGGGTTTCTGAATGCTCCGTCTATAGACTGAAGTCTTGTTGTTAATATGCGATGAGTTCTTTCCGGATCATCTGAGTGCAGGGGTACCATATATGCCAAAGCTCTTTTTATAAAACCCGGGAGCATCCTGCTTCCATTTCTTTTTTGGGGTTCGCTTCTTATCGGTTCTATCATTTGCAGTTCTTTTACAAGATTACTTTATAGAAATTCTTTAATCAAGATCTATTTCACACGTTCAACGTAAGCACCTGTTCTTGTATCAACTTTTACTTTATCACCGTTATGCATAAACATCGGGACTTTAACGACCAGTCCGTTTGCGAGCGTTGCTTCTTTATAGACATTGGACACGGTATTTCCCTTTTCCTCAGGTCCGGTGTCGGTAATTTCGTAGATCAGATTATTCGGAAGCTCTATCCCTAATGCTTCGTCTCCCGAAACAAGCAGAGAAACTTCCAGTCCTTCGTATAAAAATTTGGCGTTATCCCCTAAAACTTTTTCGGAAATCGTAAATTGCTCAAAGGATACAGGATCCATAAAATTATACGTATCCCCCTCTATATATAAGAATTGGGTTTTCTTCTTTTCAACGTCCCCTTCTTCAACCCTTGCACCGGTGATGAAGGCCTTCTCCGTTATCGCACCTGAGCGGAGATTTTTAGCTTTTACTTTTATAGTGCCCGAACCCCGGCCCATTTTGATGTGTTCGTAGGTTATAACCTGCCAAAGATTCCCGTCTTCAACAAAGACAATTCCTGCGCGTAATTCTGATGCGTTAAGTTGTGCCATATTAGGAAACTAATTCTACTAAAGTTTTAACTCCAACTCCAGTAGCTCCTCCTCCGCGGTATGGTTTCGGCTTCATATCCCAGGCTGTTCCTGCAATATCCAGATGAACCCAATCCGTTCCTTCTTCAATACCGGCTTCAATAAATTTCGCGCCTGTTGTCGACCCTGCCGCGCTTCTGTGCGATCCTCCGTGACCTAAATTGGCAATATCGGCCATATCGGATTTAATCATTTCGTTAAACTCCTCGTGCATCGGCATCTCCCACATCTTATCCCCGAATTTTTCTGCTGTATCAATTAATTTCCTACTGAATTCCCGGTTATTTCCGAAAACTCCCGTTATGTGATCACCTAAAGCTACGATGATTGCACCCGTAAGGGTCGCCAGATCGATAATTTTTTTGGCTTTGAAATCTTTTTGGGCGTAAGAGACCGCATCAATCAAAACGAGTCTGCCTTCTGCATCGGTGTCCAAAATTTCTGCAAATTTACCGCTGTAAGTTTTAACGATATCTCCGGGCCTTTGGGCTTTTCCGCCGGGAAAATTCTCCGTAACCGCCATAACAGCAACGACGTTAGCTTTCAGGTTAAGTTTTGAGACAACGGCAATTGCATTCATAACCGCCGCCGCGCCCGACATATCGTATTTCATCTCGTGCATCGAAGAAGAGGGCTTAATCGAAAGTCCTCCGGTGTCAAAAGTGATGCCTTTTCCGACAAATCCCCATTTTTCTTTATTTTTAATATCGCCCGTATATTCCAATGCGATCATAAAAGAGGGCTCTTCGGATCCCTGGGCGACGCCCGTAAAAGCTCCCATCCCTTTTCTTTTAGCCTGTTTTTCATCAAGAATGGTAATTTTTAATTTGTTCTCTTTTGCGATCCTTTTTGCTTCGTTCAGGAAGTAAGTAGGCGTCATAATATTGGCGGGTAAATCCCCGAGTTTGCGGGTTAAATTAACGCTTTCTGCAACAATTTGTCCTTTTTTCAAACCTTCCTGCAACCCCCTTTCGGTTCTGTCTACCAGAAGCTCGACCGTTCCGAGAGTTACGGGCTCGTGTTTGGATTTAAATTCTTTTGTCGGATCATAGGAGGCAATTTCAATTCCTAGGCTCGCTGCGTAGGTTTTATCCTGCTCATCGAGTTTTATATCTTTAGGTAAAACAAAACTCAAAGATTTAGCCTTCCGTAACAATTTCCTGACAACACTTCCTGCTAAATTCTGCAAAGTAATAAATTCAAATTTTTCCTTTTTACCGGCACCGACGAGTAATATTTTTGTGCCTGCAGAATACAGAAGCTGGGATTCAAATAATTTGCCGAATTTAGGATTATCCGCTAAAAAGTTTTTAACCAGCGCAACCCCGTAATCTTCAGACGAATTTTCAAAAACCGGGAGGACAAGAAAGCCTTCTTTTATCTCCGATAAGGGCTTTATGGCGATCTGAATTTTCATAACAAGTAAATATAGCCTGAGCCTCTATGTTTGTCAATGGATCCTACCTTTAAGCAAGAGATTCCTGAAATTGCGCAGCAATTTCAAAAGGAGGAGTAGCGACGAGTTTGATTTGCAAAGCAAACAAACTCTAAACCAGTCTCTAACGCGTGGCGAAGGAGAGACAACACACCCTTTGCTCCGCAAAGGCGAACTAAATCGGAGATTTTGATCGATTCTTATTCCTGTGACAAAACTTTTCAAAATCGGCTGAAGCCAATCCCGAAAAGTTTGTGCCGAAGGAGAGACTCGAACTCTCAAGGCCTTGCGACCAATAGTTTTTGAGACTATCGCGTATACCATTCCGCCACTTCGGCAAAAGACTTTTTGAATTATACCAAGCTTATTTTATCTTTGCGAGCGTCACAAAACTTCCGTTTGACTCTCCCCCCTTTTTTCTGCTACGTTTTTCCTGAAAGGAAAAAGGCAAGCTTCTTCGAGCGCGAAGTATAATTTCTTTATTGAAGCGCGAGAAGGTGCTTACAAATTCTTACATATGATTTTAATCGGACTTGTCGGAGAAAAAGGCTCGGGTAAAGATACCTTCACAAAATTCCTTCAGGCAATATCCAACAAAAAAATCGAACACATTCGTTTCTCCGATTTGCTTAAAGAGACATTGGAAATCTGGAATCTTCCCTTAACGCGTGCCAATCTGCAAAAATTAGCTCAGATTCTGGAGGAAGGATTTGGACCGGGTACTGTGGCTCACGGTTTAGAGCAAAAAATTAAAGCTACAAGCGCCGAAATAATTATTCTGGACGGGATCCGCTGGAAGCCAGATGAAGAACTTCTGGAAAAATTCCCCGATCATCTCCTTGTTTACATAACAGCAAACCCCGAGCTCAGGTTTAAAAGGTTAAAATCACGCGGGGAAAAAGACGGCGAATCGGAAATGACATATGAACAATTCGCGGAGGAAGAAAAAGCCCCTAACGAATTGCTTATAGGTAAAATCGGAGCCAAAGCCGGAGTAAAAATAACCAATGACGGAACGATTGAGGATTTTGAGAAAAAGATAAAAGAATTTTTTGATTCTAAACTTTTATAGAACCCATCGCTTTTTTACTTTTTAAGAAGAAGAATCCGACCGTCCCTACAGTTACAATCGGCGACACCCATTCCGGAATTTCATAGTGAAAAGCGTGGAGAATCATAATAAGACCGAGGAAAAAGACCGAATACATTGCGCCGTTTTTTAAATATGCGTATTGTTTAATTCTGTCAATATTCCTTATCGTAAGTTCGCGCACGACGAATGCGCCGATTCCGTTACCTACTAATATAAGCGGAACGGATAAGGTAAATGCGAAAGCTCCCAAAACTCCGTCTATCGAGAATGTTCCGTCTATCGCTTCTAGATATAAAATCTTGCTCCAATCGGAAGCTGAGGTTTTGCTTTTTAATAGTTCCTGCTCCGCTTTGGCAGCATTTTCTTTAAATCCGTGAGTAATAAAAAACACCGTAGAACCGATCACCGCGCCGAAGGCCATTAAGGGATTTTCCTGCAGTCCGAACCAGACCACAGCCGCCAGTATTATCGAAACAACAGCATAAAACCATACGCCCTGACTATAGATAAACCTTTCGCCCCGCAGACCGAAGTTTTTAGGCTCGAGAAAAAGCCAGTGGAAGAAAATAAACACCATAAAAATTCCTCCTCCGGCCAAAAGAATCGGTGTCGTACTTTTGATGGCCTCAAGTACGTGAGGGTCATTTGAAAAAGTTGCAGTTATCGCACCGACCGGACCTAAAGAGGGATTAACTCCCCAAACAATAAGAAAAGGCAATAAGCCGCGGAGAGCGAACACCGCCACCAAAAGTCCCCAGGTTAAAAACCATTTCTTGGCCTTCTCGCTCATTGTGGTGAGCACTTCGGCGTTGATGATGGCGTTATCTATCGATGTAATTGTTTCAAAAAGTGCGAGCCCCGCGACGATGAGAATAATTGAGACTAAATCCATTAAAGCTTACTGATTACCTCCTTCCAAGATTTTACCCTAACCACATTGTCCGGTAAACTGCCGGTTTGGTTCCAGGGCGCATCCATCAGAAAAACTTTAATTCCGTTTTCCGCACAATCCAAAGCATTTTCAATATAATCATCAATTAATATTTCAGCTCCAATCGACTTACAAATTTCCGATTTTTTAAGAGAGGGCATACCTGCATCCCTGTGGGTAAAATATACCGGAAATTCCAAATCTTTAAAATATTTCTTAAGCCAATCCCTGGTTTCCTTTTCGAGTGTTTCCGGCCTGGCAGTTACAAAATGCGGGAAGTATCCCATTTCCAATAACTTTTTTATTCCTTCGACTGCTCCTTCTGCAGGCTCAACTCTCTCAAGAAGTTTCAAAGACCGGAATTCGGCAAGCCTTATCCCCATTTCTTTTTTATCGATATCAAAAGCTTCATAAAGATAGTAGCTTGAGACTTCATCTTTTTTCATCTCGGTTTTATACATCAGATTATGAAAATAAAGGAAATAAGAAATAAAATCCGCAGTTACCTCATCAAAATCCACAGCGATAACTTTCCCTGAAGGTTTTTTCATACACGAAGTATATCAAAACTAGGCGGCGGCGGGTGCGGATTTGGCAGGTACTTCTTTAGGAGGCTGGGAGACCCGCCGGGTTTTCTCCATACCGTAAAATTTAAGACGGTCTCCCCTAAAAATTAAATCAATCTCCCCCGTTGAACCGTTACGGTGTTTTTGGATGTCCAGTTTTACCGCCTCAAAATTATCCGCTTCCTCGCGGTAAATAAACATAACCACGTCCGCATCCTGCTCTATCGCTCCAGATTCACGCAAATCCGCAAGCTGAGGTTTTTTTACACCTCTTGATTCAACGGCCCTCGATAACTGGGAGAGTGCAAATACCGGAATTTTAAGTTCACGGGCCAGGTTTTTTAAGCTTTGTGAGATTTCCGAAACTTCCTGGACACGGTTTTCCAGATTTCTTCCTTTAATAAGCTGAAGATAATCAACTATTAGCAGCCTCAATCCGTGCTCCGCCTGAAGACGCCTGGCCTTGGTCCTCATCTCGGACATTGAGAGTCCGGGCGTATCGTCTATAAAAATCGGGGCTTCCGCAAGCTGTCCCATCGCGTGAGATAACCTATCAAAATCCTTATCATCAAGCCTGCCGGTTTTTAATTTCCAGGCGTCAATATCGGCCTGAGCTACAAGCAATCTATCCACCAATTCCTCCTGACTCATTTCAAGGGAAAAAATTCCGACCGGAAGCCCCGCAACTACTGCCGCGTGCTGGGCAATATTTAAAGCAAAAGAAGTTTTACCCATACCCGGGCGCGCGGCGAAAATAATCAAGTTAGAATCCTGCATTCCGGCGAGTTTACTGTCCAGATCACGGAAACCCGTCGGAACTCCGCGCAATTTTCCCGAAGTTTTTTGAAGCTCATCAAGTCTGTCAAAGCTTTGCGCCAGCGCGTCTTTTAAGTGGATAAAATCCCTTTTAACGTGCTGTTGGGAAATTGCAAAAACCGACTGTTCGGCCTCTTCTAAAACATTGGACACTTCGATCCCCTCGTCGTACGCCATATCGATAAATCTGGTTGAATTTGAAATGAGCCTTCTTCTTACCGAATGCTCACGAATAATCCGGGCGTACGACTCAACGTGAGCGGCGGTCGGGACTTTATTAACCAGTTCCGCAAGATAAGCCGAACCCCCGGCTTTATCCAGACTCCCCGCCTGTCGGAGTTTTTCTGTAACTGTAACCAGATCAATCGGCTCCCGTTTTTCAAAAAGCTCGAGAATCGCCATATATATTGAGCCGTGCTGTTCCGATTTATAAAAGTCGTCAATATGCAAAAGTTCGGCAACCGCCACTATTGCATCTTTGTCTATCAGAAGCGCTCCGAGCAATGATTGTTCGGCATCGATATTTTGAGGCGGTAGTTTATTTATGACACTCGAAGTTTTCTTGTAAACTTGTGCCTCACGCGATGATTTGGAAGAAAAAGCCATAAATAAATCCTGTGCTTGCTCGGTGTTGAGTATTACACCTTATTTAATACCACAACCTGCAGTTCGTCTGGAAGCTTGTCGCGGGTTACGGACAATTTAGGCAGGGGCTCGGTTGATTCAAAGCCCATCTCTTTTAAGAAATTTTCGAGGGGGTCAAGCTCAAATTTCAACCCGGGCAATTGATAGTGCATAGGAATTACGATCTTCGGCTCAAGTTGGGAAACAATATCTGAGGCAGTCTTACTGTCGATTGTATAAATCCCTCCAACCGGTACCAGTAAAATATCCGTTGATCCGATTTCATCAACCTGCTCTTCAGTCAACTTATCACCTAAATCACCGAGATGAACAATGTTTAATCCGTCAACTGAAATGTTATATACCGTATTTTTCCCCCTCTGCTCGCCTTTTTCTTTATCGTGGTAAGTAGAGACTCCGGTTATACTCACTCCCCCGACCTCATATTCACCGGGTCCCGTTACCAAAAGTTCGGCTCCCGTAATAACTCCCAGATTATTGTGGTCGTCGTGATTGTGGGTTGAAATTCCGACTATTGCCGATAAGTCTTTCGGTAATTTAAGCCCGGTAAAATCTTCCTTGTACGGATCAATTACAACCGAAGCGGTCTTGCCTTTTAATTTAAAACAAGCTTGTCCGTAGAAATAAATATCCATTGAGGCATTAATATAGCACAAGACTTGAAAGAGCATCAAGTAATGCTAATATATACGGACTGATGAAATTGCCCAAAGACGTCGTTCTCTCCACCAAGACTTTTGTCATTTCCCACATAGTAATTCTGACACTCGGACTTATTTTTTTCGGGGGCCTTTACTATATTTTGTATCAGGATAAATTCCAACCCGCTTTTTTAAAATATAATCCGGTTACAAGAGAGCCTGTAAGCCTATTTTTAGAAGTTTCAGCACCGGAAGACGAAATTTTGGTGGCTGATGACAGCTTATTGATATCAGGAAAAACCGGTCCTGATTTTACCGTGATAATTTCGGATAACGACACAGATGCCGGACTTCAGTCCGGAAAAGACGGCGGATTCAGTAAAGTAATCACCCTGGATGAAGGCGCAAACATTATTGAAATCACCGCCTTCGATACGGAAGGAAACCGTAAAACCGTAACGCGCTCGGTTTATTACTCAAAGGAGAAACTATGAAGAAAAGTAAAAAGTACGAGACTCGAAGTATGAAAAAATATTTAGTTGTTATATCCCTAATTCTTACTTCATACTTCATACTTCATACTTCCACATCTGCCCAAACTGCAACACCCTCAGGATCATTAATTGAAAAGCTGGATGCATTAAAGAAAGAAATTGCCTCAAAAGCCGCTGAAATTAAAACTGAGATAAATAAAAAGGTTCAGGACAAGGCAATAATGGGAACTATTTTAAAGATTGAAGATTCGCAAATTGTGATTGAATCATTAAACGGCAATAAAAACGTTAAGTACGATGAATTTACGGAAGTTATCGGACTAGGTAATAAAAAAATAAAGATTCAGACTCTTGAGGAAAAAGACGGTATTGCTGCCCTCGGAGATGTTGATGATAAAAACACTCTTGTCGCAAAAAGGCTGGTTTTCCTTCCTGATTTCGCGACTGGTTCCGCTGAATTGGTTTGGGGACAGATTCAAAAATCTTCCGGAGGCACTATTACAGTAAAGACAAAATCCGGCCAAACCGATACGGTTTTAACTAACGGACAAACGGAATTTTTCCTCGGAAATAATGAATCCTCTTTTGCTGATGCCAAACCGGAAAAATTTATGACCGCCCGGGGAATCAGACTCAAGGACGGGAGTCTCCGGGCAAGATTTATTTATTTCATACCGTCTGTAGGATTTGTTAAACCTGATAAAAACAAAACGGCAACCAAAAGTTCTGAGGCTAAAAATTAAAGATATTTATCTTTTTGTTCTTCCTTCAATTTTTCAACAACTTTTTTAACATCCTGAGTCGCATTATTCTTGGCAATGAGAAGGGTGTCGCCGGTATCGATAATAATCAAATCCTCGACACCTACCGCCGCTACCAGTTTTTTACCGGCATCGATAAGTAAGTTTTTACTTCCGATATTCACAACCTCAGTCTCGCCGTTAACGGCCAGTCCGTGCATATTTTTTTCCCGTAGATCAAATACAACTTTCCAATCCCCTACGTCCGACCAACCGAAATCGCCGGGAATGACAACCAGATTCTTAACTTTTTCCGAAACTTCGTAATCGATCGAATCCGGACTGCCTAATTTTCCATAGACTTCTTCAAGAAGTTTATCCAGATTTTCTTTCCCGGCTTTTTCGGATATTTCCTTAACGCCTTTATACACTTCCTGTGAATACTCCTCGAACGCTTTCATAATCGAATTAGTCGACCAGCAGTATAAATTGGCGTTCCAGAGGTACTGACCCGAGGCAACAAAAGATTGAGCGGTGACCAGATTCGGTTTCTCTTTAAATTCAACCCCTTTAAAAACAAATCCTTTTTCGGCAACTCCAGAAAGTTCTTCTAGCTCCTTTCCTATTTTTATATAACCCAAACCGGTATGGGGAAATTCAGGCTTAATCCCGACCGCCACAATATAGTCACCCGAGGAAGCAACACGTAAAGCCGCGAGAGCATTCATCCGGAAGCGTTCTTCGTTCTTAATCACGTGATCCGCGGCAAGATAAATTACAGAAGCATTCGGATTTCTGGAATGGATAACCGCGGCTGCAGTACCCATAGCCATCGCAGTATTTTTAGCAACCGGCTCCCCTATGATATTTTTTTCAGGGATTTTAGGAAGCTGCTCAGCCACTTCCTTAGCGTGTGCCTTATTAGTAATAACGTAGATGTTTTCTGCAGGAACAAGACCGTCAACCCGCTCGTAAGTAGTCTGAACTAAAGTTTTATCTCCCAAAAGTTTTAATAAATGTTTCGGATGTGCTTTGCGGGATGCAGGCCAAAGGCGTGTTCCTCCTCCTCCGGCCAAAATTACAGCATAATAATTTTCGGTATTTTCACTCACAACATAAAATACTGTATAACTTTAGATATCAAAATACAAGAATCGCCTGATAACTTATAGTAAATATTGACAAATTAAATCCTGTTTGCTAAACTTTATTTCTTAACATTTAAATACAAGCGCTATTACCGGAGTCACGATCCGGGAGCTGAGGGCCAAATACCCTACGGAAGTGAAACCGTAAAATATCACAGACGATGTCACAGTAAACTGCGGAGTCGCCACTAAGAGTCTTAAGAAAGAAATTTTTTAGGAAACAAGGATGGGACCGCGGGAGCGGTCTTTTTTTGACCCTTCCGTTCCTTGATCACTACTTTATTTGTAGTGGCCAAAGAACGGGAGGTTTTTTTATCTTTAAGAATTAGACAAATTTTATTATGTTAGATCAGGAACAACGACTAAGATTATCTATACAGAAAGGCAGCAGACTTGGAGAAAAATCCGAGGCGATTCTTCGTGCTGGTGGGTTAAAATTTCAGGGATTTGACGGAAGTGCAAGGCTTTTTAGCCCCGTATCGGGATTTCCGCTTGATATTTATTTTGACAGACACAACGATATTGCGGAAAACGTCGAAGCTGGCGTAACCCATTTAGGAATAGTCGGGCAAAACATAGTTACGGAATCGAGAGTGAGAGTTACGCAGCTTATGACTTTAGGATTTGGAAGGTGCCGCTTAGTAGTTGCAGCTCCCAAAGGAATCACATCAGTCGAACAATTAAGCGGAGGCACGATAGTCACTAGTTATCCAAATTCTGCAGACGACCACTTCGGTTTGCGAGGAGTCAAAGTAAGCGTGGTAGAGAGGTCAGGATCTATAGAATCATATGTCGGACGCGGATATGACGGGATTGTGGATTTAGTAGATACAGGGCGAACCCTTAGGGAACAAGGATTGTTCGAGGTAGAAGAAATATACAAATCAGAGGCTGTTTTAGTAGCCGATCCAAATATTAAGAATATAAAGGGCGCGGAGCGGGTTGTTTTGAGCGTAGTAAGAAGAATATTATCCGCGCAACGAGCTGAGGGCAAAACTTACATAGCCTTGAACGCGCCAACGAAGGCAATCCCACAGATTGCTGAGAGAATCCCCGGGGAAACATCCCCAACAGTGAGCCGTTTAAAAAAGAGGGGCTGGTCAGCAGTGTCCGTAGTGGTTCCGAAAGATCAGCTTGATGAGATCGTTGATGATATTCAAGAATGTGGAGCAGAAAAAATAGTAGAACTTGCAATGCCCAGAATGTTTCCTGATAGAAATGATCCAGAAGTTTTGGCAATCATGAGTAAGCTTAATAAATAATCCGGATTTGTTTACTAAAAAAATTAAACTTGTTAAGATTGAGGTAATTTATGAAACTGCAAACACCAAAAGGATTCAGGGATTTTTTGCCGGTAGACGCGCTGAAGCGCGAGGCTATTCTTGAGAAAATCATAGCGGTCTATAAAAAATTCGGTTTTGAACCTCTGGAAACGCCTACTCTCGAGTTTGAAGAAACTCTGATGGGTAAATACGGTGAAGAAGAAAAACTTATTTACAGCTTTGAATCCAAGGGCGGTGATAAATTAGCGCTAAGATACGACCAGACAATTCCTCTTGTGAGAGTCATAGCCCAATGGGGTCCGGTGGGCGCTCAAAAAATAATTCTGCCATTTAAACGCTACCAGGTTCAGAGCGCTTTCCGCGGAGAAAATACCCAAAAAGGCCGGTACAGGGAATTCCTGCAGTGTGATGCGGACATAGTCGGAGTCTCAACTCCTCTTTGTGATGCGGAAATTCTGGCGCTGGTTTATGAAATTTATAAAGCTTTAAATATCGAAGTTGTAATAAAGGTCAACGACAGATCATTAATTTCCGAATTTGAACCAAAATATTTATCAGCTATCGACAAACTTAACAAAATCGGCACCGAAGGGGTTATTGCCGAACTTTCCGCAAAGGGAATGACCGGGACCGAGGCTGCCCAGACTATGGAGAAAATTAAACAGCTTAAGCCGTCGGATAATTTACAGGAATCAATTACCACTTTTGAAAAAATGGGTTATCCTGCCGAGGCATTAGAGTTCTCCCCCACTTTAGTACGCGGACTGGATTATTACACCGGGATAATACTCGAAGTTGTATTAAAAAACGATCCGAACGGTTCATCCATCGCCGGAGGCGGACGGTACGATAAGATTATCGGACAATTCACAGGAATTGATATTCCGGCTGTCGGTTTCTCTATCGGTTTTGACCGGACTTTGGAAATTCTCGAGCAGTACAACCTAATGCCGAAAGTGCAAACCCCGACTCAGGTTATGGTCGTCTTCAATTCGGCAGATTTTGAGACAAAAGCATTATCGATTCTTGCAAATTTAAGAAATTCAGGGATAAACGCCGAGATTTGGCTTGATCCGGCTACAAAACTTGAGAAGCAGCTAAAATACGCCGATGCAAAAGGCATAGGATTTATGGTTATTGTCGGACTTTTGGAGAACGAACCGGAGAATCAGGTTATATTAAAGAATTTGAGCGAAAGATCCCAGGAAACTGTTGAAATTCCGCAACTGATCGAAAAATTGAAGTGAATTCGGAAATTCTAAAAAAACCGGTCTTTTACTTAGCTATAATTGCTGCCCACGCTATTTGGGGCGGGAATTATGTTTTTGCCAAAATTACCCTTGAGGAAATCCCCGTAATGTCACTCGGTTTTTTGCGTTACGGACTTGCCAGCCTTCTCATAATCCCCTTTCTCTTAAGTCTTGAGGGGAAGGATAAAAAAATCAGAATTGATCATCTTCCGAAACTGGTTTTCGGAGCATTGCTTATTGCCTGTATAAACATCGCGTTTTTCTATATGGGTTTAAAACGCACTACGGCTATCGACGCATCAGTCCTCGAATTATCAATTCCTGTTATCTCGGTAATCGCCGGATGGTGGTTTTTAAAGGAAAAAATCTACTCCGCTAATTTAGTCGGAATTATCATCAGTCTTCTCGGAGCTTTATCGGTTATCGGAATCCCTCTTTTATTTTTCGGCAACTTCTCAAGCAAGCAACTTTCGGGCAATTTATTAATACTTGCCTCCTCAGTCTCTTTTGTAATCGGATCGATGATTTTTAAGTCTATGCTTAAAACTTATAAACCCGTCGTTCTTACGGCAGTAACTTTTCTTATTGCCACAGTTGCCTTTGCACTTCCGGCTTTTATGGAATATCTGCAAAACCCCGGTTGGATTTTAAAGGTTAGTATATTGGGGATTTTCGGTTTGATTTATATTACGGTCCTCTCTTCAATTTGCGCGTATTTCCTGCTTCTTTGGGGTCTTAATAGGATTCCGTTGTCCCACGCCAATATGATTCAATATCTGGAACCGGCTGTTGCCGCAACCCTCGCTGTCCCACTTTTGGGCGAGCGTATTTCTTTTTCTTTTATTATCGGCACCTGCCTGATAATTTTAGGCGTATATTGGGGTACGCTAGGTAAAGACGAACACCACCATATCCGCCACAAACACCATAGAAGCTAGTCTAAACAGACACTTTGTTTTTACGCTCGTTTTCTGTTATACTAACAGCCGTATGAAACAGAATATTCATCCTGGCTGGAATAGCAACGCTGTTGTCACCTGCGCTTGCGGTGCGACTTTTACGACCGGTTCGACTATGGATTCTATTCGCGTTGATATTTGCTCCAAATGTCACCCACTTTTTACAGGCCAGCAGAAATTGGTTGATACTTTAGGTCAGGTTGATAAGTTCAAGAAATTTACCGAAAAAGCTCAGGTTAAAGGCGAGGAAAGACGCAAGATTCAGGAAGCCAGAGCTCAAAAGAGAGCAGTTGAGAAAACAGATAAACCTTCGCTTAAAGATTTACTAATGCAGGCCCGCAAAAACCTCCGCAGTTAGATACTCCCAAAAATTGTACAATAATTACAGGGTTTTAGCGCCCGGTTAAAAGTATGGACGATTATTTAAAACAGCAAATTACCGATATTGATACCAGAATTGAAGAAATTAAGCCTCTGCTTGATGATCCGGAGATGGCGGCTCTCGCTAAAGCTGAGATTGAAGATCTGGAAAAACAAAAACAGGAATTAACCGATTCCGCCTCAACTCCGATGTCCGATTCCGACTCTGAAGAATATGAGGATGATGATATAAATCCGAATATTGCCATATTGGAAATCCGTTCGGCAGCCGGAGGCGATGAGGCCGGCCTTTTTGCCGGAGATTTACTCAGGATGTATTTAAGATACGGCGAGGGGAAAAACTGGAAATCAACCGAGCTTGACCGCTCAGAAGGAAATTTAGGACAAATCAAATCGGTTACTGTTGAGATAAAAGGTAAAAATGCTTATACCGATTTACAATACGAATCTGGAGTGCATCGGGTCCAAAGAGTCCCTAAAACTGAATCGGGAGGAAGAATTCATACTTCCACTGCTACTGTTGCAGTTCTGCCTGAAGTTAAAGAATCCGAGATTTATATTAACCCCGCAGATATTTCTTTTGAGAGCTTTAGATCAGGAGGCGCCGGAGGCCAAAACGTTAATAAAGTTTCAACTGCAGTCCGCTTGATTCATAAACCGACTGGCATCGTTGTAACCTGCCAAACAGAACGTTCCCAGCTTCAAAACCGGGAAAACGCTATGAATTTGCTGCGTGCTAGAATTTGGGAAGCCGAGCAGAAAGAAAAGTTCGCTGAAGTTGATTCGGCCAGATCTTTAATGGTCGGTGCCGGAGATAGAAGCGAGAAAATTCGTACCTATAATTTTCCACAAAACAGAATTACCGATCATAGGATCAATAAATCCTGGTATAATCTCGAACAAATTATGGAAGGCGGACTAGATCCCGTTGTCAAAGCGCTTCGGGACGCAGCGTCAGAAGGAGCTGAATAATTTGAAAAAAGGAGAGAAAATTAAGGCTGTTAAACCTAAACAATACGAGCAGGGATGGACAGAATTTTATAAATTAAAGTTTTTCCTGACACCCGATGCACTTATCCCCCGTCCCGAAACCGAACTTTTAGTGGATGAGGTTTTAAAACTTTCAAAAGAGATTAAAGCGGGTGGAAAAGTCCCGACTATTATTGATATGGGAACAGGATCGGGAAATGTCGCGATTGCTATAGCCAAAAATTTAGATGAAGTCGGAATAGTTGCAACGGAAATTTCACCTGAAGCCTTGGAGATTGCAAAAAAGAACGCGAAATTTCACAACGTAGACACAAATAAAATTGTTTTTATAGTCAACGATTTATATGAAAAATTTACGGTTGCACCCGATATAATAGTAACGAATCTTCCTTATATTCCGACAGCCCGGCTTATGTATATTGATCCGATGGTAACCGATTGGGAACCGAAAGTAGCTCTCGACGGAGGGGAAGACGGATTCGGACTCTACAGGAAACTGTTCGCCCAAATCGCAGAAAAGAAGTTATTCCCGAAGTATATTATCGGCGAGATTGATTATACCCACGCTGAAATAGTAATGCAGGAATCAAGAAGGTTTTTCCCTCAGGCAAATGCGGACGTCAGGCACGATCTTGCAAAAAAACAGCGCTATTTTGTTATCAGTTTTCCGGAATCTCTTTAATAATTCTTAGATAATACTATATCCGCTGACTAAGTTTTAATTTTTCCCGCCCGGATCAGGGCTGTTGTTTCAACAACTTTATTAACATCATCTGGAAATTATAATGAAATTAAGAACCGTTTGCAGCTAATTTTCTTTTTTCGCGTATAGTCTTTTCAGACATACCCCCGCCGATAACTCTTCCTCCGACAGTCTTTATCGGGCTTGGAGAGACTTCAGTATAAGGACCCACGATTCTCGCGGCCTCAGGATTCGTTACCGGAATAAGAGACAGACCGGGTCTATCGGGGCGGTTACTGACAGGCCCACGATTCTCTTTTGTTGAGGGAATAACCCTCATATGCACTCTATCAACTCCCATACTTCATAAAATATAGAATAACTACCGGAAGTTTTCAAGACGGTATTTATTATTCAAACGAAATACTCCTGGCATTAAGTCAGGAGATGAAGTTTTTGCGAGTAAAGCGAGCACACTGCGAAGCAGTGGAATAAGAAGATACCATATGCGTAAGCTTATGGGAGATTCATTCTTTATTGGCTTCCTCGAGTGTAGCCTCAATAGCCTTAGTTTCACCCTTGCCCGTTCCCCCGTCTTTCCAAACTTCAATCTGAATTTTATCCCCGGGTTTTTTACCTCTTATAAATTCAGAAATAAAATTTTGAGTATCAACATTTTTGCCCTCAATTTTAGTAATAATATCGCCGGTTTCGATTCCCGCCTTTTGAGCGGGACTGTCTTTCACAACCTCCTGAACATAGGCCCCCTGAGGAACATCGTTAAGCAATGCCAAATCCCGAGTAATAACTTTATAACCTACTCCCAGAAACGCCCTGGAAATTTTACCGGTTGAAACGAATTCGTCGATAACCGCTTTTACCGAATTGATCGGAATTGCAAAACCGATATTTTGAGCGGAGTCAGAAACGGCAACATTTACTCCGATTACCTCACCGGCGGAGTTTAAGAGCGGCCCTCCGGAATTACCGGGATTGATTGCCGCATCAGTCTGGATTAAATCATCAAGAAGCTCAACTTGTCTTCCGAACGGATCGCCCGCGCCGATTGAACGCCCGAGTCCCGAAACGACCCCAGTGGTTACCGTATTTGAAAACTTCCCTAATGCATTACCGATCGCAATTACTGTTTGGCCTACCTTTAATTTTGACGAATCCCCCATTTTTAAGCCTTTTAGGCCATCTTGTTTTGTTTTAACTAAAGCCAAATCGAGTGTCGGGTCAAGGTAAATTTTTTCGACTTCCAGCTTTTTGCCGTCTTTTGTAACAACAGTATAGTTGGCACCCGTATCTGAAACAACGTGACGGTTTGTGACAATAACACCATTTTCCGAAGCTACAAATCCGGTTCCAATAGTTTCCTGACGGCTCCGGGGCAAAGCCTCCGGATCGAAAGGGTTAATCACCCTTTGAGTAACACCTATGGCAACCACGGAAGGAGAGGAATCTTCAACGGTCTTAATAACCGCATTTTCTTCCTTAACCAACGTCCTTGTTTCCTGGGTCGTATTGCCAGCCTGAGGCAAAGGATTAAGATCGATCTTTAATCTCCCGCTTTTAATCATTCCGGCGACACCGATGCCGAACAATGTAACTATAAGAAGAGCTATGAGTATTTTTTTTATATTTCGGTCCATAAACGTATAAGAGATTAATTATTGATCCTGAGATATTGCTGAGAGACCGGATTAAAGTTTATCTACCTCTTCCAGTGCTCTCTCAAGCTGGAAATCCTTAAGGGTTGCAATTTCTTCTTTAATCTGGTCATCGGTCAACTTCACAACTATATCCGGGGTTAGACCGGTCTTGTGGATCCAACGGCCTAAGGGAGTCAGCCATTTAGACGTTGTTATATGAATTCCGGTCTTCTCAGGCAGATCCTGGGATTCCTGAACGGTTCCCTTACCGAAGGATGTTTCCCCGATTATTTTGCCGCGCTTATCATCCTGAATTGCACCGGCAACTATTTCCGAAGCTGAAGCAGAACCTTTATTAATTAAGACAATCAGCGGGAGATTTAAAAGTTTGCCCTCGCGATTTACTTTAAAAGGAATTTTTTCGCCTTTTGCATCTTCCTGAATTACGATATCCCCCGATTTAATAAATTCAGAACCTATAAATACGGCCCCGTCCAAAAATCCTCCCGGATTATTCCGTAAATCTAAAATAATCGCCTGAGGTGCTATAGCTAAAGCACTGGAAACGGCCTCGGTCCATTCCCCATTCGATCTTTCTCCGAATTTAGCGAGTTTGATCAGCGCTACCCGTTTACCTGAAGGGGATTTTTTTTCCGCAAACTCAACGCTTTTTACTATAACCGTGTCTCTTTTCAGCTCGATAGTTTTAGTTTTACTGTCACCTTCGTGATAAATCTCAAGAGCAACAGTCGTACCTTTCGGTCCGCGGATCAAATTAGCAGCCTCCGGAAGAGACATACTCATAGAATCCTTATTATCGATCTTTACAATCACATCACCGGGCATAATTCCCGCTTTGTCTGCCGGCGCTCCCTTAACCGGAGCGATCGCTGCAAGCCTGTTTTCCTTATCGTATCCGATCTGAAGTCCTACACCCTCAAAACTACCGTTCAAATCTTCGGTTGTCGCCTTCTGCTCTTGAGGAGGGAGAAAAACTGTGTATGGGTCACCCAAGGAAGCCACCATTCCCTGAATCGCACCATAAAACATTTTTTGAGGATCAACAGCTTTTTTATCAACATAATTAGAAGAAACAAGATCCCAAACCTGCCAGAAAAGTTTAAAATCAACATTTTTATCTTTGGGGATTTCCTGGTTCTCAAAATTAACTTTTGGAGTGAGTCCGCTGAGTTGCACCTGGAAATTCTGCTGTCCCAATCTCCATCCTACAATGAAGGTCAAAATAGCAATAACCAAAGTCACTGCGTTTATTTTGTTAAAAATATTTTTCATTAATTAAAAATTATCTCGATATTACTTGAGGGGACCCTGATTTTCCTAGCCTTGGTATCCACAGTCAAGAGATATGTTGATATTCCGGACTTTAAGGTAGTCGGCGTTTCATCAACCGCACTGACAATCCCTTGAGCCCCAAAAAAAGGAGGCCAGATTAACCTGACCTTCGCTCCGGTCTTTATTTCCCCGATCGTGATTTCAGGTTTCACACCTTGGGCACCGCCTTCGGGCAATCCGACTTTCCTGCAAGACAGTATACTATTTGGGTCATCCGATGGCAATAAAATTCTACCCAAATTTCCACTAATCATAGCAAATCTCCCGTTATGTTTATTCAGCACATCCTGAAAATCCTCACCTATAGGTACAAGTCCGAATCCTTCCGAAGCGACAATCGAGATGCCTATTTCCGTACCAACTCTTCTGCTGGGCACAAGCGATGTTGCCATAGACAAGTAATCATCCAGATTAAGCCCTCCGCAAATTATTCCATTAACATTGCAGGTCAAAGCCTTTTTTATTGTCTCCTGCAAAACTAGCGAGCCTGCAACCAGAATCTGTCCCCGGTGTTCAGGAGTAACTTTATAAGCATTAACTAAATCGCCAGGTCCCGAAATGACATTTAAAAAACCTTCCTTCTCGCTTCCGGTACCGATCACTCCATATACTTCCGTACACATACACCTAACTGTGACTTCACCCTGCTGCTGATTTACATTCTCAATGACTCCGAACACACCGGAAGTTAGAGATACATCTTTAGGAATTAACTTAAAAGTCGCCTCACCGGTATTTTTATCCAAGGTTTCAAAAATTGAATCAGTAGGCGCAATTATTTGGCTGGTTCCGAAAAACCCCTTTTTGAATGCTAAAAGCTCACCTTTAAAAACAGTTTGGCCAACATCTTTTTTCATATATTTAGAGATTTCCCCCGGGGATACATTCAGTTCTTTAGAAATATTTACCTTAGTAAAACCTGCTGTAATTTTATAATGGCCTAAAATATCGTGAGGAGAAACTTCCGTATTTTTCTGGACAGAAATCTGCCCCGGGCCTTTTAAAGTTCTTTTTATTAAGCGGCATATACCGGGTCTGATCCTTATCCTTTGATTTGCGAACAATGCCTGTCTATTCATCTGAAGATAATCTGAGATCAATTATTACGCCAAGTTCGCCGCCGAAAACTTTATACTCTGTGTCTTCAATTTTGATTTTCACCTCAGGTGATGCTATCGGCGATATCGAAATCGTATCCACATTCAGCCTACTCTCTACTCCGTCAACAAGAACTTTTACAATCTTTTTGTCTTTTAAGATTTTTGATAGATCCGAAGGACTGACTAAAGTTCCTACAAGCTTCACCTGATTGCGGTCTTTAATATAAATTTGGCTTATGCCTTTTGGAGAAAGCGCTTCAATTAAAACGCCAGCCAATCTTGAAAGAGGCGGAAAACGTGTAACCATATTTTCAGGTATAAAGAGTTTATTTTTTTGAGGCTCAGAAACTATGGCGGGCTTTTGCTTAATTGCCTCCCTTAAAATAGCCAGATCAATTTCCAAATCCAACTCGTTTACCGCAACAGTTTGGGGATATAGAAGTCTGTTTCCGAAGAAATTGGAAAGCGTGTGATTCTCAGGCTTATTCGTAAGCCAGGAAGCGATTTGAGCTATGGTAACTTTATCAAGTTCTGGGAACTCCTCAAAAACACCTGTCAGGTGGGGCATAAGGGAAGTATAACAAATTTAGACTCGGGTAATGAAGGGAAGCATCGCCAAGTGTCTGGCGTATTTAATCTGAGAAGTTAGCTCTCTCTGGTGCTTACTACAAACTCCCGAACGCATTTTAGCTATAATTCTTGAGCGGTCGGAGATAAACTTACGTAAAGCGGACGCATCGGTAAAATGCGGTTCTTTTCCGTTCTCACAGAAGAAACAAACTTTTTTCTTAATTACATCAGCCATAACGGGTATTATATAACTTACAGGCTCAAACAATCAACAGATAAGATTATACGGGTATATTTTCCGAAGAATCCATTACCGACTCCATTTCCCTATGAAAAACTGCCTGCCCGTCGGGATATAAAGTAAGCGTATTTTGAGAAATGGCATAATAAACATTCTGGTCAGGGTGTTTATAAACAATCGGGGGAGCCGGAATATCTGCAATTAAAATTGTATTTCCCTCATTCCCTCCGCTTCCGGGTAAAACAGGAGTACGGGCTTGCATTGTTTGAATAAAAGGTTCTTCATCTTCCTCAGGTTCTGCCAGCATATCCGTAAATTCAACATCTTTAGCTCTCAGCCAGGTTTTAATACCTTCCGCATATTGATCCATCGTCCGCGTTCCTCTATCCGCAAATATTGTTGCTTCTCTAATTAAACCCTTGGGCCGGTTTACAAAAAAGCCAAGAGTATACGGTAAACCATCTGAGCCCCGTACTTCAAAAGTTGTCGCCGTACCGCCACCTCTTAGATCCCTATTCCTGACTTTTATATAATCTTCCGGCAGTAATCCTTGATTACCAAACATCTCCAGTGCCTTAGGCGTAACAAATTCCCCTAAAAATCCCTTGAGTTGCTTAATCCTAAACTCGCGTTCTTTACCCTCAATAACATCGGGATCCTTATCTTTTTGCTGTGTTTCTGCCGCTTGGGCTGTAGGTATTAATGGAGCGAAAGGCTTTAGGGCCTCGTTTGCAATAACCAGACCTGCGCCAATACCGGCATCACGCAGTAAACGTCTTCTGGAAATCTTTCGGGGAGGGGCAGACTTGTTCTCCATCTATCGGGTTAAAAAGGTAAATCGTCTAAATTCTCTACTTCTTCTTTTTCCGGCCTGGGTTTTTTCTCTTCTTCGCTTGCTTCTGATTTCTGACTTTTACTTTCCGTCTTCTTTGCGGGCATCTCGTCTGCGCTTCTTGACGGTACTCCGGCAGGTTCCGCATCGTGGGAGAACTCACCGAATTCACCGTTCTTGTTGGTCAGAAGAATCATATCTTCTATTACAATCTCGGTAATATAACGGGTCTGCCCTTCGGGGGTTTCCCAGTTGCGGTTTTGGAGTCTTCCGGAAACAAACACCCTGTTGCCTTTCTTTAAAAGCTGGTTGCAAAGTTCGGCGAGTTTATTCCAAGCCACACAGCGGTGAAAATCTGCCTCTTCTTTTTTCTCTCCGTCTGAAACAAATGTGCGGTTGGTTGCGATTGTGAAAGTAACTACTGCAGCGCCACTCGGCGTATAACGCATTTCAGGATCACGGGTCAAATTACCTATTAACTCTACTCTATTCCAAGAACGACTTGCCATTTTTTAATTACACTGCTTATTTTTTCTTAGCCTTGCCTTTAGTTTTATCTTCTTCTTTTATTTCCTCTTTTTCAATAACTTCAACTTTCTCTTCCTTTTTAGCCGGCTTTACTTTTTTTCTCTTCTCTTCGATTCGGACGATTAAATACCTGATAATATCCTCAGTTAATCTGATATTTTTGTCAAGAGTGATGATTACTGCAGGTTCTGCTTCGAATTCAAAATGAGCAAAAAATGCCCGGTCAGCGTGCTTTATAGGATATGCAAGAGATCTCATTCCCCAGAGCTCTTCTTTAATTAAATTGCCGAAATGTTTTTTCAGTCCGTCAAGAACACCGACTCTATCGGTTTCCGAAACCTTCTCGTTAATTAATACGGTCAGCGAATATTTTTGCATTGGGTAATTTTAACCGTTTATGGGGTAGAATTCAACACCCGCTTGAGATTGCTTATTTTTTGTTAACTGAGGCGGCGTTATTAGCGGAAAAGTCTCCGGGCCTGGTTGTATCTATTGTATTTTGTCCTTTACCTAAAACTGTATCCGCCATTCCTGAATTCTGATCAACCCCAACTCCGCTTAAACCGGGTTTGGGATTTCTTTTTTTGTTATCAAGCAGCCTGCGGAGAGGGAAAGGGTCTCTCGGCTCTTTTTTATTTAGATCCACCATTTTCGGCCCCTCGTCACCTTTTTCACCTTTGTCGGGGACGGTAGTCCGCACAAAACTACTGCCCTCAGTTCCGGCTCTTTTAGCCTTTAAAACTTCTTCTTCTGCCTCTCCGGGGGCTGAAATTGTACCTATTTGAACTTCCGATGATTCACCTGCCATATAAAAGTACACTATCAGAATAAAATTAGAGCGTCAAGGCACGGATATTTTACTTCAGATTAAGTTTATTATATACTATAGGACTCTATGATGTATTCGCCCGAGGTTATTAATTTACTTACAGCCGGTGAAAAACAGTTAAATGTTTTCGAGTCAAAAGTCCGGGAGCGCGGAGGGAAAATTTCTGTTCTGGTCCATCCGTTTTTCCAGGAAGATAATCCTGAACTTTGGTACTCCCGCAGACCGGAAACATTCGGTAAAGACAGGGAGCAGTTTTTAAGATCAAGCCTCGTAAACGGTAATCCGCTGGTAATTTTTGAAGAAAGAGGGTTTGCCTGGCAGGCTTTACCTAAAAGACTGGGCGCAATTTACCCTGGAGGAACTGTTTATGCGGTAAGAACCGAACTGGTTACCCCTACCCCTTACAGACCTTATGATATGAATGATGTTACGCGTCTCTTCCGCAGAACGGGCGTCAGATCTATAAAGGTCGGCGGAATAATTATGGAACTAATGCCGCTAGACGGCCGGGACGCGGACGAGCATCCGTTTATCGATATGTTTGACCAGCAGCTTTATGACCGCGGAGAATCCGCCAATGAATTCTTAAAGCACGGGCTTTTACCTGACGGCTGTGCCGGAATTGCTGCCTGCGAATTTATTCAGGCAGGATTTGAAGTCACACTTCATCCGGTTAGTTCACCCTCAAATAAATTGGAAGCGCTGAATTTAAGAAAGAATGCTCGGAAAAATTTAAAGGCTTAACCTTCATTATAGTAACTGTAGATTTTCTGCTGAGCCCTGTACCGTAAATATGCACCCTGAACCGCAAAGGCAAACCCCAGAGCCATTCCTACTGCGTCTCCCAGTAAGCGGTTCTTAGGCTTGGTCAAATCGCCGTCATAACTTCTAACACCGGCTTCAACCTCTTTTTGATATCTGACATCATTAAAAAATCCCTGAACAGCCATCAGTCGTTTATCTGCCGCATCTGAAGGCAGGTTATTTCTTCTGGCGATATATAAATCGATCAGGGCTGATTCTCTCTCAATGCTTGCGGCAATTATCTGAGTTTGGGTAGCGCGTACTGGAAGTACCCTGTTAAGTTCTTTTTGGATATCATATTCACCCCAAAGCGCATCAACCGCACCCATCACAAAAAGACCGGCGCCTATGGCCATTCCCCATCTGCTATGTTCTTCAAGCTCAAAAGCTCTATCAAGTTCTTTCTCGGGATCACTTTCCTTTTTCGGCATTTGAATATTATAGGATATTTGATGCGGATATACAAATCTTCAGGAGCCAATTAAAAACTCAACTACATCACCGTCTTTCATCTCATAATCTTTTCCCTCTGTCCTGACCCATCCTTTTGCTTTAGCGGAAGCCATACTACCGGCCTCAATTAATTGATCATAAGAAACAACCTGCGCCCTGATGAATTTTTTAATAAAATCTGTATGAATTACGCCTGCAGTATCGGGAGCCTTCATACCCGTTTTAAAAGTCCAGGCCTTCACTTCTTTTTTGCCTGCGGTTAAAAACGAAGCGAGTCCCAACAGCGAGTAAGCTTTTTTAATTAGTCTTTCTAACCCGGGCTCCTTAATCCCGAGCTCCGCTAAATATTCTTTTTTCTCCTCATCCGAAAGTTCGGATAACTCCTCTTCTATTTTTGCCGAAACCACCATCTCGTTACCGTTTGCCGTTTCGTGCTCCATCCTATGCGCGTAAGAACCCTCATCAACGTTAAAAACGTAAAGGATTGGTTTTATTGTTAAAAGAGGTAAGGTCGAAAACCATAGTTTTAAACGCTCATCCCCTACTTCGTATTTACCCAACATCCTCCCCTGCTCAAGCTCCCCTTTTATTAAATTTAAAATTTCCAGTTTCTGGGTTTCAAGCGGATCTTTTGAGCCACGCATTGTTTTTTCCTGACCTGTAATTAATTTTTCCAAAACCTGAAGATCTGCTAAAGCCAGTTCGGTTTCTATTGTCTCCCTGTCATTTTTCGGATCGGTGCTCCCCTCGCGGACGATATTTGCGTCGGTAAAATCCCTTAAGACGTGGATTATTGCGTCGACTTCGCGGATGTGCGAGAGGAATTGGTTTCCGAGCCCCGCGCCCGTTGAGGCGCCCTTAACAAGCCCGGCGATATCCACAAACTCGATCGTCGCATTGATAACCGGAGGAAGCGAATCCATCTTCTCCTCGGTTTTAGTAATTTCCGCCAGCTTCAAAAGCCGTTCGTCAGGAACAGCCACAATCCCGGTATTCGGTTCAATAGTTGCAAATGGATAATTCGCACTAAGTGCCACCCGCTTCTTCAAAAGCGAGTTAAACAAAGTACTTTTACCAACATTCGGGAGACCCACAATCCCAACTTTTAAACTCATTCGTGAATTTTAACAGGAATAATAAGAAAACAGAACTCATCTGATATACTTATTTTCTGCCTATGATCAATGAGATTTATTTATCTTCTGGCAATTATTATAGCCTTCGCTCAATTTGCCATTGTAGTTTTATTGGTTAATGTTCTCCACAGCTTTTCTACTCAATCATTCAACATCACATCAGGATTTGTCAGCGAATGGTTAACTGCACTGGCAACATTATTTGCTGCAGGTGTTGCTCTTTTTGGTATTTTTTATACTAACTCAGCAGAAAGTAAACGCAGACGCGAAGAGAAACGCACTGATAAATTCTACGATCATCGAAATACGATCGTCCAACTCGAACACGAAATTATTCCCATTCGCGTCAGAATGTTTCGGAATCTAAGTGTTTTAAAAGATGCCCTTGATAACACCAATCCTTCTCGTACGCGATTGATTCTGAGATTCGATAAACTTAATATAAGCGCTGGCTTAAGTTTAAAACTACTTAGCTTAGATCTTATAAATAAGTATTCTGAATTATATTCATTGCTTGAAACTATAAATTCAGATTTTGATTATATCGAACGAATGGTTACATCACTTCAAAACAGGAAGGAGTTGACTATAGAACAAACATTAAGTTTAGAGCAAGCATATATAACTATGCTCCCGTATATTCTTGATCAATGCGAAAGAGCTGACAGTAAGTCTCTTAAGCTGCTTACCATATGTAAACTAGCTTTAGCAAAAGATACTGAAACTCAGCTTAAAAATTATCAAAAGAAAGGGGGTGAGATTATTTACAGCATAAGAGAGGAGGAGCTTAAGTTGAAAAATGCTGAAATTGAAGAAGAGGAACAACTTCCTGAAAAAGACGGCGAGCCGCGTCCTAAGTTTGTCTCTCTTTACTTAGATATAGTAAAAGTCCCCTTACCTAACCCTGTCTAATATTTCATAGCTATTTACAAACGCGAATCGTCTGGCCAATTTGAAGAACCGAAACCCCGGGATTTAAACTAACCAGCTCCCCAAACCTGCTCCCCCTGCCTAGCTCCTTCTCCGCAATCCTCCAAAATGAATCCCCTTCCTGTACAACATAAGAGCAACTCTCCGGAGTCTTAGAAACCCCCGCAACCGCTTGCCCCGAAGACTTAGAAGTAATCAAGGACGGATTAGAACTAAACGGATTTAAATTAGCAAAAAACTGCGTAATATTAGCCTCTCTTCCTTTAGTTTTAATAGACTTCACACTGCTCCAACCCCCGGCATTACAACCATTAACCGCCTGAACTTTAAAGTAGTACGTCGTATTAGGCGAAAGGCCGGAAACAGTCCTTCCTATAGTCCAAAGGTTACCGGAATATCCAAACAAATCCCCATATTGATTTGCATTAGAATCCAGTCCATAACTTACGTTATATCCTGAACTTCCGCTGACTGTTGAAAAATACAAATTTGCATAAGTTCCTGCCGTATCAATTTTAAAAAGGTCCGGCACCCCGGCGGGAGTGGAAGCATTACAATTCGGAGGATCAGTTGTAGACGGAGGATGGTAAACGGGTTGGGATGGAGGATATGGATTAGAGCCTAAATACGCCCTACCGTCGCAGACAACTGCAACCAGCACCTGACCATCTCTGGAAATAGCACCTCCATTCCAAGTTTGATCCGTATCACCCAAAGGCTGAGTCTCAGTCCAGGTGCCCCCTGTGTCTGTTGATATATAAAGCCTTAGGCTGTTTGAAACAAACATAGTTCTTCCGTCTGAGGAAATGGACGCGATACTCCAAGTTGCATCATTATCTCCTGCAGGCTGAAGCTCTTCCCAGGTATCTCCACCGGTTAGTGACCGGTAAAGCCTGCCGTTAAGAGCGCCTGCCAAAACTGTCTGGCCGGTAAGCCCAAGCGAATTCCATTGAACATCAATATCTCCTGCAGGCCTGACCTCAGCCCAATTATCCCCACCATCAGTTGATCTATATAATCTGGAACTATCTATTCCTGCAAACATTGTCTGTCCATCGGAAGACACAATACTAGTCCTCCATTCCTGGTTGGTATTTCCAACCGGCCGTACTTCTGCCCAATCACTACCGGCATTAATCGATCTGTACAATCTACCATTATTAACACCCGCCAAAAGAATTTGGCCATCAGAAGACATACTTGTGGTATACCACCTCAGATCACTATCCCCTCCCGGCCGGGTCTCAGTCCAACTATCTCCACCGTTAGTTGTTATATAAAGCCTATTATTTAGTACGCCGGCTAATATAATTTGACCGTTTGAAGACATACTTACGGGAAGCCAATTCCAATCAAAATCACCGTCAGGCTGAGTTTCTGCCCAAGTATCCCCGCCATCTTCTGACAAGTAGAGACCTCCGTTTTGGGAACCAACAATTATTATCTGGCCGTCTGAGGACATAGCTACCGGAGTCCAGGGATTATCGGTATTTCCGGCCGGTTGTTTTCGAACCAAGTTACGGCAGCCTGAACAGAAGTAGTAAAAAAGATTGAGATTAATATAAAGGCTAAGGAGAGTAAAACAATTTTCCTCACAATTTCAGTATATAAAACGGCCTTCAGGTAATACAACAGTATCAAACCGGAACGTATTCCATTCGCACAGAATTTAAACAAATATAAGGTTAAATTCTAAGGTTGGGACTGCCTAGTATTATTTTGGAGATACAGGACATAAAAGGTATAATTAAAATTTATGAAGCAAATTATTGCCGCCGTGCTAATAATTGTCGCTATCATAAGCCTGATTGTTATCGCCTTTACAGTTAACCAAGTCAGTTATGAGCAGCAAAGACTTCAATCCGATCTTCAATACCGTTCTACCCTTCTGGCTGACAGTTTAAAAGAAACGATTGAGCCTAACTTCATCAATAAATCCGATGACTATCTTCAAAGTGTTGTTGAACGGTTTACAAGTAAGGAGCGATTTGCAGGGCTAGGTATTTATGATAATAAAAACCAGATAATAGCTCTCTCTTCAACCCTTCCCGAATCGACGTCTGCAGCTTCTGAAATAGTAGCTAATGCAATGGATGAAGATAAGCCAAGTGGAGATTTCGCCTCACTAGATAATAAAAAAATTTATCTCCTTGCAGTTCCTTTACATAATAACAAAAGTGTTGTCGGGGCTATGCTTATTGCCCAAAATGCAAATTACATTGATGACCGACTGTTTGAAATTTGGCGAAATAATCTGATCCGTCTTTTGATCCAGGCATCACTTTTATCTTTGGCTACGATATTACTAATCAGGTGGATTATTTATGAGCCTATTAAAGGACTTGTAGATAACATCAAGTTAGCCCGTATGGGTCAAGCCGGTAAAAATCCTAAAAATCTAGCCGGATCATTTTTCTTCCGTCCGTTGATTAAAGAAATTTCCAATATGCGCGATAGTCTTATGGAAGCAAGGGGGTCTGCCAGCGAGGAAGCCAGGTTGAGACTCGAGAAACTAGATTCTCCTTGGACCTCGCAAAGATTGAAGGAATTTATTAAAGATATCTTAAAAGGCAGGCAAATATTTATGGTCTCCAACCGAGAGCCATATATTCATACAAAGAACGGGGGTAAAATTACTTACTATTTTCCCGCCAGTGGAATGGCAACTGCGATCGAGCCTGTTATGCAGGCCTGCGGCGGTACTTGGATAGCTCACGGTAGCGGAGATGCTGATAAATTAGTCGTTGATAAGAATGACCGGATAAGCGTTCCGCCTGATGAGCCTAAATATACTTTAAAACGGGTCTGGCTTACACCGGAGGAAGAAAATGGTTATTATTACGGATTCTCCAATGAAGGTTTATGGCCGTTATGCCACATAGCCCACAACAGGCCGATCTTTAAAAAAGAGGATTGGGTTGAGTATCAAAGAGTAAACCGCAAATTTGCCGAGGCTGTATTAGCTGAAACAAAAAATCAGGACAGGCCAATTGTTTTGATTCAGGATTTCCATCTTAGCTTAGTTCCGAGGATGGTTAAGGAGAAAAAACCCGGCGCAGTTGTTGGAATATTTTGGCATATCCCCTGGCCTAATCCCGAATCATTCAGCATTTGCCCCTGGAAAAAAGAGATTTTAGACGGAATTCTCGGTGCTGACCTCATAGGGTTCCATACTCAACTCCACTGTAATAATTTTATAGAAACAGTAGGCCGCGAATTAGAATCCTTGATTGATTTTGAACGATTTACCATAACCCGTAACAATCATAGCTCTTATATCAAGCCCTTCCCTATTAGTATTTCCTTCCCAAACGGCAATAAAAACTCTCCTGAACCTAATGAGAAAGCCGATCTGATGAAGGATTTGGGTATTAAAAGCAAATATATCGGCTTAGGTGTTGAGCGGCTTGATTATACGAAAGGAATTTTAGAACGTTTTAAATCAATTGAGATATTCTTAACAAAATATCCAACCTACCGCGAAAACTTCACCTTCGTCCAGATTGCTGCGCCTAGCCGAACTAAAGTTAAAAAATACCGTGATTTTGCGGTTGAAGTCAGGGATGAGGCAAAGAGAATTAATCAATTATTTGAAACTGATAAATGGAAACCAATCTTACTTCTGGAAAAACATCACAATCATGAAGAAATCCAGAAGTTCTTCAGGTCAGCCGATTTCTGTATGGTTTCGTCACTCCACGATGGAATGAATTTAGTAGCTAAGGAATTTGCTGCCGCCCGGGATGATGAAAAAGGGGTTCTAATTTTAAGCCAATTCACTGGTGCCTCAAGAGACCTAAAAAGCGCTTTAATTGTCAACCCTTATAACGGTGAACAATCGGCTGATGCCATTAAAGAAGCTCTAGAGATGCCGCTTAGAGAGCAAACTAAAAGGATGCACGAGATGAGAGAAAATATTAAAAACTACAATGTATATAGGTGGTCTGCCGAACTTCTTAAAACAATAGTTGGTTTGGGTTAGTATGAAAGATTCCCTATGACAAATGACCTAAAAAAAACAATAAGTAACTTAATGCTTTCCAACAGAAGACACAAGGAAAGGTATTTTTACACTGTTCCTTCTCCTGAATCGTACCCATATCAGTGGCTCTGGGATTCCTGTTTTCATTCGATAATTCTTTCCCACTTTGATATGAGTTCCGCGAAGCGAGAACTTCTATCCTTATTTGTCAGGCAATTTGAAAACGGTATGATCCCGCATATGATTTATTGGCAGAAAAAAACCGCAAGCGATTTTCCTGTCATCGAGTGGGGCAAGGAAGATACAAGTTCTATCACTCAACCACCTATGCTTGCCTACTCTGTTTGGCAAATTTACCAAAAAGATAAGAGTAAAAAATTTTTAGATCAACTTTATCCGAATTTAACTAAATTTTACCGATATTTTTTAGAATACCGCGATTTTAGAGGAAACAATCTAATCAGTATTATTAATCCCGATGAATCAGGTGAGGACAACTCCCCTAGGTTCGATGTTGTTCTTGGACTTCCCCCAAAACACAATTTAAAGGAGAATTTTAAGAAGCGTCTTGAGTTAATTCAGAGAAACCGCGAGTGCAAATTTAATGCCCGAACTTGTATGAAAAACTTCTTTTGGGTTAAGGATGTTCCGTTTAACTCTATCTTAGTAGAGAACCTAAAATGCCTCTCGGATATAGCATCCGCCTTGGGTAAACACGAAGATGCAGATTTATTTTTTGATCAAAGTAAATTAATTTCTGCAGCAATGAGAAAACATATGTTAGAGGACGGGGTATTCTGGTCACTTCATTCCAAAATGGATATTGTTGGAGAAAAAATCAACTACAAAAAAATTAAAACAAAAACCTGGGCAATTTTTGCTCCTCTTTTTGCTAAACTCTATACTAAATCCGAAGCTAATAAGATTATAAAAAAGTATTTACAAAATGAAAAAGAATTTAACGCGCCGTTTTTAGTCCCGACAGTATCACGCTCGGAAGAATCCTTTAACCCTGACGGTTTTTGGCGGGGGCCCGTTTGGATGGCAACAAACTGGTTTATCTATAAAGGATTACAAAAGTACGGATATGAAACATTGGCCGAAAAAATTAAGCGGTCAAGTCTTAATCTAGTAATAAAAAGCGGTTTTCGGGAACAGTACAATCCTTTAACCGGAGAGGGATACGGGGCAAAAAATTTTACTTGGGGTGGTTTGGTAATTGATATGTAGAATTATGCTTAATTTTTGGGGAAATAAAGAAAATTTAGAAGGTCTTCTTAAAAAAAATAAAACAACTCTTTTGTTTCTGGATTTTGATGGCACTTTAGCGCCGTTTGCACCCATACCGACAAGTGCCAGTCTGCCGAGAAAAACGGGATTAGTGTTAGAAAAGCTGGTAAAAATCAGGTCATTATCAATTATCATAATTAGCGGCAGAACCCTGAACGACTTAAAAGACAAAATTAATCTAACCGGACTTAATTATTCTGGAAGCCACGGGTCGGAATGGGTTATCAACAAAGAAAGTTTTAGTGCAGAAATATCATCAGAAACAACCCAAATTCTTCAAGATATCAAGCGGGATATGGAATTAATCTGTACTGAGTTTGAAGGTGCTTTAGTTGAAAGGAAAATTTTTTCTGTTGTAGCCCATTATAGACGAGTTAGACAAGACAGAAAAAAAGACTTAAAGTGGGCGTTGCAAAATACAATGGCAAAATATTTGGATACCGGTCTTGTTTCTTTAATTTGGGATAAAGAGGCATATGAATTACGCACAGAAACCGGCTGGACAAAAGGTGTGCTTGCTAAGAAATTACTACCAAACGGGGAGGAATGTATTTTTATAGGAGATAGCGAAACCGACGAGGAAGCTTTTAGACAACTGCCTGATTCTCTAACCATCAGAGTCGGCTTTTCAGAAAACTCTTCGGCAAAATACTTTTTAAGGGATGTTCAGGATGTCCATAAATTTTTAATCTGGCTACTGAGCGCCTATCAGTCAAAAAAACTTTTAAAAGGATCCGGCAGCAATAATAATCAGAAATATCCCAATAGTATTTAGAAGGAAGGTCAAGCTTAAAAACTGCCAATTTTTCAATTTTGAAGCTCCTAATAGACCTATGCCAACTTCATCCGGAAATGGTGAAGCAATAATAAATGCCCCAAATAAAGGCAAAAACCAGGCAAAATAGGGAGTCTTAAATAACTTGACCAAAACACTCCCTCCGTTACTTAAGAATAACGGTTTAAGCTCATCGAAGACTCTGTCCCGTAAAAACCTAAATATTAAGTAATCTCCTATAACTGCTCCCGCACCTGCGCATATTGCAACTAATAATGGGTTTAAAGTTTCTGCCAAAAAGAAGAGAACTACTGCCGCCGGAGCAACCGTAAAAATGGAAACAAACAGGATACCAGAAATAAATGCTCCAATATAACCAAAACCATTTATCAAAGAAATTGTATTTTTAACAATGGGATGTTCTGCAAACCAAAAGAAAAGAGCCAAACTTAAAATTAGCAGTGCTGTGTTTTTGTAATTCCAATGCCTCCACTTCTTAGTAATTTGTTTAGCCAACTCATCCATTATTTAATGCTAACATACTATGAAAGCCATTTCAGATTATTACAGACTTTATGTACTTATGGTTTTAAATATGCGATTTTCAGCAATAAACTACAGATGAAAATCAAGTAAGATTAAAATATGCTTAACCGAAAATATTTAGTCATACTTTTTCTAATCGGGATTGTTTTAATTTCTTCACTTTTTTGGAGATTTGTAAACTACGGTGAGCGTTGGACTTTAAGCCAGGATCAGGCAAGAGACGGAATAATCGGGCTTTACTCAATAAGTCACGGAGTTTTGCCCCTGGTCGGACCACCTTCTTCAGCCGGACTATTTTCTTTCGGACCCTTCTATTACTGGCTGATTATTTTGTTTACATTAATAATCCCGGCAGTTAACGGACCTTGGGTCGGTTTTACTCTTCTTTCCGTCTCGACCGCCTTAATCTTTTTTTATCTCGGATACTTAAACGGCGGAAAATCATCCGGATTTATTTACGGAATACTGGCCGCTTTTTCAAGCGGTTTGATTTTCCATTCCCCGGATATGCTAAATCCGGTTCCGGTTTCATTTTTGACTTCCCTGTCATTTTTGTTTATCTATTTACTGAGCAGAAAAAAGAAAATCATTTATGCTTTCTGGACGGGACTAATTTTAGGAATTGCCGTTAATTTCCACTATCAGGCTCTGGGGCTTCTTATTTTAATTCCGCTTGTTTCAATAACTAATAACTCCGATTACCTCAAAAAGTTATATGTTTTTATTTTAAGTATTCTCGGGCTTCTGGCTTCGTTTTTACCTCTGATTTATTTTAACTTTACTCACCAGAGTGTTTTATTTAATAACTTTCTTCAGTTTTTAATGAATGGCCCGGACGGCGCGGGAAACAGCAGTAATTTAATGAGCGATTTGTTTATTTTTTGGCCTCAATTTTGGGGAGAAACTTTAATTAATATTCCCTTTTCTGGATACTTGTTTTTATTACTTTTCCTTACAGCTTTGTTTTTGAGAATTGGAAACAATAAAAGTTTTGATAAGCCGTTTTACACAATTTCATCAGCTGCTTTATTTCAAGTAATCTTCCTATTTACATATAGCGGAGTAAGGCTTCCTGTGTATTTAATTGTTTTTCAACCGTTTTTAATTTTTCTTACCGGCTGGTCTGTATCGGTTTTATTTAAAACAAATAAATATCTAGGTTTAGGAATTTTAATCCTCATAATTCTTGTTTCTATTCCCGGAAATTGGCAGATTGTAAATAACAATAAAAGCCAGGTGGCGGATATACTCTCTATGAAAAATTCACTCGATTCAAAAATAACCGGACCAGTACGGATCTACAGCGATGAAAAATCCAGTATGGTCGCCCTCCCTCTTTATTATTTATATCTCAAGGAAAACCGCATTTCGGATTCCGGACAGGAAATAGTAACCTGCGAAAACCGGATAATTTACGGAGGAGATGCATCGGAGTCGAGATGGAGCTGTCCTGAAAATATTCCGGTCATTACTGAACTAAAAAACTTTAAAATTTACAGGAAAAACGAAATTGGTCTGATTTCGGAAAAAGAGGTTACTGAGGAAAATATATATGCCTGGTTGTATAGCTCTTACAAATAGACTTAATTTTTTATCGGAGCTGCGGAATGATCCATCATCATCCCGCCCATACCTTCTCGGGCAGGTAGTCCATTATGCGGGGTTGTCGAGGCACCGGGCTTAACTACTTCGACAACCTGCATCATACCGTGATCTTCGTGAAATAAAATATGACAATGGAGAACATATTTTCCGTCAAAGTCGGTGTATTTAGTGCGGATAATAACCGTACTCATAGCCGGAACGGGAAAGGTATCATCATAGCCTTTCCTGTCGACATCGATTCCATTGACGGAAATAACCTGAAAAGGATTAATGTGAATATGGAAAGGGTGCGTTTCTTTACTTTTATTAACTAGATGCCACTCTTCGGTTGAACCGAGCTCCATAACCTGACTGATAACATTAGGGTTAAATTGCTTTCCGTCTAGCAGAAATGTCGTATTTTGAGGAGTTCCTCCTTCGGAGAAAGTTAGCGTTCTTATATTATCAATTTTAGCGTTGCGGAAGTCATCATAAGGTCTGAGCACTGTCGGGAGCGGTCTTGGCAAAACCGGTATTCCCGCAACCTTTATCTTCATAAAAGTATCCTCGGGGAAAGTGAAAAATCCCGTGTCATAAACCAATGACTTAACATCAAACTCTCCACTCCATCCGGCTTTAAATAAAATCTGAACCCGATCCCCAGGAGCCATTAATTCGGAGTCCACATCATCAACTTCGGACATCATATTTCCGTCCCGTGAGATGACGTGGAGCTTTGTTCCAGGAATCGCCAGGTTATAAAAATCATCGGATGCCGCATTAAAGATTTCCAGTCTGACGGTCTCAAACGGACGGATATACAATACTGGATTTGACTTATTATTAACCAGTCTGACCACGGCGTCTGAGGTTGTCGGGTCATTAGTGGTTAAAACCAGTTGCCTCTCCTCTAAACCTTTTAAAGCGGGTAATTCGTCTGTATCGCCCCGTACAATAATTGCCCCGGCCATACCTCCGTTTACCTGATCATCGGTATAGGTGTGCATATGCGGGTGATACCAATAAAGTCCTGGAGGGGGATTTTCAGGCAGATTATATTCATAATCGAAAGATTCTCCTGGATTTACAGCAAGAAGAACATTATCTGAATTGCCTTTAGGAGAAACGTGCGAGCCGTGGAAGTGAAGATTTGTCGGCTGATCTAAATCGTTTCTCAGATGCACCTTAATCGTATCCCCGCCTTTAACAACCCAGGTATCTCCTAAATATTGACCGTTATAAACCATAGACCCTGTTGCCTCATTACCTCCGATACTGACCGGAGACTTTTTAGCATTCAAGGTAACATCCAATATCCCGTTTTTGCTTACTAATTTCTCGGGCTCAATCCACGAAGGATTGGGTTTTAAGAAACGGCTTAACAATAATACGATAATGATTGCAGCGAATGCGATAAAAAAAGAGTTTCTATGAAAAAATACTAACCCTGATTTGTTTGAAGCTTTGTGTGAAGATTTTTTCTTGGGCATTAAAGAAGTTAATGCTTGTGCAGTTTATGGCTAAGCATATTACCGCCCCAAACGACCGCAAATACTATTAGTCCCAAAGCCACTACTCCGGACAGGAGATATGCGACTCCTCCGCCTAAGGCTGAAGGTAAAAGGTGGTGTTTGTAGTGGGCGAAATCGGAAGATTTTGAAGAAGTTACCGATCTCTTTTTGGGCATACAATAAATATGAGGCATTTTAAAATCGGTGTCAATATATCAGTTTTCCTCAATTAAATTGAAGTGATAATAGAGCTTACTACGTACGAATGCGCTCACTTTTTTCTCTAAATTAGCCTCAGTTATTACTGTTACTGATTCCTTTGCCGACCTTTCAACAAAATCAAACCAATCTTCCCCTTTATTCCGTTTTACCTTCCAGGATAAAACACTTTTATCACCGTTTTTGAGCGGAATTACCCCGAAATATTTATCCCCTTCGGCAATCCAGGCTTCCCCGCCTAAAATGGCAATATTGCTTTGCATAAGTTCCTCAAAAAGTTTATCCAAAACCGTTCTTTTAAAAGCATAAATAAACATCGAGGGATTATAAGCCGCAGTCCGGAATCTTTCTGGAAGTTTTTCTTCAATTTGCATATGCAAAATTATACAGTTAAATTGATTATTTAGCCTTACTATAATATACTATGGGTTATGAGAATTATCGAAACAGGTGCGCGATTTCCTTGGGAACCGAGTTCGTTTCCCCCAGCTTTTGAGGCAACATCGCTTGGAGATGTAAAAAACTTTACCGGCAGTGCGGTTGAGGCAATCCTGGAAGCCCGCAAACAGGCTTTAGGCAGAATGCCTGCAGCTTTACGGATGTTTTACCCGAATACTCAATCCGGCAATATTTATACCTGTTATTTTGAAGTGCCAAGCGTAAACCACCGCCCCGGACTCTCGAATACCCGCGACGAAGAAGCGATTTTGTTAAGAGATTCCCGACTTAACGGCCTCGAAGTTGGTCCGAGTACTCCCACCGAAAGACTATTATCCCCTTTTCCGGTAGACGGCATTGCTTTCCGCTGGGACAAGGCGAGACGGGAGCCTTGGAATGCGGATGTGGTCGGCTTACAGGCGGCTTATTCGGAAATAAACGGGCTTACAGAAGCAAGATATACGCTTGTTTACCTGCTTAACGATGACCTGCTATTCTTAAAATTGCCTTCTCCGGGAATTCATTTTCCCGGCCAGTCCCCGCAGCTGCACATCGGTCACCGTGCGTGATGTAAAACACAATTTCTTCCTTGATATTTGCTAAAATAAATCTATGAGTTGGCTCACATTCGCTCTACTTTCCGCGTTTTTTGCATCACTTACAGCGATTTTGGCTAAAGTCGGAATCAAGGATATTAATTCCAATCTGGCAACTGCAATAAGAACCATAGTCATTTTAATATTTGCCTGGGGAATCGTTTTCTTTCAAGGAACACACAAGCAACTGAGTTCAATTTCCAATTTTTCTTTGACTTTTCTTGTCTTATCGGGAATCGCGACCGGACTGTCCTGGCTTTTTTATTTCCGGGCACTTCAGCTCGGCCAAGCTTCGCAAGTTGCTCCGATTGATAAGCTTTCGTTGGCTCTAACGGTCATACTCGCCGTCATTTTTCTGGGTGAGAAAGTAAATACTTCTCTCGTTATCGGAGTTATTTTTATGACGATCGGCACTTTTTTAATTGCCTTCGGGAAATGAGGTGATTTAATTGACAGGATTTATCGGAAATATCGAAAAGTTAACGGCAGAGAATAATAATTTCAGACAGGTGCTTTATACAAGCCAGCATACTCAGCTGGTTGTTATGAGTATTGAACCCGGGGGAGAAATCGGAACGGAGATTCACGAAATCGTTGATCAGTTTTTAAGAATCGAATCGGGAGAAGGTAAAGTCATTATGAACGGCGAAGAGACTTCCATAAAGGACGGAGACGCTATTGTTGTGCCGGCAGGTGTTCAGCATAACTTTATCAATACTTCCCAAACCGAACCTTTAAAACTTTACACGCTTTACAGTCCACCTCATCACAAGGACGGAACGGTTCATAAAACCAAAGCGGAAGCCGAAGCTGACACGGAAGACCATATATAAAGAAGTTATCTCCGGTTACCACACTTCAACCCTAGTCCCCAGAGGCGCCCAATCGTAAAGCCACTTAGCGGCAACGAGAGGTGTATTTACGCAACCGTGTGAGGCAACACGCCCGAAGTTATTATGCCAATAAGCTCCGTGGATCGCGTAACCCTGATAAAAATACATAGTATCTGGAACATCCTCTACCAGATATTTGCCCGAGGGGTAAATATCCTTATAGGGCGAAGGACCGCGCATATCGGTTAGTGGGGTTTTAAAATAAATCTTAAAGCTCCCTTTTACTGTCGGCGTCAGCTTCATTCCCGTCGAAACTTTTGTTTCATAAACTACCTTCCCCCCGTCCCAGGCGGTTAATTTTTGAGCTCCGGTATCAATGGTTATTAACTTATCGGTCGTGAGAATTTGAGCGGAAGCAGGTTTAGGCGGAAAGAATAATACTAAAAGAAAAAACGAAAAAAGCAAAAGAAGTATTTTACCCATACTTCTATTTTACACATATTATTCTTCGGGCGGAGGCGGTAAAAACTCCTCACCTGCAGAACTTACGGGTACCTCGCCGGGTTTGAGCCATTTAATATAAGTGCATCCCGTCGCTTTTCTCGCTTTAGGATCCCATCCTGCAGTTGAACACTTCTCGGCCTTTTTACCCGAAGAAGTTGTAAAAAGCACCAGTTTATTTCCACACTCGGGACAATCGGAATCAAGAGCTTCGGTTTTTGAGCCGTTTATCCATTCAACATAGTCGCATCCTGTCGCTCTCTTTTCTTTAGCGTCCCAACCGCCTGTTGAACATTTTTTCATCCTTTTCCCGAACCGGGTAGTCTGCATAACTAACGGATTTCCGCATTTCGGACATTTTTCATCTAACTCCTGGGGCTCTTCCTGAATCCACTTTACATAATCACAACCTTCGTTTTTACGGGTTTCCTTATTCCAAAATCCTGTTGAACATCTTTGGAGTTTTTTACCGGTCGGAGTTTCCTGAATTTCGCTTAGCGGCGAACCACACTTGGGACAAACTTGTTCATTCATATTTATTACCTTACTATATTGTGCTCGTTGTGACAAGGATGAACTACCTTGTAACTGAGATTGAACTGGCAATTTCCGGTGTGGCAGAAACAGTTATCCGGTTACTTGAAGCGCTTCTGGCAATAGCGTATACAGTCACTTTTCAACTTGTTTATTAACAAATAGTATCACGCCTCCGAGAACAATTATAAATACCTGTCTTTCGGCGTTTTTTAATATAGAGTTTAATGTCCCACAACGGGGACATTTAATATCAAACGAAGGATAAAATATGGACTCCTAGAAGTTTGTCGCAATGCTTACAGCGGTGCTGGGCTTTTAAATCAATTTAGTCTTTAGTCCTGACGATAATTTCGAGCTGTTTATCTCGGTTATAATCAGATTTCTTGCTCGTAAAACTATTCCTCTTATTGAGTTTCATAAGCTTCTAAAGTTGGCTAAAATTAGTCTATAAATTTCTTTTAGGTAATACAAGAGATAACTAGTTATATTGTGTAGCTTCCTCGACCTTTTTCGTCAGCTCTTCAAGCGAGGTATCACTTTTCATCAAATAATAAAGTGGCAGACCCTCGACTACTTTACTTGTCATCTGCTCATCAAGATCTAAGTTAGTTAAAAACATAACTTTGATCGTTTTCCCCAAATCTTCCTGTCGTAACATTTTCAACATTGTCATTCCGTCAAGATTAGGCATCTTAATATCCAAAATTACTAGATCCGGTTTCTCTCTTTTTATTGCTTCAAAACCTTCGATTCCATCATGGGCATCAATTATCTGGTAACCCTTTAAGGCTAAATGTTCGTGCAGCGACTTCAAGAGCATCTGTTCATCCTCGACAATAAGGATTTTCTTTATTCCAATCACCTCCTAAACTACCTGATTTTAGTATTGACAAATTATTGACAGATTTCAATTAGGACTATTACTAAAGGCTAAATCCCCCGTTTTTCAAGCTCTTTATCGTTCATTCCAAAATGATGGCCGATTTCGTGGAGAACGGTTTTTTTGATTCTTTCCGTAGCGTCTTCTAAATCTTTTGAAACCATAAGAATCGGTCCTGCAAAGATAGTTATTTTATCGGGTAAAGCCGAATATAAGGAGGCCCGTTTAGTTTTAGGAATTCCGCGGTAGAGTCCGAATAGCAAGGTATTTGAAGGATGCGCTTTAATGGTTTCCATCTCAAAATGATCCGGCCAGGCTTCAACAACAAATCCGACATTGTCCAAATTTGAAGAAAATTCTTCGGGTAATTCCTTAATAGCCTGTTCTACAATATCTTCCACTTCCTCAAGAGTCATCGGAAAATTATATCAAAAATTAGCAGTAAGATAAAGAGATTGCTAAATTATTCCAAAGGGAAACCTATTGCTCTCCATCCCAATAATCCATTTTCCATATTGAATATGTTTAAGTACCCAGCCTCAATAAGGCTTTGGGCGGCTACAACACTCCTTGAACCGCTTAAACAATAAACAACGATTTTAGTTTTTTTATCGGGAACTAACTCCCCTATATCTCTTGTAATCGTTTCGTATGGAAGATTTACACTCTTTTGAATCCTATTTCTTGCATATTCTTCGGGAGACCTGACATCCAGCAATACTAAATCCTGGTTTTGATCTATCATATTCTTAATTTCCTCTGCCTTTACTTGACTAAACGTATTCACCTGTCCAATCTAGCATCTAATCTTAGGAAATTGTGTGATCTAAATTACACCCCTAACCGAGTTTTTGTTCCTGTTCGTGGACTTTGATTATGGTTTTAATTACCGTATCGGGATTGAGAGACATACTGTCTATCCCCGCCCGGACTAGGAATTGGGCGAAATCGGGATAATCGGAAGGCGCCTGTCCGCAAATACCGATATATTTATTCCGCTTTTTGCAGACTTTAATAACCTCGCTGATCAACTCTTTTACGGATTTATCGTTCTCGTTGGCAATCGATCTGATCCTCTCATTGCCGTCGCGGTCTATACCGAGCGTTAGCTGGGTTAAATCATTGGAACCTATACTCATTCCGTCAAAGATATCCAGGAATTCATCAGCCAAAATAACGTTTGAGGGAATCTCACACATTACATAAAACTTGAGACTTTTATCTTTTTTCCTGGACAATCCGTTCTTCTCCATTATTTCGATGACTTTTCTGCCTTCTTCCGCCGTCCGGCAAAACGGCACCATCACCATACAATTTAAAAGCCCGAATTCTTCCCTTACTTTTCTCAAGGCCCTTATTTCCAGCTTAAATGCCTCGATAAATTCCGGAGAATAATATCTTGATGCACCTCTCCAGCCGATCATCGGATTTTCCTCTTTCGGCTCGTATAAATCCCCTCCCAAAAGCGAACGGTATTCATTAGTTTTAAAATCCGAAAGTCTCACCAAAACCTGGTGCGGTGCAAATGCTGCGCATATTTTAGCTACACCTGAGGCGAGTTTATCAACATAAAACTGCAATTTATCATCATAGCCTTCCGTCTCTTTATCAATTTTTTCCTTTAAATCTAAGGGGAGTTTCCCGTAATTAATTAAAGCGTTAGGGTGAATTCCGATATCGGAAGCGATAATGAATTCTTCCCGAGCCAGTCCGACTCCTGAATTGGGTAGAAAAGATTTTTCAAAAGCCGTGTCTGGAGTTGCAATATTGACCATTATTTTTGTTTTGGTTTCAGGAAGTTTTTTAATATCGATTTCGTCAATTTTAAATTTTAATTCCCCCTCAAAAACTATTCCGGCCGAACCTGTGGTATCGACAGTAATTATATCCCCCGTTTTAATTTTTTTGGTGGCATCGTCGGCCCCGACAATACAGGGAATCCCCAGTTCACGGGAAACAATTGCCGCGTGTGAGGTTCTTCCCCCTTTATCGGTAACGATACCCGAGGCAATCTTCATAACGGGTTCCCAATTCGGATCGGTAATTTCGGTAACAAGTATTTCGCCCTTTTCAAATTTATTAATATCCTTAACGTCCAGTATCACCCGTGCTTTACCCGCTGCAATTTTATTTCCGACAGAGGAACCCTTAACAATCTCCTTACCCTCCTGAGTCCTGACATATTCGTGAATTTTTGTTAAATCCCTTTCGGCGTGAATTGTTTCGGGTCTGGCCTGAACGATAAACAACTCCCCTGTTTCGCCGTCTTTTGCCCACTCCATATCCATCGGCGTCCATTTTCCCGCTTTCGCTGTGTAGTGCTTTTCTATTTCTACAGCCCAGGAAGCGAGTTTCAAAATTTCTTTGTCCGTTAATACAAAGTTCTTAAATTCCTTTCCTGTGGTTTCAATAATTTTAGTGGGTGTATCCTTTCCGTAAATCATTTTCCTGTTTTTACGTCCCAAAGTTTTACTGATAATAGGCGCATAGATTTTTCTGTTCAGAAGATGTTTTATCGGGTGCTGTTTAACAGTTTGCCCTAAAGTCGGCTTATAAATTACAAATTCGTCCGGGGTAACAGCTCCCTGAACAACCATCTCACCCAAACCCCACGATCCGTTGATGATTACAACATCCTTGAATCCCGACTCCGTATCCAACGAAAACATAATCCCGGAGCAGGCCAAATCCGAACGGACCATTTTTTGAACCCCGACCGATAAAGCCACCTTAAAATGATCAAATCCCTTATCTACGCGGTATGAGATTGCCCTATCATTAAATAGAGAAGCCATCGCTTTTTTAATGGCAATAAGTGTGTTCTCCAGACCCCTCACGTTCAGATATGTTTCGTGTTCACCGGCAAAAGAAGCCCCGGGGAGGTCTTCAGCAGTTGCAGAAGAGCGGACTGCAAAATCGGCATTTTTCCCATATTCCCCCTCCGCCTCCTTATGGGCTTTTTCAATAGCTTGTTTTAAGTCTTCGGGAAACCCGGTTGCGACAATTTTTTCCCTAATTTTTTTACCCTTTTCTTCTAAATCCTGAATATTTTTGGTATTTAAATTCTTAAGTGTTTCTTTGATGAAGATATCCAAACCGCTTTCTTTTAAGAAATGGCGGTAAGCTGTGGCCGTGACTACATATCCTCCCGGAACGGGAATTCCTTTTTTCTTAGTTAATTCCCTGATCATCTCGCCTAAAGACGCATTTTTTCCTCCGACTTCAGGCACGTCTTTAATTGAAACTTCGGAAAGTTTCTTTATGAACATAGATTGCCTGTTTACCCCATTAAAACCGTTCATAAATCTAGTTTACCTCTTAATTGGTCTTTTGTCATTTGCTTACTTGTTCAGCTTTGCCAAAACCCAACCCGCAACTACTGCCTCTATAAATCCACTGAGCGTCCAGCTCATAACCAGCACCAAAGAGACTTGAAAACTTGAGTAGGTTATGAACATACCCGGCATTGTGGTTGCCATAAAATAGATCAAACCGAAATTCAAACCTCTGGAAGTTATAGTTTTACCTGCTACCGAATTTTTTACCTTATCCCAAACAAAAGCTAAGATAATACCCAGCACAAACGGGTAGGCGAAAAACATCTGCATCAGCGGATCCGACCACGGCCTGAATATAGCCTCATTTACATACTCGGCAGTTAAGGAAGGGAAAATGAATCCCGCCGAAAAACTGAAAACCAAACTTACAAGAAGCATCGCAACTCCTGTAATTAAACCTTGGACCAGAATTTTATTCATTTAATTCACCTACTTTCTCTCTAAAATAATTTGTTTTAATTTATCGGGCATAGCACGGCATTTACAATTCTCTTCGTGACTTTTGTGCCAAATTATCCTCTGGTCAATTGTCGGATTTTTTGGCATTTTATTTGCTTGATGCCATATCACATTAATCTTCATCGCTTCTTCCTATAAATCAACAAATAAATGATTGGCAATATTCCGATTGTATTGAGAGTCAATAGTCCAACAAACCAGTATTTTTGTCCCCGCCTGGCAGAAAACCAAAGTGCTATCCCCTTCCAAGTAACTTCCCAAACTATTATCAGTATTAGTACTGCTGAATTTTGTTGTAAAAAATTTATATCCAAGGCTATCTCCTTTCTTTAGGGAAGAAATGCCCCTTTATGATAAACAAAGCTCCAATCAAAAACAGCGGACCAAACAAAGCAAGGTTTACCCAAAAAGGATTATTAAAAAATGCCGACATCAAAAGCGAAAGTAGTATAAAAATTAACCCTCCCAGTTTTTCAATTTTATAAGCCAAAATTAAAACAATTATTAATATGAAATTAGGCATCAGGTGAATTAAAAGTCCTGTTAAAATTTCCAATAGCGACCTCCCGGGCTCAAATATATCAAGGGCAAAAACTCCTAGAAATATAATGTAACCAATAGCCAAAATTCTAGGCAGCCAGTAGAAAATTTTATACTTGTTCATTGATACCTTCCTTTCTTATTGTGTCTTGATTCGGGTATTGGCTTTGGGATTTAAAATGAAGATCCTTATATTTCTTGATTTCCCTGTTTAAATGTTTCATACCGCCGTGAATGCACTCACTAACCGTCACTCCCTTAAAGTGGGTATAGAGTGCTTTTTTGGGCAAAATCAATCTCATCCATCCTTCGTAATTAGCCTGAATTGTTTTAGTTTTTGAAATATTCCGTTTGATAAAAAAATTAAGGGAAGTCAGATCAGGGTTGAGGTGAGGCAATAACCTGCTTATCTTTTCCAGATTTTTGTTAAGAATTTCAAGAGCCTCTCCGTCAACTTTCACTCCTTTATCGGCAACATTTACTCTCATAACCCTTTTTAGCACTCCCGGGGATTACTTTTCGTTGACTTGGGTCACAATCAGGGATTCAGTTCTTTTTCCAGATTTTCAAGATTATTTATGACAACGGTGTTATTCTCGAATGTAATCAGGTTATTTTCCTTTAACTTACTTATGAGTCTGCTGACTGTTTCCCTCGCGATACCGCTGTGAGAAGCCAAATCCTTTTCAAATATTTTAAAATCTATCGTCACTTTTCCGTTTTCGTTTTTACCGAAGCGTTTGGCAAAAATTAATAATTCGGTAATAAATTTCCCGTATGCGCTTCCGGACATCGAATACTCGAGCCTCTGCCACATCCCTTCCATCCCCCGGTAAATTCGCCTGAGCAAGTCGAGTAATATCTCGGGCTCGTTTTTTAAGAAATTGAGAAATTCATCAGCCGGAGCTTTAAAATACTTACCGTCAGCCATTCCTTCAAAATAATGAGGAATCGTTTTCTTATTTAAGACCCAGGGCATAGGGAAAAAAGCATCGGGTTTAAAAAGGTTTAAAACTACTTCAACTCCCTCGGCATTTACGGAATATTCCTTTACAACGCCTTCGGTTAAATAATAGACACCGCCGGGATCCTGATCGGCCTCAATCAACGGTTCTCCTTTGGAGAAATACGAAGATTTATATTTACCGAAAAAAATGTCCAGTTTTTCCTTCACAGCGGGTTCCATCTGTCCAATTATGCCACGCCTTGCATTTAAGCTCAAGCTAGTGACCTGCGTCATTGATATTTCCATTCTTCTGCTTTATATCAAGGTTGAAAAGTGAGGTGAGGCAAAATGACAAAAAGAACTGAGGAATTCAAAGTTTCGGGAAACGATGTTGTTAATAAAATTAAGGAATTGATTAAGGCGGGCAATATCCGAAAGATAACAATCAAAGATAAAAAAGGTAAGGCTTTTGCCGAATTTCCTTTAACTATTGGCGTTGTAGGGACGGTAATCCTCCCCGTGGCCGCGGCGATAAGTACCATTATTGCTCTGGTCGCAGAATGCACCATTTCCGTTGAAAAAGAAGCTGTGGATAAAGAAGTTGTTGAGACTGAGGAAGCGGAAGGAAAAGATAAGTCTGACTCTTAATAGAGTTTTAAGGGGGTGATAATAATGTATTGGTTAACAGCAGTTTTAGGGTTGTCGTCGCTTATTGCTCCGTTTGTTTTAGGATATAACGCAGATGCTTCAGCCCTTTGGACAAGTTTAACAATCGGACTGGTTTTAATGGGCGCATCTGGGTTTGAGTGGGCAGCTAAAGACCGGGAAGCCTGGGAATACTGGGTTGCGGGTATTGCCGGGGTAACTGCAGTACTTGCCCCGTTTGCTTTAGGTTTTACCGGAGTTACTATGGCTGTTTGGACACTAGTCACAATCGGACTCATAACAGTTATAGCCGCAGGAATAAAACTTTTTCCTGGACATCAACTCTAGAGTCTTTCGGGTAAATTAAATCCCGGCATCTGCGGGTTTACGGGTGCCGGGAAAGGACTGACTACATTTTGAACATCTCAAGAACTTTATAAACAAATACTCCCGGCCAGAATATTGCCAGAAATACTCCGATGAGCCCGTCTGTAAATGAGGACGCGTGCTGGATAAAGTAGACTAGTGCTCCGAGCATTCCTAACCCGTATATCGCACTAGTTCCGGCATTATTCTTCATATATGCATTATACTCCTAACCGTTTTTATGAACTTGATAAAAATCACAGACCTAATATAACTTATGTTTTATATTCTATGGGCAATCAAGGAAGGAGGCAGGGATTTCGGTTTCTGCTCTTTAGGACGGGATTTGTTAGAGTTTTTGTCTTAGAGAAAAAGTTCTTCCCTGGTTGCAACCTCCTTGACAACCGCTCCCCTTAAAATATTTAATTAGTTAATGCTCGGATTATCTCAGCGCGGAGCAAGCACAATAATGCTTGCCTTTATATTAGTAATCGTTGTTCTTTCGGGATTTGTGTTTTTTAAGCT
>CAYOSW010000007.1:0-54297 GCA_964406775.1 uncultured Gammaproteobacteria bacterium
GGGACGACACCTTAGCTCAGAACAGATTGACTAAACTGGAGCAAATTAAGGATATGAATCTCAGAAAGACAGCCTCAGGTTCTGCGACGCTTAAATGGTCGCCCGACGAAACCAAGGTTTTATATACAGATGTAGACGGCAACTTTAAACTCAATGATCTTAGCTTGAAGAAGAATTATGATTTACCTAAAGCTTATAACTACGAATTCCTACCTGATTCAAAGCATTTGGTAATGTCTGAACTTAATCAGACTTCACCTACGCCTAAGCCCAGCGGAAGCCCGAAACCCGTAACGATTAAAGACGAGTTTGATCTGGTCAGATTATCGATAATAGAGATTGACGGTACGAATAAGGCAGAGATTTACTATGGTTCGATCCAGCCCAATATGGTGGTTCCGTGGCCTGACGGTTCGCGGTTGGTAGTCATTTCTTCCTTGCCGACTCAGACGGCATCGCAGCCTAATTTATACGGAATCAATCTTAAGTAAACCAATATCCAAATAAGCGAAGCTTGCAACTTCGTCTAAATCCAATAAACCAATTCCCAATAATTTTGAATTGGCATTTGTTGATTTGACATCGGGTCTTTGGTTTATTCTGTAGTTTGATCCAGTTAGTATATCTTGAGATAGGGTCTTCGCTGGGGTATAGTTTGTTACTACTTCTGTCTATGTTTAAATTCTCCAAAAGGATTGCTATCGATTTAGGAACCGCCAACTCCTTAGTTTATCTTGCAGGAACGGGAATTGTTTTAAATGAGCCTTCGGTTGTTGCTGTTTCAACTATTGATAACCGGGTGCTGGCTGTCGGCAATGAAGCGAAAGAAATGCTCGGCCGTACTCCGGGAAATATTACTGCAACTAGGCCTTTGCGCGACGGGGTCATAGCTGATTATGTTATTACTGAGGCTATGATGCGTTATTTTATTGATAAAGTCTGCGGTTCCTCGCGGCTATTTAAGCCTGAAGTTATGGTTTGTGTTCCGGCCGGAGTAACTTCGGTTGAGCGCCGGGCGGTTATGGATGCGACACTCTCTGCAGGAGCTAAAACTGCTTTTTTGATTGATGAGCCTCTTGCTGCGGCTATCGGTTCAAATATTCCGATTGCCAATCCTTCAGGGAATATGATTGTTGATATCGGAGGAGGAACAGTCGAGGCGGCTGTTATTTCGCTGGGTGGTGTTGTTGTTCATAATTCGGTCAGAGTGGGCGGGAATAAAATTGATGAAGCTATAGTTTCTTACGTCAGGAAAAAATACGGTTTAATAATAGGAGAGCATCAGTCGGAGGCTATCAAGACAACAATCGGCAACGCTCTTTTTACCTCTGAAAAGGATATCAAAAAAATGGAGATCCGGGGGCGTGACGGTACCGGGGGAATGCCCAGGACGGTTGTGATTAATTCAGCGGAAATTACCGAATCGATTGCCGATCCGTTAAAGAAAATTATGTCTGCAGTTAAGGCAGTTCTTGAGCAAACTCCTCCCGAGCTTGCCTCCGACATTATTGATAAAGGAATTGTTATGAGCGGAGGAACCTCCCAGCTTACAAATCTGGATAAGCTGATGACTCAGGAAACAGGGGTGCCTTGCCATATAGCGGAGAATCCTCTTTTATCGGTCGTGCTCGGAACAGGAATGGCACTCGAGAATCTGGATTTATACAAGAGAAGCGTGTCTAAAAGGTAGTATAATTAAGAGATGAAAGTTTTAATCACCGGCGGTGCTGGATTTATCGGATCCCACATTACAAAACAGCTTCTTGATTCAGGCAATGAAGTTGTAATCTTTGATGATTTTTCAACTTCTTCAAAAGAGGATACCGATTCCCGGGCAACGGTGGTTGAGGGCAATATCAAAGACTCAAAATTGCTCGCAGAAAGTCTTAAAGGGTCTGATGCAGTAATTCATATGGCGAGCTTTATTTCGGTCGAAGAATCGGTCAAAAATCCGGCCAAATATATGGAGAATAATGTGACGGGGACCGCTTCGGTTTTAACTGCAATGAGGGAGGCGGGTATTAAAAAAATTGTTATATCTTCAAGCGCAACCGTTTACGGTGAGCCTAAAAGCTTGCCGATTCTGGAGGATGCGCCTCTTTCTGCGGCTAATCCGTATGCAGCGTCCAAGATAGCGATGGAGGTTTTGTGCGAGTCCTTTAACAAAACAGACGGATTTGACGTGACCACATTAAGATACTTCAATCCTTACGGCCCGGGAGAGAATCATATTCCAGAAACTCACGCCATTCCGAATTTCATAAAAGCCGCGATGGAGAAGAGGCCGGTGCCTTTATATTGGAAAGGCGAGCAGATCCGCGATTTTATTTATGTCGAAGATTTGGCGTCGGCGCATATCGCTGTCCTGGAACTTTCCGGCCATAACGTTTTTAATGTCGGAAGTGAGAACGGGGTAAAGATAGTTGATATTTTAAATCAACTGTCTGATATATTTGAGTACAAGCTGGAAGTTGAAGATTTAGGGGAAAGAAAAGGTGATGTTATGGCAAACTATGCGTCTTCTGAAAAAATGAAAAAAGCAACCGGTTGGGAAGTAAAAACCGGACTCGGAGAAGGACTAAAAAAGACCGTTGAGTTCTTCAAAAATAAATCCTAATTTTCTTAATTCTTAATTCTTAATTCCTTTATGGTGCACCCGTAACCGGTCCGTATCTTGCGGCACCACTGTTATAGAGATCCAAAACTTGAGCCGCTGTTAATGTATAGTTATAAACTTGGGCTTCATCAATCTTTCCTGTCCAATATTCTCCTCCGCCTGACGTATAGTCACTGATGAAAGCTCCTGTTGGAGTTGCTGTATTGGCAGCAGTGGTTGATGTAGTTACTAACCTTCCGTTTAGATAAAGCTTGTGGGTTGTTCCATCGAAAGTATATACGAAATTATGCCAAGTATTTGTTGCGGGAGCGCTGGTTGTTACCAAGCTAGCCCCTGCCCATTTATATATACCTATGGTGCTACCTCTGGCTTGCAAAACAGTAATTGAACTCGATCCCGTATTTACTAAAGATAAAATAGTGTCTACACCAGAAGCAGTTGAAGTATAGTAAACCCAAACGGACATACTCTGGGGGGCATTATTTGCAGGTAAAGTACTTGCTGAGGACAAGGTTATATAATCACCCGTTCCGTTGAATGTTGGTGCGTAGTTTCTTTTTCCTGTCCCCGTTCCGTCAGACCCTCCCCAAAAAGTCGATCCTGTACTGCAGGTTCCAACGGTTGATGTGGCAGTTAAAGTTCCTGTATAGCTGTTTCCGGAAGAATCATTGATGGTTGTTCCTTGACAGTCATCGAATTTCCAGTAAGCCACGGGTTTGCCCCGGTTATAATCCCATTGGAGCTGGGCATAACTTCTTGCGTAATTGAAAATTCTGTAGTTGTCCATTCTTCCTGTCACTCCTCCGCTGCCTGAGGTGCTTTGGAATTGACCGCCCATATATAAAGTATTGGCATTGTCATAAAGTGTCCCGCTGCAGGATATCCCGGCAGACGAAGTACTGGTTACAACTCCATCTACATAAAGCTTGCACGAACCTGAAGATCTGACAAAAGAAACTTGGTGCCAGGCATTTAGAGTGAGTTGGGATCCACCTCCGAAATCAACGTCATTTAAGACGTTCCAAGAGCCGTTTGCGGTGGTTGCCCAGACGTGAATATCGTGCTGGGCATCTGTGGCGGTGTCTCTGATAACAATATCTAAGGGAGCGAATACGGCAGTTCCCGAGTCCTTTGCATATATTGCTGCACCGAAGCCGCTGTTCGGATAGGCGGTTAGATAAATCCAGCTTTGGATTGTAAAGTCACCTGAGCCTAACTCTAGACTCGTGCTATCTGCTGCGGTCATATAATCTCCCGTTCCGTCAAAACCCAATCCTTTTCCGGTTTTTCCGGGGGACCAGGTCGCGTTTGTAATTGTGCCGGTATTGGCATTTCCGGAAGTATCATATGCTGAAGATCCCGTCCCTTGTTCGTAATCCCATCTGGCGACAGGTGCGGTGCAGGCTGTCGAATCACCGGGTATGCAATATTCCGAAGCAGCTGCAGTCGGCACAGTCTGGCTTGAGGATAGAGTTCCTAGAACTTCGCTTGCACCTTGGTTCATATCTAATACAACCTGAGCTTGTGTTAGAGCACTATCAAATACTTTGAGTTCATCCATCGTTCCTAAAAATAGTGCCCCGGCTCTTGCTCCGAAGACATAGGCTGATGAGCTACTTGAAGCATCATTACCAGTAGTGATGCTTCCTCTCCTAATCCCGTCAATATAAATAGTATCAAGGTTAGAGGTTCCATCGTATGTCACTGCTATGTGATGCCAATTACCGTCTGTTACTAGAGGAGCACCAGTGGTATCAGTATAATCACCAGCAGTGGTTGTTGTTCCTGCCCGTATCTGTCCACTGTTTGTTTGAATAAAAGCCAGATTAGATCCCTTTTCAGTAAGTACTTTATTGCCGCTTTGAGTTGTTTTCATCCAAAATGTCTGACTCCAGCTTCCTGTAAAGAAAGCATCAGGCATTCCTGTAACATTTCCTTGGTCATCACTACCGTCAAAATTTAAACCACGGCCAAACTTTCCAGATTGGGTCCAACCTGAAGTTGAGGTAGCAGGTGAGGCCATCCCAGTTAGGGCTGTAGTGTAACTCGTGCCAGCACTCCCTGAATTACCTGGCGCTGTACCATACCCTTCGTTCATTTTAAGATAAAGTGCTGGTGATCCAACCGGCGAGCCTGGAGCAGGATGGGAGGCGTTTAAATCCTCAGTTATCTGACCTGCGGTACGAGGGTAATTGTATAGTTTGGTTTCATCTATTATGCCGTCAACAGTTCTAACCTGAGTCGAGTCATTGCCTATATAAAAACTGGAAGAAGCATCGTCAACCCTGCCTGCTCCGTTTGTCTGGACTTGATATGTAGTTTCAACTCCGTTGATATATATATGTACTGAGGCGGCTGTTGTGATAACTCCATCCCAGGAAAGAGCGATGTGGTTCCATCTGTTCATAGTTATTGAATTATTGGCGGTCTGGACGACTAAATCTGTTGACCCGTCAACAACAAACTGCAGAGAATTGCTGGTGTAATTTAGTAAAAACCAGCCTGCGTTTTGACCTGGACCATTATTCTTGGACATAATAAATCCCACGCTCGATTCACCTAAGGTTCTAGGGTAGAACCAGGTTTCGGCAGTCATTCCTGCCGCCGGTAGATTATCCAAGCTTGAAGCTGAGCCTGCGTTTATAATGGTACTAGAACTATCAAAGTTGTATCCTTTGCCATATTTACCTGCTGTATAACCGCCGGATCCGGCAGTGATTGTACCTGTATTTACATAGCCTGAAGCATCATATGCGCTTGTGCCCGACCCTTCTTCCAGTTTCCAGTACCCTACAGGTCCCGGAGCCCAGCTATAAAGCTGGGAGATTTCACTATTCGATAATGCGCGGTTATAAATTCTTGCTTCATCTATTTTGCCGTTATAATCGGTCGTACCCGCTGAATCCATAGCAAAAACCAGGGCTGCCGTATTTGTTGCAACAGAAGTGACCGTTCCTGTAGAGATTCCGTCCGGAGCCCCGTTTAAGTAAAATCTTACTGTTGTGCCGTCAAATGTTGCGCTTACGTGACTCCATACCCCTGTAGTTAAACTTGTAGTAGAGCTGACGCACCCTCCTGTAGCGCAAAATCTGATCTTATTACCGCTTGTATCCATATAATATCCTCCGGTGCCTCCGGCCCCAATGGCTTTGGTCATAATGACCCCTCCCAGTGCTGTAGGATTGATCCAGGCTGACATAGTAACCTGGGTTACATCCAAACTATTAGAATCGCTAACTGTCATATAGTCATCATTTCCATCAAAGCTGTTTCCATAACCGAATTTTCCGGAAGTACTGCTCGTGTTGCCTGACCAGGTAGCTGAATTAGAATTTCCTGATGAGTCCAAAGAGGGCGATGCAGTTTCCTGTAAATTCCAATAACCAACAAGACCGTTTGATATCGCAGCAGGCATATTTTGGATATTATTTCCCTGCTGCTGAGAGACTCCTTCCGGATTTTCCCGGGCATTAAAATCGGCGGTAATTTGTGCCGCTGTACGGGCATAGTTATAAATACGAAAATCATCAAGCGTCCCGTTCCAGTACCGGGAGGCGCCGGAAGACCAACGCCCTATATTTAACTCGTCCGTATTTGTTGCGATAGTTCCGCTTGATCCGGTGCAGGTTGCAACCTGTTTTCCGTTAATATAAATGGTTTCTGTCGTTCCTGATTTAGAGACGGCCAGATGTTGCCAGGTATTGGCTGTTAATGTAAAAGTGGTCCCTGTGCATTGATATGCACTTCCGGTACCCCAGGTAAAGAAATAGGTGTTAGTATTTGAGGAGCTTTGTTCCATCGAGTAACCACCTGTGCTGGTTGCGTGTTTGCTGAATATTGTTGCTGAAGAAACCTGAGTGGCTCCGGGTTTTATCCACATACTTACTGACATATCACCGGTAAGGGAAGTCCCGGTATTATTCGGCATAGATACATAGTCATTGCTGGCATCAAACCGTAAACATTTACCGGCTATACATTGATCTTCTGTCTGCCAGCCTGAAGTTACGGAAGGAGGGGAGGCAAAGTTATTTAGAATACCGTCACTTGAGTTAACTCCACTTTGATTATAAAAAGGGTTAGTATTTATTAAGCTTGTCCCAAGCCCCCATTTTTGTGCCAGATACGCCTCAACTCTTTCGCGTTCACTGGAGGATAAGATTTTGCCGTAAACTATAACTTCAGCTACTTGAGCGTTCGAAAACTCACTGACTCCTGCGTGTCCGTTTAATGATAGTCCGTTAGGTCCCGCAACACCTCCGGCGTTTGAAGCAATCAAAGTTCCGTTTTCATAGATTGAAGAAGTTGATCCGTCCATAGTGCCTGTGTGAATGTGCCAGCTTGTGTTTGAAAGAGGTCCGCTACCGTTTCCGTAAACCCAGCCGGCAAAATAGGCTTGCTGATACCTCCCTCCCCAGAATCCTAGTAGCCAGTTATTACTCAGACCGGATAAGATCCGTTGGTCGGCTCCTCCTGTTTGTCTAGCGATATAAATTACTGTAGAAGGCGTGCTAAAGTTCGTTGAATTTGTCATCGTGTGCGAAGATGCAGCTGTAAAAGTTACTGCAGGCTTACCGTTTACTGCGTTTTGAGTATAAGCGGGCTGTTGGGAACCTGTGGATTGAGTAAAATTCCTACCGTTACCGGATAAATCATTCCATTGGCTTACGCCTGTGGCTAAGGTGATCGAACCGGGCGCATTCGCATCCAGCCATAAACCGAGACCGCTGATATCTTTTGGTGAAAAACCCGGACTGGTTGAGGTTCGTGCAACCGTTCCTGTTCCTTCGTCAAATTTCCAGTAACCTATGGCTGTAGGTGCTTTTTCTTCGTTTGTAGGCGCAGCTGCGGAGGGTAATGTACTTGCATCTTTTCTGACAAAAAAGTTATCCATATAATGAGTTCCGCTGTAAAACGCCCAGCCGGGGTGGAGTGTGGATTCTGTTGAGTAGGTGCTCGTATAAGAAGTGGAAAAGTTAATTCCTCCGTCCGAGCTAATATCATAATAGTTCCCCCCTGAATTTCGCATTCTCATCCTGACTTTGTAGTTTGAACCGACACTCCAGCTTCCGGTAACAGGAGTCCTATTATTTCCGTCTTCATATACGAGCGGAGTTGTGCTGCTTAATGCGTGATATAAGGCATAAACCAAATTGGTGTAAGAAGATCCGGCTCCGTCGTCTTTCCATCCGTGCATAAGATAACCGTCGACTGCAGGTAAATAATCTACCTCAAAAGCTGTATCTCCGCGGGCGACAGAAGGAGTGAGGTAAGCGGCTTGAGCCCAAGTACTATTGCCTGTTACAAAATTCAACCGGCCTCCTGAGAAGGTTATTTGTGTTCCTGTAGCGTCTGCTACAGTCCATAAACCGCTATTAATATTGGCGTTAAAGTCGTCAAAGTATATGAATGTCGCGTTTCCGTTTTCTGCCGAAAGAACAGAGGCATTTCCGTAATAAACAAAAACTGTATTGCCCGTAGTGCCGATTGCCGGCATTTTAGTCCAAATTTTTGTAGTAGTTGTGTTGCACGCAGCTCCTGCCTGTTTTTCGATCCAATAAGGAAGAATCCTTCCGCTAATATCTGTAATCCTGATGTCCTGACATCCGCTCTGCATTTTTCCAGCACTTATTAAGGTCGATGTATTCATTACAAATGGAACCTGGAAATCGGTTTGCGCAGACCCTGAGTTAGTCACGTCAATTCTCTGGCGGTATGACCAGTTATCGTTGAACCAGGCGGCTTCAACATCTTTGGAAGTAAAATACGGAAGCAGTAGAAATATCAACCCCGTTCCGACCAGCACTGTTGAAACTATTAAATAGGCAACCAGAGTATTCCTGCTTATTCTATTTAAGCGTCTTCTGGAAAATCTGATCTTAAACATCCGGATTAATTTTTTCATTATTGCTTCTCCCCGATAATTAACCAATTAAATTTAACATCTGACAAATTAGGTTGCGAGATCTTGACTTTAAATCCGGAACCGTTTGTTAGCTGGGAGATGTAGAGATTTCCTGAGACAGCCGACATAGGTGTTAAGAATACTCTTGAAGTAGCAGTGATAAGTGTGCTCGGGATTGTGATTTCCGTTTGTCCGGCAGTAATTGTTGCAGTGCCGACGGATTGATCACCTAAAGCCAGTGCTTCGGCCTCAATATTGCCTGTTTTTCCGATCTTAACTTTGCCGTTGAAGATATCTACAGCCATAGCCAGAGGACTGTCCTGAATATAGAGTGTCGGGAAGGCGTTAAGGCTCTTACCCTCGCTTACTGAGAATGTGCCGTCTATTGAGATATCTCCGGCAATTGTCGTATTGCCGAGGAATGTTTCTCCTAATGATTTCAGTGTTGCGGAAACCGTTGCATCCATAGCGGAAAGATTAACTGCCGAAAGTTTATCGCTAACGGTCAAGTTAGCCAAAGTCGCGGAAGATGAAGCAGTGAGTAATTCTGCCGGGGGAGTCAGATCTAAGTCGCCGTTATCAACACCTCCGTTATCAGCCGAGGAAGTGGAGTCCAACAGTTCCTGAATTTGAGCAGAAAGAGAGGCCAGGTTTGCCGAAGTTGAGGCGACTTTTTCGTCTAAACTCTGTGCCTGAGCAACAGCCTGTTCACCCAAGATTTTAGCTTCAGCCAGCTCAGCGGACTGGGAAGCATTCTTTGATTCAACATCGGAAAGTTTTGCATCCAGCGCATTGATTGTGTCAGCAATCGAGACAGTACCTGTTGAATCAACAGGTACTGAGGCTAAAGCTCCGGTCATATTGAATTTAGAGGAATCCAGATTGAAAGATAGGGCTGTTGCTTTACCGGATATATTTATATCACCGCTGACGATTATTTTATCCATCTTTACGTTGCCCATCTGGAGATACCCCTCTGCATCAAGAATGAATTGTCCTGAGGAAACTGCAATGTTATCTACTTTTCTGTTTAACTGCTGTACAGCTTTAGTTAAGATCGCAGTTAAGTTTTCATATCTGAAGCTCTGAACTTTTCCGTCAGATCCGTAAATCACCAGTCTTGGATCAACAGCTTCAGCTTCTTCAGCAATAAATCCAACCATTTGGCCTGGATCAGCGTTTTGGTCTTCGTTATAGACAAACGAAACTGGATTAAGCTGCATTACCGTATCAAGTCCTGACGGCTCGCTCAAGCTGTTTATATCGTGTTTTGTTGTCCTGCTTGATGAAGCACAGGAAGCACCGTATACTAGAGCGCCGGAGCCTGAGTTATAACAAAGATAATGTCCGGTTGTACTATTGGTTATGATACTATTCGCTGTTCGGATGTAAACACTTTGTCCGCTTGCAGAATTAAGATATGTATCCCCACCGCTTCCCTGATAAAGGGCGAATGAACCCGATGTCGCACGAAGTGAGTTATGAGAAATACCCATATATCCTGTTGAGCCTGTCCAAACCCCGATAAAGGAATTTCCGATATGTGCGCCTGTTGTAACAGCGGAAGAGTTGACGTGAAAGAGGGTATCGGGAGCTGCAGTGCCAATACCTACGTTGCCGGCTGTCGGATTAAAAGCAAGGTCACCATAGCTTGCATTGTTAAAGTTTTGGAAGGTCCAATCGCTATTTGCAACATCATAGTACTGATACGCTTCAAGATTGGTTGTGGTGGTGGAACCTGAGTAGTAAGTAATCATTGCATAGTCAGTAGCCTCCAGAGACAGTTGGCCTCTATTCGTGACATTGTTTCCTTTAAGATGGAGGAAAGTGGAAGGCGAGCTTGTTCCGATACCTACATTGGCGCTTGGGACTAATACCGTTCCGCTGGTGGTTGTATCAAGAACTATTGAACCTGAATTGTAAGTTTGCAAAGTTAAGTTGGAAGAATTAAATGTTTCTCCAGCAACCATAGTTAAAGGAGCTGCGCTTTTGATGAATGAGGCTGTCGGATTTGTGTACATTGTGTCATAAGCAACTGCGACATCTCCTGAAGCAGTAAAGTTGGAAGGCAGGGAAGTGGTGAATGCAGTTTCCGAAACTGCGAATATTGAGGAAGTATCGTCTACAATATTGAATAATGAGCCTGTTGTTGTGCCGTTCGGTCCGATCTTCAGCCTGAATAAATCGCCTGTTGCTGTTGTAGCAGAGCCGGGCGTCCAGTCGAAATTGCCTAGTAGTCCTTTACCTGTAGTAGCGGTTCCCGCTAAAGCGGTGGAGGTTGAGGAAACTCCAAGCATCGTACCTGAGGTTAAGGCATTTGCTTCCATATTCAACAGGTTGCCAGTAGTCAGTGTTGTGGACTGGAAATCAAATACGCCTGTGGTGTTGGCTCCTGCTCCGAGAGTAGTGACTGTGTTATTGGTCATAATGAAGGACGGTGCGGTATTTGAAGTATCCGTCACATCCAATCTTCCTGCAGGCGCAGTGGTGCCGATGCCGACGTTGCCTGCTTGAGTTATTGACATTGCTGCCGCGGTTGCGGTTGTGGTATTAGGTGTTGTATAGAATCTCATCTCAGCACCATGAGCGGTATCGCTCCAGGTTTCAGTTGCCAAAGACAGAATATAGGTACCATACCCATAACTGCTTGTTCCGTAACCCATTGATGCAAAATAGCCCAATCCGTCTCCGCTATTTACAGCCGTTGGGCTGCCAGCTGTTCCCCTGGATCTCTTCAAACGGATGTAAGGACTATCAACCGTTCCACTTTGGGCTACATCAATAATGGTATTGCTGCTATCTGTTCCGACTACACTTAACCTTGTTCCTGGTGCAGTAGTGCCAATACCCACGCTACCTGATGATTTATCCAGATAAAGATCGTCCGTAAAGAAAGCGATATCGCCGTTTGCAGTGGAGTCAGTTCCAAATTGGAAAATATTACTGGTTGTATCGTATGAGATCGTTCCTTCGTCTGTTGTTGAGGTGCCGATATGTGCTGTTGCTGGACCCAGGTATATATCTCTCCATCTGTGGGTGTTGTCGCCTAAATCATAGGTATCATCAGTGGTTGGTCCGACGGAACCAGTGATCTGTAGCGCAAAGACAGATGGAGTAGAAGTGCCAATACCTACATTGCCAGCGAAATAGTTATAAGCGCTTGAATCTGAAGCATAAAAAGAATAAGGAGTATTAGTTTGGGTTCCGGTAGTTATATCACCAACCCAAACGCCATATGTAGAAGTAATAGTTCCTGAGTTTGTTAAATTAGCAATTTGCAAACCGTAAGCATTCGATATGGTCCCCGATGCATTGCTATTGGACAAAGAAAGTAATAAAGCTTGAGCATTGCCTAAGGTGCCTGATCCTTGATGGGTACTATTGAATACAGCTCCTCTGATCGCAGCGTTGGTTAAGCTAGTCGAGTTGTTGGCGGTAGCAGCTACGGAAAAAAGACTGTTGTAAGTTTTAGAGGAGGCAGGGTTGGCTGATAGAGTAAGCGTGAGCTCGTGAGATACTCCTCTATAAGGAGTTGTAGAGGTTTCCGTGATGGAGTTTGAGGTTAATTCAGAAACCAAGGCTGAAGTTCCCAATAAATCCGTGTAACTGCCGGCTGTAGAAGATGCGATGTTTAGGGTCGTGGCTGGAGTACTTGTTCCAATCCCCACATTTCCTGCAAAATAATTTCTGGCGTTTGCATCCGAAACATATAGTCCGTATGCCTGGTTAGTCTGGGTACCTGTGGTTATATCTCCGACATAGTAACCGTAGGTGCTGGTAAGTGTGCCTGCGTTCGAGTTAACTGATGCATAGTAACCACTATAACTGCTGATCGTTCCTGAGTTTTGCGAGAGACTGCTGTTATATCCCTGAGCGGTGGTTATCGTTCCTGAGCTTGTGTTGTAAACCGAGGCGCTGACCCCGTTAGCGTTGCCTAAAGTACCCGAGCCTGCGTGGGTTGGAACGAAAACTCCTCCCCGGACTACGCTATTGGTGTGGTCGATTGCATTGGCTGATGTAGTGATGCTGCCGACTATATTGTCGTAGTAGGTGGTTGCTGAGGTAGCTGAGCCGGGATTAACGACGTAGTTGAAGTAGCCGCCATTCTGGTTGACTCCTGATGTGGCGGTTGATGTAGCGGCAACATAAAGATGATAGTTGGTATCGGCTCCGGTTTGATTTGCAATAAAGATACCGTATTTTGTGGAAGTTCCGTTTGTTGAGGAAGTTCCGTTATTAACATAAACTCCGTATTGATTAACTGTACAATTGCTTGTACAGTCCGAAGCTACGGTTGCAGTGGGAGCAGTTAATATACCGTAGACATTATTGGTTGCGGTGTCGGTTACTCCCGGATTAGAAAGCGTAGACGAAGGATTAAAGTATCCTCCAAACATATTTAAGGTTCCTCCCGTTGAAGCAGCTGTTGAGGCTGGAGCTCCCATAACACCATACGACGTTCTCGTTCCGGTTGTTATAACTCCAGTTACGCTTGTCGAAGTCAGTGCTCCGTATGTAGTATCCGCCGTCGTTGACGAACTCCAGGCTGTTGCCTGCGCTCCATAGATGGATTTTGATGCGGCATTACCTGTTGAATTGTTAAAGAATAATCCGGCGATTGAGGTAGTGCTTGCAAGCGTGCTCGTATCGGTTATCGAGGAAGTCATCCCTCTGAAAGTGCCCGCCGTAGTGTTCGGATTATAGGTGGCAGCAATGCCTACTCCGTTAACTAATCCGCCAGCTGTCGGTGTCCAGGTGCCTGAGGTATTTAAGATCGTACCGCTAGTCATACCGGTTGCAGATAGATTCAAAACAGTTCCGGTTGTTGCGGAGTTAGCTGTTATATGGGCTACGGAAGAAGTGCCGGTTCCGGTGTGGACTCCAGTATCTGTTAAACCGAAAGAAGGGGTTGTCGTTGTGGCGCTGTCAATATCCAGCCAGGCATCAGGAGTCGAGTCATTGATTCCGACATTGCTTCCGATATATGCTCCAACATTGGTATCAGCACCGGTCTGAGCAACAACATATAATCCGTATTTTGTGGAAGTGCCATTAGTTGATGAAGTTCCGTCGTTTATTATAATCCCGTATTGGTTGGTTGTGCAGTTGGTTGTACAGTCTGCAGCTGTCGTGGCAACTGTTGTTATCGAGGCTCCGAAAACATTATTGGTCGCTGTGTCGGAAGCGCCTGGGTTAGAAAGAGTTGATGAAGGATTTAAGTAAGCACCATAAATATTCATTGTTCCGCCTGTGGAAGCAGCTGTTGAGGCCGGTTGGGATACAATACCGTAATTGTTTCGAGTGCCTGTTGTTAATATGCCAGTTGCAGAGGTCACGCCATAAAGAGCAGCCAGATTATCTGCTGTTGTAGAAGAGCTGTTGGCAGAACCAAACAGTGTGATATTGCCGGTTCTGGCAGCATTGCCTGTAGCTGTGGTTGTGAAATATCCGGCATTTAGACTGTCAGCTGTGGTTGAAGAGGAGGTTACATTACCCTCCACAGCCCTGCCGACTTTAGCTGCATTACCGGTCATAGTAATTGTGCTTCTGTATCCATAAGTAACGTTTGCTAAAGCAGTACTGTCCGTGACAGTCAAATCCATCGCCCTAAGAGTATTAGCGGATCCTGTAGGAGCGTTAGTTATATTAATATCTATGGCTTCGTTATTGGAGGCGTCTGTCGGAGCCCAGGTGCCGTCTATATTCAATACTTCTCCTGTTGTCATTCCTGTAGAAGTTAACGATAGTAAGTTACCTGTAGTTGCCGAGTTTGCGATTAAATTAACAACTCCGTTTCCGGTATACACGCCGGTATTTGTTATACCAAGATCTGAGCCTGTTGTGGTTGTATTAGCGATTGAAACTATATCGTTAGCTGTAGCAGGGGAAAGGGTGGTTGATGATCTGCTCCAGAATCCGACAGTTCCTGATCCTGAGCCAGTAATATTCCCTGAACAAGTTAAGTTACCTGTAGCATTAGCTACGGTACATCCTGTGGCAGAGGACCCTCCGGCAATATTTACGTTGATACTTCCGTCAACCTGTAACTCCAGGCTCGTAGCGGGAGCAGTTAACGTTAAGCTTCCTCCTGCAGGGCCGGTTATTGAAGATCCTGAATTTGCATCAACGAATGTTAAGTCTCCAACTGAGGAAACCTGTAATGAATCTGTTCCATCTCCAACTTCCAGTTTAGCTGTCGGGCTAGTATCACCAATGCCTAAGTTACCGGCAAAATAATTGTCATCGCTTGAGGAGTTATAGATTGAATAAGAACCTGTTGGTAGGGTGGATGTGCCAATTAAAAGATTAATGTTTTTCGTTCCTGTTGCTTCCTCAATTGTTATTCCTGAGTTATTCGTACCGGCGGTTTGAGTCTTTACCCATACTCCATGGTTGGTTGTGATTGTGGACCCAGAACCAATATTGGGATCAGCTGCATAGAAACCGGCTGCTGTTGCCATTGTGAAAGAGGAAGCAGCTGTTCTGACCTGGCTGTAGACTCCGTAGCCTGAAGAGGTAGCTCCCGAATCATAAGTGCTCTGAGAAACGATACCGTATTGGTCAGTCCTGCCGGTTAATGTTAAAGATGATCCGACCTGGAGTCCAATGCCGGCGCTGTTATTTCCAATACCGACAGTTGAGCCAAAATAAGCTCCATAATTAGAGTCAGCTCCGGTTTGGGCAGCTACATAAAGACCGTATTTGGTTGAGGTACCGTTGGTGGAGGAAGTGCCGTTATCAACATAAACTCCGTATTGGTTAGTCGTACAGTTGGTTGTACAGTCTGCAGCTAAAGTTGCAGTTGTGGAGATGTAGCCTCCGTATACGTTATTCGCTGTTGTGTCTGAAGCTCCAGGATTTGAAAGAGTAGAGGTGGGATTGGAGTAGAAGCCGTACATATTCAGAGTCCCTCCTGTAGAAGCCGCAGTAGAAGCGGGATTGCTTTGAACACCGATCACAGTTCTCGCTCCTGATGCTAAAGCTCCTGTTGCAGAGGTAGTAAAGAAGGCTGTCTTTAAAGTGTCGCCTGTAGTTGAGGAGCTGGAAATCCTTCCGTAGTAACCAAACGGTTGCTTGGCTGCATTACCGGAAAGTGTCAAATCGCTGAATACTCCATAGCCGACATTAGCCGTGCTGGTAGAGTCAGTCGGTGTAACTCTTAATCCGTAGCTTGTAACCGCTGATCCTGACCAATCCGGTGCCAAATTTACCAAGGCCGCATTAGCTCCAACATCTGCTGTAACTTTAACAAAATGATCTGTTACTCCTGTTGAAGAAGGTCCGGTTAAGGTCATTGCAGTACCTGTTGTTAATCCGGTAGCTGAAAGATTAAAAATATCTCCTGTGTCTGCAGAGTTTGCTGTTAAGTTAAAGATTCCTGTACCTTGATATACGCCCGTGTTGGTAATTGCCAAATCGGCACCAGAGGTAGTGGTATTCGCGATTGAAACTACATCATTAGCTGTAGCAGGGGAAAGGGTTGTTGATGATCTGCTCCAGAATCCAACAGTTCCTGATCCTGAGCCAGTAATATTCCCTGAACAAGTTAAGTTACCTGTAGCATTAGCTACGGTACATCCTGTGGCAGAGGACCCTCCGGCAATATTTACGTTGATACTTCCGTCAACCTGTAACTCCAGGCTCGTAGCGGGAGCAGTTAACGTTAAGCTTCCTCCTGCAGGGCCGGTTATTGAAGATCCTGAATTTGCATCAACGAATGTTAAGTCTCCTGTTGAAGCGACTTGCAATTCATCCGTACCATCACCAACCTCCAGATACGCATCGGGAGTAGTATCCCCGCCGATGCCAACGTTTCCAGCGATATAGTTTTGATAAGCAGAAGAGTTATAGATTGAATAATTGACTGTACCGGTTGGGATAGTTGTTGTGCCAATTAAAAGATTAGTGTTGTTAGTTGCGCTAGACGTATTAGCGAGGGCAATTCCTGCGGCTGAGGTGATCGCAAAAGTTCCGCTGCCAGCGGTTCCGTCCAGTCCTTGGTTGGCAATATTGATACCGTATTTGTTCGTGAATACAACATCTGCAGCACCAGAGGCACCGCTAAAGTATGTTGAATCAACATAAAGATTTGCAGCATTCGTGACTGTGCCTACAGGAGCGGTTCCTCCAACATTGTTTGAGGTGTAGATAGCATACATATTGGTTGCCCCTACTGTCGCTTGAGCCCCCATTGTTGAATTAAAGCTTGTTTGTAAATCTGTTCCCCGGATAGTGCTAATGGTATTTGATGAATGAGCTGTGTTATATAAACTATAAACTCCGATGAGTTGGGCACTTGAAGCTGCTGAACTTGCCTGAGTAACGTTATAAACGCCCGCCGTGTAATTAGCAGTTGAAGAGGTATGAGTGGAATAAACAACCAATCTTCCTTCAGTTGGATTTGAGTCGCCAATACCGGTATTGCTTGCGATATACGCTCCATAGTTATTGTCAGCTCCTGATTGTGCTTCGACATATAATCCGTATTTTGTTGATGTGCCATTTGTATCTGATGTTCCGTTAGCAGCGTACAAACCATACATATTGCTCGTACAGTTTGAGGCACAGTCTGAAGCTAAAGTTAGCACCGGAGCGGTATAAACTCCGTAAACATTATTCGTTGCAGTGTCGGATGTTCCGGGATTGGATAAAGTAGTCGATGGAGTAAATCTGCCACCAAACATACTCAAAGTTCCTCCCGTTGATGCAGCGGTTGAAGCGTTATTACCTGCCACTCCGACATAGAATCTTGATCCTGATGAAATTGCGCCTGTTACTGATCCCCAAGCGTGTAAGCTAGTTAAAGAATCAGCGGTAGTAGAAGATGATTGAACTCCGCTTTGGAGGCCGTACATTGTTTTAGCTGCATTACCCGTGGAATTTGATACAAAATTTGCTCCGTAAACTACGTTAGCGAGAGTTGTCCCGTCTGTAACTAGGGTGTTGATGCCTGTGAAGTTATCAGCTGAGCTTGTAGGTGAATGAGTGAAATTAATATCGATACCATCATTGGTTGAGCCGTCGGATGGTGCCCAAGTCGCATCAATATTTAATATTTCTCCAGTTGTTAGACCTGTTGCCGTCCAGTTTTCGACATTGCCTGTAGTTACTGAATTGGCGGTTACTGTAAAAGCGTTAGAGGCAGCTCCTGTTGAGGTTAAAGCCAGGACTGCATTAGAGGTATCGTTACTTGAGATTGAGACTACATCATTAGCTGTAGCAGGGGAAAGGGTTGTTGATGATCTGCTCCAATATCCTACCGTACCGCTGGTAGGACCCGTGATATTACCTGTGCAAGCAAAAGATCCGGTTGAGCCGCCGTCAGTAATAGTGCATAAATTATTCCCGGACGAATCGTTAAATGAGAGCGTTCCGCCGTTGGCTAAGCCAACGATGCTTGTGGTGTCATTGAATAAAAGATTTGTATCCCAGCCTGAGCCTATTTGTAGGCCGGTTTCGGTACCAGCTCCGGCGGTGATATTCGTTATATCTATTCCGACCAAAGTGCCGGCGCCAACGCCTGCAGCATTGACCTGGAAGCCGTAAGCTGTCCCAGCCGTGGTGATGGATGATGGTGTGTCGACTTGAACACCATAAGCAGTCATTGTTCCGGATGTTCCGGTAATAGCGGGAATAGTAATATCCGCTCCGTAAAAATTGGTGGCTGTGCCGCCATTTTCGTTTAATGCTCCTCCTGTAATAACTAAAGCTTTGTAGTTTTGTGTTCCGGAAGTATTCGTTGCTGCAGGTAAGGTGATAACTTGGCCGGACACTGATTGATTTGTGGCTGTTACGTTAGTTGATAAATCAAGGTTCTGGCCGATTATCGTTCCTGCTAAAGTTTGAGCTGCGCCGTACGATATATCAAATATCGTTCCTGAGGAATTCTTGGTGTTAATATACTGATTTTTGGCCGATGTAACATTAGTTCCGACCAGTGTTAACGCTGTTGAATCGTTAGTTGGGGTAATGGTGACATTGGTGTTGGAGATTGAGCCTGAAGAAACGTTACCCTGATAATCAACGTAGAAATATCTCGTAGACCCATCAGAGGAAGTAACATTAAAGATGTCCTGGGTATTGCCGCCTAATGCTGTTGAGGTTTGTCTGACAGATAACCCTTGGGTTGCAGCGCCGGTAGGAGCGATGGTTTGAGTTGAAGACGGATCAGAAATTAAACAATTAGTACAAGAGCCACCCGTAACTGTTCCCCAAACAGGGACACCGCCTGAAACTTTTAGAACATAACCATCAGTATTTCCGATTGCTAGTTTATCCAAAGTGTTTGCTGCTGAGGCGTATAAAATATCACCAGTGGTATAAGTAGACTCGCTAGTGCCTCCACCGGCTTCTTGAGTAACGCCTGAGCCATTGATGATTGTTGTCGATCCGACCCTGAGCACCGCATCCCACCCTGTCCCAACATTTAGAGCGTATTCGGTACCTGCAGCTCCGGTAATACTGGAAATCCCCAAACCTGATAGAGTCCCGGCTCCAACTCCAGTTGCTGAAACATAATAACCATAAGCAGTGCCTCCAGTGGTTATAGTGGCCGGAGTGGTAACCTTAGTTCCGTAAGCGTTCAGTGTGCCAGCTGTTTGGGTCAGCGCGGGCATATGGAAGTCTCCGGCTATATATTCTAAGGTTCCTCCCGCGCCGTTTTGGTTAATTCCTGCTCCAGAACCGAAGTTAACCAACATCCCGGTCAATGTCTTGGTTCCGCTTGTGTGAGTATCTGTGACGGTAGGTATTTTGAAGTTTACGCCGGTCAGATTCTGATTAGTTGCATCAACATTGCCTGAATTTAAGTCGACGTATAAGCCGGTGAGATCTCCCGAAAGGATAGTGGCACTTCCGTAAGATAGGTTAAAGACGGTTCCTGAGGTTTGACTTCCGTTAATGTGGAGGAGAGAAGATGGGGCCGTTGTGCCAATACCGACCTTATCAGTTATTGTTGAGGGGTATAGGAATCCGCTGCCTGCATTTCTTGTCCATCCGCCAACAGTTCCGGTACCGGTAATATTGCCCGAGCAAGTTAAATCTCCTGAAGCATTAGCTACTGTACAACCTGTCGCAGAAGATCCTCCGGCAATATTTACATCTGGTGTGCCGTCAGCCTGGATATTCAAAGCTGTTGCATTGGCATTGATGGTGGCAGAAGTTCCTAGATTAAGTGTGGTTGTAGAAGTCATTCCAAGGGTTGCAGCAGTTGTGAAAGTAGCTAAAGATGAAGCAGTTAGGGTAGTGCCTGTAAAAGTCATTGTTGTAGCAGAGACTTGAAATGTCGGCGAAGCGCTTCCGGCAATATAAAAATTCATATTGTCGGTTGCCGAGGAATAACCGATTCTTCCGTCGTAATCTTCAGCGGCCAGGTTTTTGAAGTCGACATAGGTGAAATTATCGCTAGAATCAGAAAGCTCTACATTTCCGTCCGACCCTCCCAAAAACGCAAACTCGTTAGTTGTGCTAAATGAGGTAATTGAAGCTCCTCCTGATGTGAAGGCGTCGTCTGTATAAAGAGTATTGGCAGCGCTTCTGTAAAGGTTAGTGTCTCGGCTGGAGCCGAAGGCAATCCCGGCCGCGGCTGTCGTGTTGTCTGCATTTCCGGAAATCCATAGTGTTTGAGTATCTGCGGCATCAATTCTAACTCCATAATCGGAGGTGCCGACGGTTTGAGCGCCGACGATAATGCCGTAATTAGTTGTTACGGTTCCTCCTCCGCTGTTTGTCGCGGCCAATATCTGGAGGCCCTCCGATGTAGTTATGGTGCCTGTTGATTGATTGTTAACTCTTCCTTGTAACGCGATCAGAGATGCGGCCTTACCGGTACTAGTGTTATAGACATCTCCCATTACGCCCACTCCATTAGCACCTGTGCCTGATGTATCGGTGTTGGAATTTGAAACCTGGAAATAGCCTGCATACGAAGTTACAGCACTGGTGTCGGCTGATCCGCCTATTGCCGATACGGAATCTAAAGCAAATTTACTTGTTGAACTTGGGGCGCTGGCTGGGCTGAAGGTAAATATATTATAACTTCCGACCTCGCTTGTCGCAGTGGTTAAGGTGCTTGTACTTCTCGTGACTAATGCTTTTGCCTCAGTCGGAGTTGTATCGTTGATTCCCAATACACCTGCAAAATAGTTGTCATAAGTGGAGGAGTTGTAGATTGAATAATTTACAGTACCTGTCGGGATTGTGGTTGTGCCGATTAATAAGTTAGTGTTATTTGTAGCTCCTGACTGATTGTTGATAGTAACACCGTTAAGAGATGTTATTGCTCCGCCTCCTGAGTTTGTAATATTACCCACCAGAATGCCCCTTGCGTTAACTATTGTCCCTGCAGCTGTGTTATTGAGAGCGGTCTGTAGTCCTATTCCCGAATTAACGGTTCCACTGCTGGTGTTATACATTCCGGCGACAGCTCCAACTACTGCACCCATTGTGTTATTACCTGCGTATGTGGAAACAAAAACGCCGCTTCTTAAATTAGTATTTGTTTGATCAATACCATTTGCAGTTGATTGTGAGGTCGAGACTAACGAATCATAATAGGTACTACTCGATGTTGTTGAACCTGGATTTGCAAAATAGGTAAAGTATCCTCCATCCTGGTTTATGCCTGAAGTTGCTGTGGAGGTTTTAGTAACATCCAGAAGTCTAGTAGGTGCTGTTATTCCGATTCCTACATTTCCTCCTGTGAATACTCCTGCATATCCTGAGCCTGTTTGTGTAGCTGTAAAGACTGATCCTGCTGTATTAGAAGAAATGCTGACTATATCATTTGAGGTAGCGGGGGAAAGTGTTGTACCTGACCTGCTCCAAAATCCTACTGTGCCTGAGGAGGATCCGGTTATATTTCCTGTACAGGTTAAATTACCTGAAGCATTAGCTACTGTACAACCTGTCGCAGAAGATCCTCCCGCTATGTTTACATCTGGTGTGCCGTCAGCCTGGATATTCAAAGCTGTTGCATTGGCATTGATGGTGGCAGAAGTTCCTAGATTAAGTGTGGTTGTAGAAGTCATTCCAAGGGTTGCAGCAGTTGTGAATGTAGCGAGAGAGGAAGAGGTTAAGGTTGTGCCTGTCCAGGTAATATTTCCTCCATCAGCCAAAGTGAATACTGTTGAACCGTTGTCTTTTCCCAAGAAAATGGGGGAGGTTTGATCGGAATTATCAGCGACCAGTGCTGCGCTTTCCCAAGTCGGAGTAGAGTTGCCCAGGAAGAACCATCCTCCAACCTGAGTTGGTGTGGTACCGGTATTCCTACCAACGCCGATAACTCCGATATTAGTGGCGCCGTTTTTATCCGTTGAGGCTTTTCCTACAACTCCTGCATTAACGCCTCCGTTTGCAGCTTCATATCTGCCCCCGATATTCAGTCCTGTTGTTGTTCCATAAGCAAAAGCATTAAGTCCGGCATTGCCTAGAGCATTGTTGATTGAGGCATCAAATTTAAAGTTGTTACCTGTGCTTGCAGCCGCGTTATCAGCCTCTACGCCTACTGTGATACCGCTTCCGGAATATCCACCAACCAGATAGGCTTGTAAGGCAGTTTGGGCAGCTCCGGTTCCGTTACTCGTAATCTCAAACCTGGCTCCCTGGACATCTCCTGTTGAAGGTAAGGTCCCAGTGGTATAAATAGTCCGCTTAGAGCCGGAAAGTGAGCCAGAAACAATTTGAAGACTATGTGCAGGTGCTGTTGTTCCAATTCCGACATTTCCTCCTGCATTAACCGTAAGAGCCTCGCTTGAGCCTGCGCGGACTCTTAACGGCAATAATGTTGAAGATGCGCCTGTCTGGATATTAACTAGTGATCCAGTTCCATCAGCGGAAGCGTCGGATGTGATGTTAAACAGATCGTTTGTTGAAGTTCCCGTAGCCCAATTCCAAGTGGAAGTGTAAGTTGACATTGAGAGGGACTGATTTCCGTTAGGGTCATTGATCGAGTTCCATCTGACTGTCAGTGAGTCAGGATCTGTCCAGGAAAGAGTTCCTGAGCCGTTTGTTGATAATACTTGTCCTGATGACTGAGATCCCGGCCAGGTATATGTCAGTCCGTTAAGAGTAGTGGTGGATCCGAAAGTAGCAGCTCCTGCAAAGTTAGTAATTCCATCAACCTCCAGATCGTTCTGAATATAGACGTCATCTGTTGAAGCTACTCCGGGAGTTCCGCCCGAGCCAACGTGAAGAAGAGCGAGGGGAGTAGTTGTGCCTATACCAACATTTCCGGAGTCCTGTTTAAACATTATTCCGCTGGTGGCTGCTGCGGAGTAGATCCTGAAATCTCTTGTTAGGGTGTCGATATTATTAGTTCCGCCTGTTGAACCCATTGTCATAAAGTCTGAAACCGTAGTGTCGGTCCATCTGACTAGAGGTCCGGCTCCGTTATTTCCGTCGATATCAACTGCCAGCGAAGAACCTGATCTGATTACGCCGTTAACTGTTAAAGCTTTTGTTGTAGCCGTTGTTCCGATTCCGACATTCCCTCCGAATGTTGAAACTCCGTCTACTTCGAAGGTCCCTTCGACATAAGCGTCTTCTCCGTCCTGAGTTATAGTCGGGGAGCCGTTGCCGACTTTTAAGTTGCCGGTAACAACATTGAACAGTCCTGTTCCTGTTGCCGTTGTCGCGGTGATATCACCGGAGGTAACTGTGGCTAAAGCTAAGCTGGCTCCGGTAACAGAGATTGAGCCTGAAGACAGTCCTGTTGCGGAAAAAGCCCCTGAAGTTTGGGAATAGCCTGTGACTCCGGAGACGGCGCCGCCTGTTGTCAGGTCTAGGCCCGCGGAATCAATAGAGAAGTTTCCTCCACCTGAGAAAGCGAAGTCTCCTGTTGCTTGGGTGTATCCCCCCACATCAGAGATTGAGCCAGAGGAGATGTCGATTCCGTTAATGGTCTCGTCCGTTGCTGCGGTTATAGCCCCTGAATTTGAAACAATAAAGTTTGATGAATTGATTAGATTGGTAAATGTTCCCGATAAATTCAGTCCGTTAGTTAAAGTTCCTGATGTTTGAGTGATATTTATGCCATTTGTAAGTGTGCCTCCACCTGTTTGTTCTACTAAGATACCGTTAGTGTTGGTTCCTGAGGCATTGGCGTTATTAAGATAAATTGCCGATGTACCTGCGGGATCCTGCTGAGTAACGCTGAATTGAGTAGGAGTTGCTACGTCTGCAAGTGTTATTGCAACGCTATTTCCGGAGGTTGTCGTTATAATTGATCCGACATCATAAGCATTTTGAAGCGAGCCCCCTCCTGCTGAAATCCAGGCACTTGAGACTTTGTAATAGATGGAGCTGTTGCCAGTTGTTCCGTCATTCCTGAAGTAATAGTCGCCATCTGCTCCGAGTCCGTTTGAAGGTGCGCCTGCACCCGTGTAAAGTCCAACCGTGCCTGTGCCAAGTGTTAAAGTCTGAGCAATTGAGATATTGCCTGAGGAATTCACCTGGAAATACTTCGTACTTCCGGCATTGTTTGTGATATTAAAGACATCAACGCTGCCTCCTGAAGCCTGAGCGATTGATAATCCGATAGCGGTTGAGGAAGTGGGGGTAATTGTTTGTGATGTTGAAGGATCGGTTAGGATACAGTTAGAGCAGGCTCCGCCGCCAACTGCCTGCCAGGAAGTAGATCCTGAGCCGTCTGTGGTAAGGACGTAATTATTGGTTCCATCATCAGCGGGAAGAGTGAGGGTGTAGCTCGTTGTAGTCGCTGCAGCGTTTAGCGTCAAGGTTCCGGAGGTTGATCCTGAAAGAAGCACTCCGGCGAAGGTTGGTGTTGAGGTAGTTGCGATGTCCTGGGGTAGGGAGAGCGTTATGTCTCCCGTACTGGCTGAAGCTATTACCTGATTTGAAGTTCCGGCGATTGAGGTTACTCCGCTAGCAGCTCCAGTTATAGTGATTGATCCACCCAACGATACTGAGCCGCCTCCTGTTAAAGTGCCAGCTGTGTTGATGGTAATTGCGGATGAAGAGAGGGCTGAAGTTGGGATATCACTGAATGTATTTGATGAGCCGCTAATTGTCTTATTGGTTAAAGTTTGCGAAACGTTATCTATTACGAAATTTCCTGCAGCAGAGAGAGTAGGGATCGAAACAGTGTAGGCCCCGGAACCATTTGTCTGCGTGGAAATTATAGTATTAGCGAGTAGGATCTGGTTTGATGCACCTGAAAGATTTATCGTTCCCCCTGATATTGAGTTGAAACTGACGGAAGAGGAGGTTAGCAGAGCCTGATCCATAGGATAAACCTCGTTGTCTCCGAAGCCTGTATTCACGGTATCTGCGAACAATTTTCCCGATACTGAGGCTGTATCTACGCTCAAAGTTCCGTTAATCTGAGTGTCCAGGTTAAGTTGGAGATATGAGCCTGACGGGGTAGATTCTGCCAAAACAGACCCGTTTTTTTGTGAAAAATTACCCCCATTTAAATAGCCTAAATCCCGCTGTTGTGCGGGACTAAGCTCTTTATTAACTTTTCGGGTCATCAACCCGGGAGGACTCCCCGGTGGATATTTTGAGAATAGTTTCTGTGAAACCCCCGGTGAAAAAAGATCTGCCAGCCTGCGTGTAAAATCTGCAGACTTCGAAAAAGGAAGGTTACTGAGGACATTGCCTATATTTGATGCGGTTTTAGTATTTATAATATAGTTTGTTAGTAAATATCCTGGAACTGAAAAAGCAGAAGTGATTATAAAGAGTAGTGCAACGCTAAACAGCGTCCTTTTGAATTTTATATAGACGGTTTCGATTTTTTCTCCGCTCGGTGAAAAAGTCTCTGTTTTTGCGTAGCGGGTTTCTTCGACAATCTCAGGAAGTATCTTCTTAGTCTCAGTCAAGCTTGATTGATCTGATTGTAGATTGATTGATATAGTTTGAACTGAATCTGTTGTTGGTTTAAAAGTATCTACAGCCTCAACTTGTTCAATCACCTCTTGGTTTTGAACCTGTACTCTCACTAAAGGCGAAATTACCTCTTTCGGACCCTTCTTTAAGCTAGGATTTAATTTCTGAAGTTGAGCTCTGTCATAGAGCCTGGTTCCGCCCGGTGTTTTATAGGTCTTAAGCCAACCCTTTCTTTCCCATCTTCTTAGAGTATCGATTGAAATGCCCAGGAGTCTTGAGGCCTCACCGATTTTTATCATCTTCGAAGTATCAACAGAGGAGGTGGAGGAAGTCTCGAAATCCGGAAGTTTGTATCCTGAAATTTTCCTTATAGCAGACTTTTTCATTGGGCAATTTTTTTGATCAAGTTAGAATCCTTATATGTTAATAAATCACGAGTGAATTCTACCTAAAATTACTTTACATAGATTTGCATAGATTTGTCAATAAAGAGGATTTTTTGAGTCTGAAAACTTGGGAAGTAAAAGTCCGTGAAAATAAAATTAGATAATTTTCACATATGTATAAAAAGTACTGTCATTAGTAAACTGTCCCGAGAGGAAGTCCTTACATCCGTAAATAATACGAATTAGCCTCGGGAAAAGGGCAGAATGCTACGTGTCACTAAGTTAGGCTGAATTTATGCCGGAACAAAGGAAAATGGTATTCGTAGGCGACTTTAGGACGTCTCAACGGCTATCAAGCCATCAGTAGAGTGTTTTTAACTGTCTTAAAAGATAACAACTTCTTGAAATTATAGGTCTTAAAATTAGGATATTTCGGACTAGCTAAACTGCCTAAAAAAGATGTTAAATTCCAGTGATTGATAAGTCATCCCCGGCGATAAAAGTCTAAAAAAGGCCTTTTTTAGGTCTCCGAATCAGGCACAAGTTGCTGAAAATCTCAATTTCAGTTTGTAATGCTCTCTGAGTGCTTATAAAAAAGTTTTAACTAGATTGTTATAGTTAATAAGATAAAGGATATATAAAGAGATAGGATGTTCGAGAATTTAATAAGCCTTATTCACTATCGACAATCCACCAATCAACTGCCAAATCGTTTGGTAGGACTGATGATATCTCAATTTTAAAAGTGTGAGCGGACGGATTTTTACTGTTTACACCTAGGGAAACCGGTTTCTCAGTTGATACGAATACCTTGGACTTATTTGTAAGGCCTGTCGTAGATATTGTTATTGAAGTTTCACCTGCTGGGATAATAGCACTGCCAAGAGATTTGTCTGAAACAGCCAGTTTTTGGACCTTCAGCAGTCCGGTCTTGTCCAGTGCAATAAGACCGTTAAATATGTCAATTTTCTCCGCTAACGGATTATTCTGTAGGTATAGTATAGGCAGGGCGTTTAAGGATTTACCTTCCGTGATAGAGAAAGCTCCATCGATACTTAAGTCTCCGGCAATCGTAGTCTCACCAAGGAAAGTTTGACCCAGCGATTTTAAGCTGGAAGAAACCGTGGCATCGGTTGCATCAAGATTGAGGCTGGAGAGAGTGTCGGTCACCTCAAGATGAGCTACTGTGGCTGAGTCTGTTGAAGATATGGCTGAAGGGGGAGTAAGCTCAAGATTATCGTTACTGCTGATTCCGAGAAGTGAGTTAATCTGTGAAGACAGGGAAGCTATGTTAGCTGACGTAGAGGCTACTTTTTCGTCCAGAGACTGGGCTTGAGCTACAGCCTGCTCTCCTAAAATTCTTGCTTGAGCCAGTTCTGCTGACTGAGAAGCTTGATTGTCTTGAATGACGCTTAATCTATCGTCTATGCTATTGATTGCATCACTAATAGTTACTTTGTTATCTTCTGAGACTGGGATAGAAGCGAGAGTCCCTGTGGAATTTAGCTTACCGGCATCCAATGCAAAGTCCGAAGCGCTGATTGTTCCCGTCACTTTAAGATAGTTAGTCATAGTGATTTGCTTGAGATTTCCAAGGGCAGATCCAGCCAGATTGCCCTGATCATCAATAAGAAGGTTGGCTAAAGCTTCACCGGGACTTGCGTATTGCACTCTAGCCAGGAATGAAATCTTGCCGACTCCCGCAGGCCAGCGTGACGGGTCAGAATGAAACTCGGGTAAGTCGGGATGGTCAGTCGTTCTATTATGTTCCTGGAGTAAAGTTTCCTGAGAAACCTGTACCGAACCGTCATAGTCTTCCAGGGCCATACCTATTGTCATCCCTGACTTTGTGGCTTTCATAGCGACACCTGGAGTGCTTGAAGATGTCAGGAGATCTCCCTTCTTAATGGGTCCGTTTTCCAGAGAAACTTTAACCGGAAGCCTTCCTGCAAGTCCAATAGGCTGGGGATTTTTCTCTTTGGCGATGGTTTGTCCTAGGAAGTCGTTAGGATCAGTTGACACAACCCCTAAGATCTGATCCTGGTAGCCTCTCGTGCTTTGAGTCAGGATATGCGCCTCATCAGTCAGAACCATTACGTCACCGGGCTCGCTTCCAGCAGGTGTTCCGTAGCCTTCAGCGTAGTCAGAGGGAGTGCTGCTGCAGTCATAAAGATATGCATAAGCAGGTGCTCCACCAACTGAATTACAAGTTCCCAGTGTAGATTGGGTATTAAGATAGGCAATGGTTCCGGCAGCATTTCCAAGATAGGTGGCTCCGCTTCCCGAGGTATTAAAATAACAAGGACTGCCATTGTTGCAGTAAAGCTGGTTTGTATTGAGTACTGTATTTGTTGTAGCACCCCCAATATATAGAGTCTGAACGCTCAGGCTTGTATTAGAATACAATCCAAAAGTTGAATGACCTGCTAAATACCAAGAACCCTGGTCTCCGCCGCTTGGATAAGTTCCTGGATAAATTGGCGCATAACTTCTAAATGTTGATTGGCCGAAATACGCAATATGACCTGAGGCCTGAGTGAGTAGCTGTATGTAACCTCCGCCGTTAGCGTAAAGATTTGTATATGTACCGACTCCCAGTACAGGCACACTATTTACATAGTAAAGGGATGATGTGCCTATATTAACGTGTCCTGACGTTGTATACGTTCCTGCAGAATTTATACCGGCAGGGCACGAGGCTGACCCGTTGCAGAAATTTATACCGCTTGTGCCTCCGAAATAATTCAAATATATCGCTGTAGCACCGTTTGCACTATCCATATGAAGATTAGGAGTTGAGACAAGCCTACTTCCTGTTGCCGTATCGCTGTATTCTGCGCTCGTCTGCAAATTGATTCCTCCGTTGACATCAAGTCTGGTGACGGGAGTAATATTTCCGATTGCAACATTACCTCCGCCTTGTGCCAAATAAACGCCGCCTGTGCTTTGATTCCCAACATAAGATACGCCTGTAGTGCCTGCATTGATGTAGATTGGTTGTCCTGCAGATATCTGCCGGACATTGTAATAACCGATTCCGATTCCGACGGTAAGGTTATTAGCATAAAATCCTGCTATGTTTGTTGATTCAGTATTATCATCACTCCTGATACTGAGTTTTTGAGGCGGTGCGACTGTGGTGCCTATTCCCACATTACCTCCATTGTATTGCAAGATCAACGGTACATATCCTGTACCGTGAGTAACAGCTTGTATAAAGCCGATGTTATTCGTGTAGTCGCGGCCGATTTCGAGTCTGCGGTTTGTGTCGGTGGTAGTGCTAATAGCGATCTGCCCTAAGTTGGAAGCGACCGCCCCTGTATTATTTTGTACCCTCAGTAATCTGTCAGGATTTGTTATTCCAATTCCTACATTTCCTCCACCCATAATGGTCATTAATGGGGTTGTTCCGGCTTCATCATCATAAAACCGGAAGTTGGAAGAAGAGCTGTAGCCGTGGAATCTAAATTCGTTTGATTGGACACCTAATCCGTACTGATTGGACCCATCGTTGTATAAAGCGAGCTTAGTGTTGCTTGTGCTCGATCCTAAGTCAAGCTTAGCTAGGGGAGCAGAAGTCCCGATGCCTACATTACCGCCATTGGTGAACCTAGCGATTTCTGCTGCGCCGTAAAGAACAATATCCCCTCCTCCTTGCTCGTGAAGTAGGATGTCATCCTGATGAGTTGTGCTTCCATATGCATTTGACGTTCGGTATAGCTCGAAAGAGCCTCCATCAGAAGTCAGTTTTAAACCGGCATAAGCATTACCACCAGCATTAGTATTGCTGACCATAGCTTTGGTCTGACCATCTTGAGACTTATTAATTTCGACCAATTGTGTCGGCGTCGTGGTGCCAATACCCACATTACCTCCATTTAATATAGTCATAGCTATGCCGGTGGTAGATGCTGTTCCTGCGCTCAATCCGGCGTTGGTGTAAAAATAGAGGGGGAATGCACCTTTTGTGCCTAAACCGAGAGCGCCGGATCCGGCAGCATCAGGATTTATAGCTAAAAAACCGGTAGCGCTACCGTGACGGATTTCAATACCGTTAGCCTGGTTGTAAGATCTAATCAACAGGCCATCACCAATGGCATTGATAGTACCGGAACCACTAGTTAACTCAATATGTTGTCTTAACAATGCGTTATTAGTTCCGATGCCAACATTACCTCCGGAGGGATTTAAGAATAAATATTTGCCACCACTGCCATTTTTATATGACTGAATGGTAGAGGAGTCGCCGCTTGAGCTTACGGATACAAACAATAGGTTTGTTGTAGCATCCGTGGTATTAGCCTTAATAGTAAACCCACCGCTGCTATTGTAAGCATCGTCAGAAATTAGGGAAAATTTACTATTAGGAGCTGTAGTGCCGATACCGACATTTCCGCTAGTGTCAAAAAGAACCCTGCAGCCACCAATATAAACACTTAAACCTGTTCCGCAGGAATTTGCTCCCATCTGGCCGATAAAAGAAGTTGTCGTTCCGTCGTAGAATTCAAGAGCAGCATCCTGATTAGTTGCTGTCGTTGATATCCGCTGATAAGTGTTTGTTGAGGTACCGACCTCAAAATATCTATTCACTGTGGTTATTCCGCCGACCCCTACATTACCGTTCGTCTGAATATTCAAACCGTTAGCGCCGAAACTGTTGGTATAAAACCTCATTCCCCCGGCTCCTAAATTGCCGATATAAGTATTAGCATCTGCTCCCTGCAGGATGGCTAAACTGCTAGTGCCTGCCGAGTTGTAAGATCTGATTCCTCCTGTCCCTTGAGTATCAGTTGTTTGCTGAATAGTTAAGTTTGCAGCAGGTGCTGTTGTTCCTACACCTACCCTTGAATTAGAAGTATCTATATTAAATATTCCTGAATTAACATTGAAAGCTGTGGTAGAAGAGGTGAGAGTTAAAGCAACAGCTCCTGAACTTGATGTTAAAGAGATAGCCCCAGTTGTTTGGGTTAGTCCGTTTTGAGCTGTTAATGTTCCTCCTGAGGTAATCGCTCCTGTGCCAGTTGCAGAGATATTTCCGCTTGTTGAGACATTGTCTCCGGTAGTTGCAGGGAAGAGTGTTGTCCCTGATCTTCCCCAAAATCCAACATCACCTCCACCTCCACTGACAATGCTTCCTTGACAGGTAAAATCCCCGGTTGCATCATCTAAGGTACAGCCTGTTGAGCCTGAACCTCCGGCAAAGTTAATCAACCCTCCGGCGCCAGGGTTTAAAGAGATTGAGGTTGAAGGGGTAGAAGCTGAAATTACAGGATCGGAGCCTGAGAAAGTTAAAGCTGTTGAAGTGAAGGTATTAGTATTAACTGTGCCGGTTACTGTTAAATTTCCTGAACTCCCTGCATCGGCTAAAGAAAGCAAGGTATTAGTGTTATCCGTAATTGAAAACGTTTCACCGTTGGTAATGATTATGGTTGGTGTTGATGCACTGAAGCTGACGTCTCCTGCAAAATTAGAGGTCCCTGCAATATGGAAGAGGGAAGTTGGTGCAGTGGTGCCTATTCCCACATTGCCATTACTGTTTACAGTTATTGCCTCATTTGATCCTGCCCTTACCCTCAGCGGCAGGAGAGTGCTTGAAGCTCCTGTTTGGATATTAACCAATGAACCTGTGCCATTGCTTGACGCATCTGAGGTTATGTTGAATAGGTTATTAGTTGATGTGCCCGTAGCCCAATTCCAGGAGGTAGTGTAAGTAGACATAGCCAAGGTTTGATTGCCCGTCGGGTCATCGATAGAATTCCAGGCAGCAGCTATGCCTGACGGGCTGATCCAGGAAGTATTGCCTGATCCGTCCGTTGACAGGATGTAGCCACTTGTCCCTCCTGTTGAAGGAAGGGTAAAAGTGTAATCAGTAGTTGCTGCAGCTGTTTGCAAAGTTAATTGTCCTGAGGTAGAACCATTGAGCAGTATTGAGGACAGTTCTGCACTGGAAAACTCTACTGCAGCAGAGCTGTCTATATCCTGAGGCAGAGACAAAGTTACATCTCCTGTACTTGCAGAAGCGATCACTTGATTGGCAGTACCGGCAATACTGGTAACACCACTTGATTCTCCTGTTAATGTTATTGATCCTCCCAAAGATACTGCACCTCCTCCTGACAATGTTCCTGAAGTGTTTATGGTGATGCTTGATGAGGAAAGATCAGTGTTTGATACAGTTCCATCTTTAATTTGATTGGTGGTGACTGCATCATTGGCAATACTTACAGCTCCATTGGTAACAGTGAAAAAAGAAGAAGAGAAGGAAGCAAGTCCTAGTGCAGTTGTTGTTGCCGGACCCGGTTGAGGGACTGCTGACCAGCTTAAATTGCCTGTCCCGTCATTCCCCAGGAAAGTCGTAGCTGCTCCCTGAGTAGAAGGAAAAGTATACCCGACACTGTTAACACTTAAAATCCCACTGACTGAAGCTTCAGAAGCAGAGAGCAGGCCGTTTATCTGAGTATCCGAATTCAACTGAATGAAAGAACCTGAAGGAGTAGATTCTGCCAAAACACTGCCATTTGAGCCTGATTTTTTACCCCCATTTAAATACCCTAAATCCCGCTGCTTGGCGGGACTGAGAGTGTTATTTAACTTTTGGGTTAAGTACCCAGGAGGACTTTCAGGAGGATGATTTCCCATCATCCTATATGAGAGAGAAGGGGAGAAAGTGTTTAAAAGATCTGAAGCTAGAGTCAGGGCTCTAATAGGCTTAGAATCAGCAAATGAATTCAAAGGATTTGAGTGGTTAATATTGCTTTTTATATAGTTAAGTAAGAATAATCCGGGGAGAGTGAGAAGTATAACTACAAAAATATTAACTACCTGGCTGTAAAAAAGATTTTTAAATTTCGATGCTGACTCAAAAGGCGAAAGTGAAACTTCCGGTGAAAAATGAGGAGAGGGGATAAAATCTTTTTCAAGAGCTCTTCCGACCGTATCCGTCAGGACAATATTCGGGACTTGGACTGCAGAAGGGGTTTCTGTGATAGCTTTTATATCATCTTGATATATTTTGAATACGGTTTTTTTGATTTTTGGTTTTTGGGTCTCGAGTAATTTAGTTACGTCGTAGACTCTATATCCGGAATCCGTGCGGGAAGCACTGACTTTTCCGGCTTTTTCCCATCTTCGCAGTGTATCTTTTGATACACCCAATGTCTGAGCGGCTTGACTTATTTTTAAGAGTTTCTTCGCGGATGTTTCCGGGCTATCTTGAGATAAGGGTTTTAACTCAGGGTATTTTGAAGTTATTAAATTACGGAGTTTAGAGGACTTTACCTGGGTTAGTAAATCGGTGATGTCATATATCCTATAGCCACCAGAAGTTCTGCTGGAGGAAATTTTTCCTTCGCGTTCCCACCTTCGGAGAGTATCCTTGGAAACGTTCAATAGCTTGGCAGCCTGGTTTATCTGAAGTATTACTCTGCTTGCGTTTGATCCGGAATTATTGCTGGGCATTGGCTTTTGTCCGTCTGCTAAAAACTACTCTTTTTGCATAACCTTTTTGATCGTAATTACATAAGGTTATAGATTCATTATGCATAAGGTTTAAAGGAGGAGTCAAGTACTTATTTATAATATGCAATGAAATTTTGAAAAAAGCGTGTAAAATTTTAACCGGGAGATAAGACACTGAAATAAAACAATATAAGATAACCTGTAGTTTAATCAAAAATGACGGTAAATTACGGGCTCCGGTGGTATACTGAAACTATGTCAGACAATTCTTTTTTAATCGGAATAGACGGTTCAAGGGCTTTTATAAACGCGAGAACGGGGACGGAAAATTATTCATACCAACTCCTGAAAAATATTGCGTTAGCTGATAAAGATAACAGCTACCTTGTTTATCTCCGTCCGGGTCAAAATCCGGGAAAGTCCTGGCCGGTAAATTTCCGTTTCAGAACCCTAAATTATCCCCGCTTATGGACACAGGTAGGCTTGAGTCTCGCTACCTTTACAGACGCCATTGATGTGCTCTTTATACCAAGTCATACGCTGCCCCTGGTGCGGAGACCGGGACTCAAAACTGTCATTACCGTTCACGATTTGGGGGCGGAATACCTGCCTTTTACTCACCAACTCAAACAGATCCTCTATCTGAAGCTTATGACTCATTATCAGCTTCAGACAGCGACAAAGATCATAGCTGTTTCTGAGGCAACCAAGAGAGATTTGGTAAAAAAGGCGGGTTTGCGTGGTGAAAAAATATCGGTAATATATGAGGATATAGATAAAAAAGTATTTAGAAAGTTATCTATAGATATATTAAGAGATATTTTGAATAAGTATAAATTGAGAAGAAAAAAATACTTTCTATTTGTTGGAACGATTCAGCCGAGGAAAAATCTTGAAAGGTTAATTACTTCATTTAAGCAGTTCCTGAATAGACAGCAGGGGGAGGAGATAAGTTTAGTTCTTGTGGGTCAGAAGGGGTGGCAGTCGGAGAATATTTACAAGTTGGCTCAGCAGAATGGGTTAGCGGGTAAAGTCCGTTTTCTGGGCAGAGTTCCGGATGAAGATTTGGCCGGATTGTATGGCGGCGCTATAGCTTTAACGTATCCTTCGTTATTTGAGGGTTTTGGATTGCCTATTCTCGAAGCATCTGCTTGCGGATGCCCGGTTCTAACCTCGAACAGATCTTCAATGCCTGAAGTAGCCGGCGGTGCGGGGATTTTAGTAGATCCGTTAAATTCGGAAGAAATTACCGAAGCGATGCTGAAGTTGTATACTAATGATATATTTAGAAATAATTTGATTGATAAAGGATATATTAATTTAAAGAGGTTTGACTGGGAAAAAACTGCCCGGGAGACCGTGAAAATTTTAATTGAAGCTGGAAAGAGGTAAAATTAACGTATGAGTGAAAATATTTTAGGAGTAAAAATAGACTATATCACAACAGAGCAGGGTTCAGAAATTGTAAAAAAATGGCTGGCGAAAAGGGGAAAACATTATATTGTCACCCCGAATCCGGAAATGATAACTGATGCAACTGCGGATAAGGGCTTTAAAACTGCCTTAAATGAGGCTAATCTAGCCATTCCGGACAGTCCGAGACTTGGTTGGGCTACTAAGGTCTTAACGTCTAAAAACCCGGCTTTCAGGCTTATTTATCTGCCGTTTGTATTATTCCCGAAATTAATCTCAGGGAAAAATCATCCCACTACGACAGGGGTAGATTTAACCGAAAAGCTGATAGAGCTTTCTGAAGAAAATGGCTTTACAACAGCCTATTTAGGAGGTACTAAAAAAGTAGCAGAAAGATTAGGAGAGTGCTTGAAGGTCAGGTACCCTAATTTAAAAATAGCATTTACTTCGGGAAATCTTAAAGTTAACAAGAATGGCGAGATGAACTTTGATGTATTTAAGAATAAAAAGACCTCATCTAAACAGATCAAATCTGATCACACGCTTAATCCGCACACTCTTGCAGGCAAAATTGACATTATGTTTGTGGCTTTCGGTCACGGAAAGCAGGAAAAATGGATTTATAAGAACCTTCCGAAGCTGAATACCAGAGTTATGGTCGGTGTAGGAGGGGCATTCGATTATTTATCCGGTTCAGTGCACAGGGCACCTGAATTTTTAAGATCCTTAGGCCTGGAATGGCTGTTTCGGATAATGGTTCAGCCTTGGCGGATTAAACGGTTTTGGAAGTTACCTTACTTTGTATATAAGGTTATGACTGCAGATAAGTGATTTGGCTTGTGCGGAAATCTAATCTCTAACTATTAGCAGACGGGTGACTTCTTTGACAAATATATCAGAAGATAACCTTTAATATAATTTTTTATCGGACCGGGAATTACGAAGTATTATGTGTTATGCCTAGCAACCAGAGAGCTGTCTCTTTCTTTAGGTAATGAGCGAATATTCAAACAACGATTTGAATATGAAGCCAATTATCGCAAAAAGGAGGCAAAGCTGGTTGAGTTTTTAAGTGACTTGGGCAAACTTAACTTGTCTTTTGAGTAATACCAAGAAGCCATAATACAGCCTCCTTTTTATAACGCCTATCACCCCGGGAGTTAATTCTGATTGCAGGAAGCTTTCCTCTTTTACCCCATCTTTTAATAGTCAAAGGAGACACCCGTAATACCTGAGCTACTTCTTTAACGGTTAATAAATCCGGAAGATCCTCAAGTGAGATTTTGCTTGTATCGTTCATAATCAAAGATATATTCATATATATCATAGAGATTCAGAGAGTGTCAATTCAGCAGAATGACTACAGGATAGAATTAACTGAAGAGGATTGAAATATTTAATAAAGCATCCCATAATACTGTAATGATAAATCCTGATATAGAAAAGGGTATGCCATATCTGCCGTTTGAATACCAGGATTGGCTGGCGGAGCAGGGCGTTATTAAGAGGGGTAATTTAAATCCGGACCGCTGGAATGTTACTTCTCCTGTTAACAGGTCAGCTGTTACCCGCAGACTTATTACTTTTCTTGGCGAGACACCCGGATATCTCAGATCAACCCGGGATAATGCACTTCATCTTTATGGGGCAGACGGAAGATCTGAGCTGAATGCGACCCACCATTTGGCTTTGAAATCCAGAAACTATCTCAATGACTCAGATTCGCTTTTTGTGACCGCTCTCTATCAAGGTTTAGGTATCGAAGACGTCGTTCACGGAAATATGGTTTTAAGTGTGAATCCTGTCCGTCTTAACTCACTATATATGCTTTGGAAAAATAAAGATAAATTTGTGGATTCAAGGATAATTGCTCAATTTCTTTATCAGGATGTTAATCAAGTAACAATCAGTAATGTTGAAAATAACTGTAACGGTCTTAACGCTATGTTTTCCTTTGCTAACGCCGTTGTCGAAGGGGTTGATATTGATTACGTGAGGTACTACAGAGTTAGATCTGTCAAAGAAGAGGAAGAGAAAAAAAGAAGGTTTAAAACAGGATTTAGAGATAAAAATTATCAGGATTGGTTATGCGACATCGGTCTGATGAGCCAGTTACCGGGATATCCTGCAACAACTAAAGAGGAAGCTCTGATCCGTGATCCGGGATCTTTATCCCCGGGTCAGAAAGCAGCTGTAGATTATTTGAGGAAAAATGGCGGTTATCTTGTGGATACCGCGAAAGTTGCCGAATTATATTGGGATGGAGAGCCTCCCGCAAACTGGAGATCTCGCTTAATGAAAAATTTATGCAATTTAAGGGCAGATTGCTTCAGGAGAAGTGACATCTTTTCACTAAAAGGTGATGCTTGGGCTGTCGGAGTTGCTTCTGCAGATTTAAGCCCAACAGAACTAAATGGCCTTTATGAACTATGGCTGAGGTTTAACAGGTTTATTCCCGCCAGCCAATTTCCCTCTGGCCGGGGGCAGTTTACCCGGACAGGTTTAACCAATATCAGGCAAAGAATTGAAGATGATGGTTTTTTTATCGGATCAAGAGGAAGAACCTCCAGGATAGAATATATTCTTACAAACGAGGATGAAATGGTCAGATACCAACAGGAAGAGACCAGGATTAGAATATAAAAAAAGAGCCGCTCTTTAAAGCGGCTCTTTAATCTTGAGTTTTTAAACTCTTAAGGTTTTACTGTAATTCTACAGTTGCACCTGCTGCTGTTAACTTTGCTTTTGCTTCCTCTGCAGTTTCCTTGTTAACTCCTTCCAAAACTGGTTTTGGAGCGGATTCAACTAAATCTTTAGCCTCTTTCAAGCCTAAAGTAGGAACTATTTCACGGACTGCTTTAATTGCTCCGATTTTGTTTGCTCCCGCACTTGCGAGAACTACATTAAACGAAGTTTTTTCTTCAGCCGGTTCTCCTGCTGCTGCAGCTGCAGGTCCTGCGGCCATAGCCATAGGTGCTGCTGCTGTAACTCCGAATTTATCTTCGAGAGCGTGAACTAAATCAGCAAGTTCCAAAACAGAGAGCTTCTCGATTTTAGAAATTATATCTTCTAAATCTTTAGAAACTTCTTTCGATGCTTTCTTTTCTTCCTTCGGAGCCTCAGTGAGCACTTCCGCTGCCTCCTTTGCAGGTTCAGCATTAGGAGCCTCAGCTATGGATTCCTCAGAAACAACTGGAGCATCTGGATTTGTATTTTCGTCTGCCATAATTATTTAAGATGCTAGTTAGTTAGATAGTTAGATGGCTAGTTAAAAAACTAGCTAACTAGCTAACTAATTATCTAGCTAACTAATTACTCACCACCTTTCTGTTTTCTTATTTGATCTAACGCGTATACGAGATTTCTTAAGTTAGCCTGCAAAACTCCGACTATTCCGTAAAGCGGGGAACCGAGAGCGCCTACAACCTTGGCTCTGAGTTCGTCTTTGCTTGGGAGTTGAGCCAATTTATTTACCTGGGCGTCGGATAAATACTCACCGTTTAAGAATCCGGCACGGGTTTTGCCGATTCCGTTATCTTTGATAGCTTTAGTTAAAATTTTGATTGGTGCAATTTCGTCCCCGTAGGCAAAAAGTGTTGCGACGGCTCCTTCAAAAACCGCATCATCATCAACTTTCAAGCCGTTTTCCTTTAATGCGATCTTAATTAAGTTGTTTTTAGTTATAGAGAATTGAGCTGAAAGATCCTGCAGCCCTCTCCTTAAAGTCTGGATTTGATCCATATTCATTCCCTGATAATCCGCGAAAACTATGGATTTAGCTTTAGAGACTCTCTCGGTAAGATCTGTGACGATATCGATTTTTTGTTGTTTGCTTTTTGGCATTTTGGCTTTCCGGGATAAGAAAATCTTGCTTTCGCTTCGCAAAATAAAAAAATCCCCGCATAAGCGAGGTGGGGAAATTCAAATTGAATTGTAACCGCCTCGGTAAGATTTTACGTCCCGGAGGACAACTTACTTTCTTAAGCCTAGGTATTATATATAAGAGATGAATTTATTACAAGTGGTCTTTAAATGTTGAACTATGACTGAAATTTGACTAAGCTGTATATATGACAGTTAAACTTTTTGTCCTAGCCTTCCTTCTCTCAATTGCTACATATATATATGTAGCTCCTGTCAAAGCGCAGCTTGAGATCGCGGAGTCGTTTGATGTTGGAACTGAGGGTGCTGTAGATGGGGACATAGTTTCTTATACGGATAAAGGAGTAGTTCTATCGGAGAGGGATCACGATGATAAAGTCTTCGGAGTGATAGATACTTCTCCTCTGGTTGTATACCGTAGACAGGATAGTACCGGAATGCCTGTCGTGCGTAATGGTACAGTCGATGTTAATGTATCAACTGCGAATGGTCCTATTAAAACAGGAGATTTAATCACAACCTCCTTTTTTAAAGGTAAAGGCGAGAAATCAACCGTATCGGGATATATCATCGGTGTCGCCCTTCAGGATTTTGGCGAGCAGGATGGCGAGCCGGCGAGTTTTACGCCTGCGCAGGGTGGAACTCAGCAGGTGAGGGTCGGGAAAATAAATATGGCGATCAAAATTGAATTTGCCGAGCTCAATACTGCCAGAAGTGCCAATAGGCTGCTTGATGCAGTAAATGTCGCTTTCTTCAGGAATACCCAGGATCCCGAGAAATTCGTTAATATTTTAAGATATATCTTAGCCGGCGTTGCAGTCATTGTTAGTTTTGGCATCGGCTTCTTTACATTAGCCAGAACCATACCTAAGTCCATCGAAGCCTTAGGCAGGAATCCGCTTGCAAGAACTACGATTCAGTTCGGAATAATACTGAACATCGTTTTTACTGTCGGAATCGGTATCGTTGGAATTATTGCGGCCATAATTTTACTTAGATTCTGATCTTTAATCTTTTCCGATAAATCTATATACTAAAACCAATGCCCGAAGTTGTCTTTGGAGTAATTGCTATTGTCGCAACTGCTTTCTATATCCGTGAGTATGCTATTCGCAGGAAGATGGAACAGCAATCGAAACCTTCCGCTGAGGATAAAGCGAACTATTTAACGATTAATCAGTTAACCGATAAATCAAACCAATTAGTGAACGAAGCCCGGCAAGATGTAGATAAATTAGTATCCGAGGTTAAGGATTTTCAATCCAAGTCAAGCCAGGATTTTAGCCGGGAATTGAATGACTTTCTAGAGGACGAAAAAGAGCAAACTATTCAAGCCGAGTCACAGGTAGTAGCTGAATTCAAGAATGAACAGGAAAAATTCGACCAGTTCATAAAAGATTTGACCAAGATTCTTGATAATAAGACGGAGTCTTCTGTAAATAATTTCAATGTCTTTCTCGAATCCTTAAAGAAGGAAGCTAAAATAACTCAAGCAGCGAATTGGGAAGGGGAAAGGGCCAGAGTTGCTCAGCTTTTTGAAAACTTCGAGACGAAACTTGCAGATTTTTTGTTGCAAACGGAACAAAAAATGATTCTGTCGGTGGATTTAGAGCTGAAATCAGCCCGTCAATTAATAGATACCTATAAGGTTCAGCAGATGAATATTATTGATGAGAATATTATGGCGATGCTTGAAAAAACATTAAGTTTAGTTTTGGCTAAAAATTTAAGTTTGAAGGATCAAATGGATTTTGTTTATGAGTGCCTTGAAAAAGCAAAAGCTGAGAAATTTTTAGTCTAGCCTCTAAAGATGCAAGAAACATTTTTAAAGGTAGTCTCGCTAGTTATCAGAAATAGAAAGGAGGTTTGTAGTAATTGGAAGAAATAAAGCGTCCGGCCGGGATGGATCCCGCTGAGGAACTGAGTCTTCTCGAAAAAGTTTTGCAGAATACCTACACTTTGGGTGTTTTAAAAAAAAGGGTTAAAGCGTTAAAACAGAAAGTTAATATTGAGCTCTTCAACCTAAAGGTTGATCCTAAGCATCAGGAAAATGAGCATATTGCCTGGATTAACTCTTTAGGTAAAGATTTTTTTAAGGTTTTTACCAGGGATGATTTTCAGCAAGTATTTGAAGAGCTTGATAGACAGATAAGTGAAATTCAGCCACTAGTAATATATTTTGCTTATGAGCCCGGTCCATCGCAAATTATTTTGATAGGAGGCTGGCTGCGTCAGAATCTGGGCAAGAACTTCATTTATGATATTAAGCTCGATTACTCTTTAATAGGAGGATGTGCTTTTGTATGGAAAGGAGTCTATAAGGATTACTCGGTTAAGGCAAAAATTACCCAAAACCGGGAGCAAATATTGGAAAGTTTCAGAAATTTCTTGAAACAAAAGCAAGTCTAAATATGAACACTGATAAATCTTCTCCAACTCAACCCGCCGTGCCTGAAAGCCCTATTACTCCGGCATTGATTAAGCAGGAAGTCGGTTACGCTATTTCTTCCAGAGACTTTATGGTTTTTCTGGACGGTATGCCCACAATCAAGATAAACGATCTAGTTATTTCGGAGAAGGGAAAGCGCGGATGGGTTAGTGCACTTCATAAAAATCAGGTTGAGGTTTTAATGCTCGACGAAGGAGTTGTAAATCCCGGGGAACTCTTTAGGCGTAGCGATACAAGATTATCGGTGAATATGGGGGAATATCTTTTGGGTAGGGCTATTAATCCAATGGGAGTTCCTATAGACGGAAAACGTTTGCTTGGATCCAGTTCAGATATTAAAAGCGAGCTTGACCGGAAAGCCCCTAACATTAATATGCGTAAATTCATAACCGATCAGTTTATAACAGGAATAACACTGATAGATACATTGGTGCCTATAGGAAAAGGTCAAAGAGAGCTTGTTATAGGAGATGCTCACGCAGGAAAAACCGCATTCACAATAGATTTAATTTTAAACCAGCGTGACAGAAGCGTTATCTGTATATATGCCTCTATCGGGAAGCCGATTAGTCAGCTGAAATCTTTGCTTGAAGTGCTCGCAAATACAGGCGCGATGTCTTACTGTGTTGTTATCGCCGCATCCTCATCAGAGGCAGCTCCCTTGATATATTTAACACCTCAAACTGCGTTTACTATAGCCGAATACTTTCAAAAAACAGGACGCGATGTTTTACTCATTTTGGATGATATAGGTTCTCACGCCAAGATATACAGAGAAATTTCTTTACTTTCAGGAAAGACCCCTGGCCGTGAGTCATACCCAGGGGATATTTTTTACCAACATTCACATCTTCTGGAAAGAGCAGGAAATTTTAAGAAAGAAAATGGCGGCGGCTCTATCACTGCTATTCCTGTCCTCGAGGTGAACTTGTCAGATTTTGCAACATATATGCCGACTAATTTAGTCGGAATGACTGACGGACACTTACTGTTTAATTCAAATTTGCGTAATCAGGGTACGACACCCGCCATTGATGTTTCGCTCTCGGTTACCCGTGTTGGAAAGCAGACACAGAAAAGACTGCAAAATTTGCTTTCAAGTAAAATTAGGGAGCTGATGGCTCGGGCGGCAGAGCTTCAGACTATCAGTAAGTTTTCGGCAGAACTCCCTTTTCAAACAAGATTAATATTAAAGCAGAAAGAAGTTCTGGACGAACTTCTGAACCAGGAAAATTCAACTAGGATAAGTTTAAGTTTGCAAATCATACTCCTGGGTTTTTCTTTTACCCCTTTATTCCTTGATAAAGAGACCAGCTTTATAAAAACTGCTAAGGCAAAGCTTATGGAAATTTTTGAAAAAGACCCGAACCTTAAGGCATTTGCCGATAAGGTTGAGGGGCTTGAGACGCTCGAGGAACTATTTAAACAGCTGACGAGTATTCTTCCGATGATTCAGAAATATCTGGGCGTTACCCCACAAGCTCCCGTTAATGCAGGACAGAAACAGGGTAGTGGTGAGGTTGGATAAAAAACAGATAATAAATTAATATGACTACTAAAGAGATAGCTAATATAATTGAGGAGGCTCAGTCGTTGAAGCAGATAACCCAGGCTTTTACACAGATAGCATCCTCTAAATTAAAAAGGATCCGTACGGGAGCTGAAAGGAATAAAGATTTTTTTAGTGATCTGTCCTCTATTTATGGAATTGTTAATATGGTTGCGAAACATCATAAAATAACTACAATTCCGAAAAACGGCAGAACTCTCAGCCTGTTGCTGAGTTCCAATGAGCGGTTTTACGGCAAAATAACAAGCGAACTTTTAGAATTTTTTCTTGTTCAAGTCAGTAAGATTCAATCTGATAAAATTGTAATCGGAAAGAGCGGTGTTGAAACACTAAAGGCCGTTAATTACGCTTTATCGTATACTCCGGTTATTCTCAAGAGTGATTTTCCTAATAATGAAGAACTGCTGCAGTTGTCAAAAATCGTCAGTCCCTACTCCAGGGTTTTGGTTTTTCACCCTCAATTTCAAAGCGTAATGATTCAAAAACCTGTCATTGCTGATATTACAAGATCTGAATTGGAAATAAACGTTAAAAGTAAGGAAGACGAGAAAGAACTTCTTAAGCAGTTCAATAATTATATTATTGAGCCTGAAATTAAAACGATGATTGAATTTTTCGATAGTCAGATAAAAATTCTGCTCCTTGAGGCAACTTTTCTTGAATCGGAACTTGCGAGAACCGCATCTAGACTGATCTCGATGGATAGTGCTCAAAACGAAGCGGAAAAATATCTGAGCAGCCAGGAGTTACTGCTTTTAAACGCACAGAGAAGTATACAGAACGCGCGGATTTTAGAAACCATAGCAGCTTTAAAAAAGACCAATTAATTTAAAATGAAAGACTCAAACGTAAATTTAGCACAGGAGCAAAAATCTTTATTTGAGGGTACGATTGTTTCAGTCAGGGGTCAGATTGCTCAGGTTCAATCTTCCGGTGCGGGCCTCCCGGGCCTTAATGAAGCGCTGATTTGTCCTGATGAAAAAGGTGTTTATCTGGAAGTATTTTTTCAGGAGAAACAGTACGTATCGTGTCTGATCCTCTCCGATCCCGATAAATTATTCAGAGGTATGAAGGTTGTCGGCACGAACAGTCAGCTTTCCGTACCCGAGGGAGCTGGACTCTTGGGTCGGGCGATTGATTTATTCGGAAATCCCTTAGATAACGGTAAGCCCATTGATTCCCAGAAAAGACGCTCGATTTATTCAAGGACTCCTTCTTTAAACACCGTTGCAACAACATCTCAGGTTTTGGAGACGGGTATTAAAGCAATTGATTTTTTGACTCCGATCCTGCGGGGAGGAAAAACAGGTTTCGTCGGAGGAGCAGGAGTCGGAAAAACCATCCTTATTACCGAGCTTCTGCATAATATTACCCTCCGTCATAACGGAGTCTCGGTTTTTGCGGGGGTCGGTGAGCGTATCAGGGAGGGTCAGGAGTTATATCAGAGACTATTCGAAACAAGAGTTTTGCCTTCAACGGCGATAGTTTTGGGAAATATGAATGAAAATGCCGGAGTCCGTTTCCGGGTAGCGCTGGCCGCTTCAGCAATTGCTGAATATTTCCGGGACGTTATGAAGAAGGATGTTCTGATGTTTATCGATAATATGTTCAGATTTGTCCAGGCAGGGAATGAATTGGCCACACTTCTCGGAACCCTGCCGTCAGAACAAGGGTATCAAGCGACAATGCTGACCGAATTATCACAGCTTGAGGACAGACTCGTTTCAACAGTTAACGGCTCAATAACCTCGGTCCAAACAGTTTATGTTCCCGCAGACGAAACGAATGACCCGGCGGTGACAGCTATAACTTCGTTTTTTGATACCGCAATTGTTCTTTCAAGAACTGTTGCCCAGCATAATTTATACCCCCCGATTGATTTATCAGCTTCCTCAACCTCGGCGCTTAAACGCTCAATCGTCGGTTCAGATCATTTTGAAGTCGCGATCCAATTTCAGAAAATGCTTTCCGAATACAATTCGCTCGCGCATATCGTTGCAATTGTCGGAGAATCAGAGCTTTCTGCCCAGGACAGGCTTTTGTATCAGAGAACCAAAAAAATTATTAATTACTTAACCCAACCTTTCTTTATGACTGAAGCTCAAAGCGGAAAGCGGGGGGTTTATGTAGCGCGGGCGGAGGCGGTTGCGGATATCAGAATGATTATTGCCGGTAAGCTTGATTCAGTTCCTGAAGATAAATTTTTGTATATCGGTAATATAAAAGATATTAAGTAGCGCTCAACCCTTGAATTGGTTTTATAAATAACCTATAATAAAGGAATGGGTGAAAGAGTTACGATCGATCAGTTAAAAGCAGCCAGAGCCAGAAGATTACAATCTGAAGGCGTCCACGGATTTCCTATACGCGAAGCAGGCTCCTTTGGGGCTCCTGCTGAAGTTACACCGCTGTTCGGAGTAAGAAAATCCGGAATTGAAGGATTATTAAACAATCTCGGCACAGTAATATCCCAAGGTGAAGTCCCAGAATTGGGCGGATTTTCTGCAAGAGTTCAATACCACGAAGAGTTAGTTGAGGCTTTTGGAATCAGAAATAAGGATAGAAGAAATAGAGCTATCGGGGAGGCTGCGAAAGCCGTTATTTTTGATTCCCTGGATCATCTTGATGATCCGCTTTGGCAGGAATTAAGATCGGAAGCCGTTGATGAGCTGACCAAAGCTTTTGGTCCAAGGGCTGCCAGAATGGTAGAAAATGTGCGTATAACCCACGAAACAATGAGACGGAAGCAGGCAATGCAGCCAGCACAACCTACAGAAGAATAAATCTGTATAATGGGTTTAATGGCCCAGAATCTGCTAAAAGTTAAGATCTTTTCGCCTACTCAAACTATTTATGACGGTGATGCAGTTTCGGTCAGTTCCGTTAATTCCCTAGGTAAATTTGATATTTTGCCTTATCACGCAAACTTTATCACTTTGGTCCAAAAAAATGCCGTAGTATTGCGCGTAAAAAAGCTGGGGGAGGAAGATAAAGCGGTACCGATGAAGGCATTTGAGGAATTTTTCGGCCAGAATATTGTCGAACTTAAATATCAATTCGATATCGCCATCATTTATACAAAGGACAATGTTGTCAAAATTTACACCAATATTCAGCCCAATTTCTAGTTGACATATATCACTTCATTTTCGCTTGCGGGGGTAGTACAATGCTCCGTTAATGAGCCTTAAACGCAAAATTCCGGCAACTATGGTTTCCCAGCATCCGGATCACGCCGGAACCCCGTATTGGCACGATCAACCTTTTATTTCAACAGCAGATGAGACCAAGGAGTTGTTTTTATCTTTCTCCGACTTGGGCGTTTCCGAATACAAATGGGATTGGGAGGGGAAATTGGTTGATGAGTCGGTTATGGAGAGGCTGCTTCAGGATCATTATGAATATTTTAAGGATAATCCGATCGGTCAGGAAAAGTTTTTGACCTTCAGACTACCGAATCCTCAGGTTGAAACCGAATTCCGGTTGGGCCGGGCATTTATGAATTTAATCTCGGCTGCAGCTATGGCGCGCCAATTTAAATTGCCCGATACTCCGCTTTTTGAGGTTATTTTGCCGATGACGACGGGAAGCGCGGATATGATGGAGATTCACGAGGCGTTTGTGGAGATTGCGGGACTTAAACATAAACTTTATCGGATGGATAAAATTCCTTTAAAAAGCGTTAAAGTCATTCCGCTTTTTGAAGACATCGATACAATCGCCAATTCCGGAAAAATTCTTGAGGAATATATAAAAGCCTTCGGCTCACGCTTCGGCAGACTGCCGTTTTACATCCGGCCGTACGTTGCCCGCTCGGACCCGGCTTTAAATTCTGGAATGGTTCCAACAGTCTTGGCAATAAAAATCGCACTCTCGGATTACGCATCTTTTGAGGAGAAATACGGCATTCCGACCTATCCGATAATAGGTTCGGCCTCACTTCCTTTCAGGGGAGGGTTGAGCCCTGAAACCATTGACTCATTCGCAAACGAATACAGGGGGGTTAGAACTGCGTTGCTTCAGAGCGCCTTCAGATATGACTTTCCAAAAAAGGAAGTTGTTTCCGCGATAAAAAAATTGGAATCGTTGCTTCCCCGCGGAAAAGCGGAAAGAATTGCACCGGGCGAGAAACCGGTACTTCTTGAGATTATGAAAATATTTGAAAGTTTTTATAAACCCACCATTGAAGGAATTGCCGAAACTATTAATCTGGTTGCAGGCGATTTGCCTAAAAGGAGGGAACGGGTTCAGCACGTTGGACTATTTGGTTACTCAAGAGGATTAGGAAAGGTCCGTTTACCGCGCGCAATCGGCTTTACGGCGGCACTTTATTCAATCGGTGTTCCCCCGGAATTGATCGGAACAGGACGGGGACTTAAGTCCTTGAATAACGAATCAGGAATTAAGAATCACGGTTTAGAAACACTGGAGAAATATTACCTAAATCTCAGGCAGGATTTAAAACGGTCCGGAGCATATCTAAATAAAAAGAATCTCCGCGCTCTGGCTGTGAAGAATAAACTGTTTAAAAATATTGAGGAAGATGTGGCTGAAATTGAAAAATACCTGGGAGAGAAGCTTGAGCCACGCTCGAAAGAAGAGACGGAGCATCAAAAAATAACCGGAAAAATTCTTCAAAATCTGAATTCGGGAAAATCTACCAGAGATTTAGTCGAAAAATCCGCCCACCTGCGTAAGAGTTTAGGTTAAGGTTTAACCTTTCGCGGTTGCTATTGTTGAATTTAAGAATTTCTAATATAGTAAGTATATGCCCGAATTACGCCCTGCCGGAGGGGAGCTTGCTACTGGTGTAAAAGAAGCAAGAGGTCTTGCCCGAAGAGAATATGCAATAGCCTCTCACAGGAGGGTAAGTGCTGAAGATTTGGGTTTGGCCTTGGGCGAATTCCAGACATCTCTAAACAGAGCAGTTTGGGATAGAACCAGGGAAGACCGGGATATTTTATCCTGGGCCTCAATTGCTACAGGAGACCCTAAAGCTCTGCACGAAGCAAGAATAAAAAAAGGAGCTCGTGTTCAGGATGAATTTGCTCCGGAACTATCTGTAATGGATTTACGAATTCACGGTCAGAGATTAGATGAGCCGGAGCGGTTAAGAAGAGAAGGTGAGCGGGCCAGGAGAAATGCCGAGCGGCAATCCAGAAGGGATGCAAATGAACGGGAGATGCCGTCAGCACCGCTTCAGGCAGAGGCTAGACAGAAGATCTTTGATTGGTTTCGCTCCCGCTATCCCGGAGCGATATCTTTACTCGATTCCTATGTTTCTTCCGCTCCTAAAGGCCAGGAGCCTGTAGATTTAAGCGCTTTCCACGATTTTATAGCTGACAGTGTCGGCAGATGGATGCTTTCAAGAAACTCTCTTTCGGCCGGTAAACGGATTTTGGTTGATAGAGGTCCGGAAGGTTTTAAAGGAAGGCACGAAACAGAAGAAAAAGTGATGAGGGGAATGGCTGAATTTCTGCTGGATCACTCCGCCTCATTTAAAGATTTAAGAGGTCAGGTTGAGCTGGCTAAGTTTGACTTTTGGGAGGATGCTGTTGATAGCGCCTGGGTTAAATCAAGGGTAGAAGAGGTGACTCTGCTACTTGATGAACGGGTAGGTAAGTTTGTTCTTAAGGAGTGGCTTCATCGTACAGGTACCGAGGCGAGAGACGAGCTTATCGGTAGGAAAATATTTGAGACCCCTTATTATAAAAACATTATCCGTAGATTAAGACTTGAGGGTGCAAAAAAGAACGGTGTTGGAGGGGTATTAGTTGATGGTCCTCCGGGTGTGGGTAAAACCGAGATAATACAAGAAAAAAACAAACAAAAAGGTTACGGCACAAGGGTTATAGGAATTCATTACTACACGAGTATCTCAGAAGTACTGCACGAAAAAAGAATTCAGGTGCAGGGTATGGGAGGGGCGGTAACTCCGGGTTCGCTGTCCGATATAGTTAGGGTTTTTGAAGGGGAAAGTGGAGAAAAATTCGGAACTTATATGAAAGAGCTCTATAAGACTTTGCAGGCTGAAGGAAAAATAACTAAAGGTCAGACAATGACTGATTTTCTCAGGTCGTTTGTAACAGAAGATGTAGAAGCAGTAATTAGTAAGTCTGAATTGACAAGTGAGGATTGGGATAAGGCAAGAGCTTCGTTTGTTGACAGACAAAGAACCAGAATACTTCGGACTTCAATGGATCCATCTTACCACGAGACGCTTTCGGATATAGTCCAGGGAGAAATCTTACTCGCTATCGAGAATAATCAAATGGCGCTTTTGGATGAGGTTGATAAGGCTGGTCCGAATAGCTTAGGAGGTCTACTTACATTTTTGGCTAAATCTCCCGGGAGAGATGTATTAAGAGTGGGCGATAAAGAGATTGAGTTGCCTCCCTGGTTTAATATCGATGCTACAAGCAACTCTGTTCACGAGCTTGATTCATATCTTAAAGACCGGTTTGCTCATCTAAGCATAACTACACCGCCCGTTAAAGATCAGTTAATGATCGCAGGAGTTAGGCTTAGTGATTCGCAGGGTAATATTTTACTCAACAATCACGAACAGCGCCAACTGGTGGGCTTTTTTACTTACGCGTTGCCTGATATCAATGCATTTTTGCAAACGGAGGGTGTTGAGATGGAGCCTCTTTCCCTCAGAACCGTTAAGGATCTTACTGCTTACCTTGTTAACTTTGAAAATATGCAGAGGACTCAGGTTGGGTTCGGTGAAGCTTTAAGGATGCTTCTTTTGCAAAACAGGGCTTGGGAAAAGAATCCTGAACTGGTAAAGAAGTTTGACGACCTCAGAGCAAGGTTCCCTGAGATATTTAGAGATAGGCCTCTGGATTTGCGCAATGGCCCATTTGTTTCGTCGAGAATTGACGATATGAGTAGTCAAAGAGTTGCCGGATATGAAGGCGTTCTTGAATCCCCACTTATAACAGCAATTTCTGCAATGGTTGATGAGCCTGATGTGATAAAAACAGGTAGGCCTTCCCTTGTTGTTTTAAGCCAGGAAGAGGTCGGCCGGGTGAAACAATATACTGAAAAGGAAAGAACCCGCGCCATAAGGACAGACGCTAAAAGAATCGGACTTCCCACAGGTTATTCTATGCGTATTAAGCCGGATAATGGTCGTAGCTGGATAACTCTTGACGGAGTACCTGGTCCGCGGGGGGAGATTCAGCATATCGCAGATGATATGCTCTCTTCAGGAGATCAATTAATAGCGGCATCTTCGGACGGAAGGGTGACGGTAATTGCTTCAGCAGAAGGTTCAGAGGTTCAAAAACTCTCATATGTAAGTCTGTTTAATGGACAACCTATTAATTCTCCGGAGCTTGCTAAGGAGCCCATTGAGCTTGCTAAGAGTCGTGACCAGATGACGGCAGCAGTTGACGGACGGGGAACAGTTATATCGGTTCTGAAACCTGAAAATGGTGGAACACTTCAAACAATCGATGCACAAACAGGTCAGGCACTTTTTAGCGTTCCGAACATAGAGGAATTCTCTCTTTCAGAAGACGGTAAATATCTGGTTATGCAGGGAAGAGATGGAAGCTCATATCTTGCCAGAAGCGGAGGAGAAGGGGTTGCGGTACTTCCCCCGGTCAGGAGAACTGAGTTTGCGGGGGGAAGTCAGGAGCGGTGGATTCTCACCAGGCATAATCTTCTTGTAAAAAAAGATCCGCTAGGAGGAGTATCCTCTGATGCTTATTTGATAGTCAACTAATGGCCGAAAATTCTGTTGATTTTATTTCCGCAATAGAGGCAGAACAACAAGGTGCTTTTTTAAGAAAGCTGAACGGTGAATTAGACCGGAATTTAACTAATGGTTTTGAGACAGCTTTGATTGAGCTTGTGGAATATGCTTCCAGAGACATCCCGCCGGTTCCTATTACAAATATAGTAGAAAGGACCGGACCTCAAGGTGTTTTGCCTCCTCCGGAAAGAAGGGCGGCAGCCGTAGCTATCCTTTCGGGAGAAAAACCTCTAGAGGCTAGGGTATCTGTCGAGAAGCAGTATACAGGTCGCGCAGAAAAACCTATCGACCTACTTGAGTTCCATTTTATAACGGAAATTAATGCAGGAACCTTGGCTAGTCTGGATGAATCTGAGGATGTAGCGACATTATTACACTGGTTTGATTCTGTGAGGAACGTTAGAGATTGGCTGGTTGAAACAAACGAGGGTGCAGATGCGAGGGTAAAAAGATTCGCAGGAGTAATGCATCTTATAAGCAGAGGAGTTATAGGTAATACAACTTACCACGAGATGTCTTTAAATGGCGATGGCGCTGTTTCTAAAGCTGCAGAGGTTTTTACTGGTAGTTATAGGGGTTTAGTTAGCGGTACCGCTTTAGGGCAAATAAGCGATGATTTTGTTTCGCATCAGCTCCTATCGAGACAAGTAGACGCAAAGATCAGGGAGCCTCATCAAAGGGGTGTTTTGCGTATTCCTGTTTTAATCACCCCAAAGTCTTATCAAAGTCAGACCGGAAACTATTATCAGCCTCTCCTGAGCTCATCTCCTCTGCTTACTGAAATGCCCTCAATTTTAGTTACCCCCGGTCAAGATCCTCAGGTAGGTATGATGCGAAAAGGTGCGGGATTTGTAGGGTTGAAGGAGGTTAAATGACTGAGAGGTCAGGAGGCGGGCCCGAGATTAAGCCTGTTTTAGTAACTGCTAAAGATGTGGTTGAAAGTTACAGAGCTTACCAAGGTCTCTTGCAAGGTCATTCTATTACCACCGTCAGGGAGAGGTTAGCTGGTTACGGCAATATGCTGTTTAATCTTAATGCTTTTCTAGATCATTCCCCGGCTGAGTCGGCGGAAACTCAATCTGCTGTCCGGGAGCTTTTTTATAATCATCATAACTTCAGCCCAATTCCCTTAGACTTTTTTGATGAAACACAAAAGGCTATGCGGGAACAGGTACTACAAGGCGGATTGTATAGGCCGGGTGGCCGGATGGACCACGAATTAGAATTTGTAAGGCGCGCAGTGAGCAGAGAGCTGCAGCACGTAACTATCCAGTATCGGCACGAGCAACAAAGCGGTGACAGATTATCCGTTTTAGCTGCCGCTGCAAATCCGGAAGGTGAAACTGCGATACCTGCCCCGGGAAATACGGTGCTGGAAGAAATTCAAAGAAAGGCTGTCGATTTATTAGCCAGTGACAAGCGTCCTGAAACTCTTGATTTAAGGGATGATCTTATTAAGAGAAGGAGATTTGCGGAAGCGGCTAAGGGATTAATTGAATCGGGTAACTTAGATCCTCAAAGTATTATGCAGGCTCTAGCTCCTTTTGAGGCAGATTTATTAAAAGGCGAAGGAAGCTATAGTCAACTGGATGGTTTAGTTGACCGGGCTGAAGCGGGGCAGGACGATAGAGTTAAAGGGGAGCTCTCAAAAATCTCTTCGGGTGTTGCGGATCCGATAGAGATTTTTAGGGATTGGTCCGATAAAGGTTGGATTCCAAACGAGCTTCTTAATGCTTACGAAGAAATTATCGTACTTGGTCAGCTCGGACAGGTGGCAGAGGAGATTGATGGTTTGTCTCCCGCGGAAAAGGCTAAAGCATTGCAGCCATTTATCGATAAAGATATTTCTGCAGGACTCTTACTAGATATCGCAGAAGACAGATTCGAGATATCTGATACTTTTCTCCAAGACCAAGTTGATGCCTTCCTCCATTTTTATGACGGTTTCCAAAGAGCACAGCCAACACCTTTGAGAAGAAAAGGGCCGGAATTTAGCTGGGGAACAAGAGAGACCGTTATTGCAGCAGCTCTCGCGACTGTTGTGGTTGCAGCACCATTCGTTTACTTGAAGATGACAGAGCCTCCGCCTCCCCTTACGATGGATCAGAGAATAGACCGGATGTTAGGAGATCTTCCGGTAGATGAAACGGGAGGAGAGGAGCAGATGCTTTTGGAGTCTCAATATCCCAACAAGCCTACATACGGTCCGGAGAATCCCGATCCTCGGTACATAGCCTCTGTGAGAGATGGATTTACACCCAATGGGTTAAGGCAGATAGGTGTGGATAAGGGCGGTGAAGGTGGACTCGCTATTGAAGTAAGACCTTCAGGCCGTCAAGGAGGCCAGGCGCGACCTCCTCAGGAGGCCGGCTCCGCGAATAGTCAGCAAGGCCAATCCGGAAGCGATGGTAGGGAGGCTCCTCCTCCAAAAAAAGATCAGCCTGAGCCGAGTCTTAATCCTAATCAGGTATTTAATACTTCTGAAAGGCATAAGCCTAAAAATGACTCAATAGAGTCTCTCATAGCGGCGCGGAGTGTTGTCGTTTGGGAATTGGAAGGAAGTGAATTACCCGGATATTACCGGACACATACCTCAACTTATTACGATAAAAGAACCAGAGAATGGCACGTTTATAGGCAAGCCAGGTCAGGTGTTGACCTGGTTACATCTGAAAGGAAAGATATTCAAGCAAGAACCACCTTTGTAGTTGGGTCTAATGTGGTTGAGCTCGCATCCCGAGAAGGATACGCAATAAGTGCTTCAGGTATACAAATCGACGGGGAGGTTGAACATCCTGTGTTGATACAAACACAGGATGGGAATTATTTATTGTACTTTTCGGAAGCAGCAAAAGGAAAGCAAATTACTTTAACGTACTCCTTGGGTAAAAGTGAAAGGTCTCCAAGTTTAGCCCCGGATAATTACCAATTAAGAGAACTAACGACGCAGCTGATATTTAGCGGCAGTCTGCCCCAAAAAGATAGAGATTTTGTATTTAAGATAATGGATAGAAAGGATCTGAGTCAGCTGGCAAAAGCTAGACTGTTGGAAAAATATATGCAGCAGACATTTACCTATTCATTAAGCCCTGAGGATTCAGATTGGTATGATGAAGCGTCAGATACAGATGAATATTTCAAGAGGATTTTTGAAAGAAGAAGAGTTGATTGTGATGTTGCGAACACAGTATTGGTTGGTCTATTAAGGCATCAAGGGATTCCGGCGCGTATGGTTAATGGTTTTAATCATAGCGGGGGTGTTTTGAGTAAAGACGCAAATCAGATTCTAGCTTCAGAAGGTCACGGATGGGTTGAAGTTTTTGTGGGAGGGAAATGGGTTACTTTAGACGGAACTCCCACCAAAATGGACGAAAAGACCAGAAAAGCTTTGGACGGACTTCTGCCGAGCAGAGCGGAGATAGATGATGCTCTGGCTGGTGGAGGAGATCCCAATGATATGTCGATTAGGCGTAGTCCCTCGGGTAAACCTTTGCCGGATCAGCCAGGGCAAGGCGAAGAGGGGCAAGAGGGTGAAGGGGTGGCCGGAGAGGGACTGAGTGAAGGTTCAGGTAGAGGAGGAGCGCAAAGTTCAGAAGGTAAGCCTGGGGCGGGTAGACGCGGTTCCTCAGGGCAAGGTTCGGGAAGCGGAGGAGCAGGAAGTAGTTCGCAAAGTTCAGAAGGGAAGCCTGCATCGAGCAAACCCTCAAAAGATGCTGAGGAATTTGCTAAAGCTGTTGAAGAATTAAGGAAATGGACTGCAGAGAACAACATCCTTACAGGGGTACTTACAGCTGTACTTCTAAACGCGGTATTTTACAGTTTAGCTCACGCCCAGGGAAATAATAACAATAAGTTAGTTGAATACTATACTAAAGAAGTAAACCGGAGATTAAAGAGATATGCCGGTCCCAATGCGGATATTTTGGAGCAAAGATTTCTCCGGAGCGAATTAAAGAAAATCCGGCGCAATTCAGCCGGCCGGGCATTCAGCAGAAAAAAGATGC
>CAYOSW010000008.1:0-48918 GCA_964406775.1 uncultured Gammaproteobacteria bacterium
CGAGGAATGGCGCGAGATTCACCGGAGGTCGGATAAAATTAAAGTTAATCATAAGCCGGCCAGGGTAAACAGCGTCCTGACTCCTTCTGTCTGGATTAAACCTGAAATCGTCATAGAAGTTTTAGCCGACGAGATAACCCGTTCACCGGTTCACACCGCCGGAAAAACCGAAACCGAAGCGGGCTATGCTTTAAGATTCCCGAGACTCGTAAAATTCCGGGAGTCGGATAAGAAGGCTGAGGATGCAACTACTGTTGAAGAGTTGATTGAGATGTATAAGAATCAATTTAAGAAATAGAGAATTATCTTGGGTCGCCTTGAGCAAGAGCTATTCGACTGAGAATCATAGGTCTTTCCTGTTGCCATCTGGCAGACACCTCAGGTATCGGTGGGTTTTCCCACACAATCTTATCAAATAGATCCAGGCCACTTGAAGCAGGCTGATAGTTAAATCTCAGCGCCGTCTCAGTACCCCTTAGTCCGCCTTTTACCTCCGTAATTGCTTTGACCCTGTCGCCGGTATTAAATGCACTCCCTACACCCTGGTAATCTCCCTCAAATAAAGCCTCGCCTGATATAGAGTCACGCTTGGTGTCGACGAACACTTCGATACTGAGAATAGAAGGCATACTCAGATTCTAAATAAAGAGGTACTATTCATTCTTGACATTTTTTGGACATTTTCCGGTGAGTCATTTTTAAGTTTGGCTATAAATTCGGCGATGAATTTTAAGTTCTTCGGTTCGTTAATAGTAACTCCTTCGGATTTTAAAGGCTCGGGGATTACAAAAGGGGAATCAGTCTCTAAAACCAAATTTTCTAAAGGGATACTTTTAATAAAATCCTGTTTTTTAGGATCATAAGTTATATCCCCGTCAACACCGATAAAAATGTTGTGTTGTAATGCAAAATCTAAAAGTCTTGCGTCGGGCTCGCAATAATGAAAAACGGCTTTCCCATTAAATTGCTCAGCCCAGTTTTCTTCTAATACCTCCAAGAACTCAGAAACCGATTCCCGGTTATGCAGTACTAAGCTCTTCCCGTATTTTCCGGCAAGTTTTATTTGGGCTTTAAAGAAGTCCCTTTGGGTGTTGATAAAGTTATCGTCTATTTTATAGTCATCATATTTTGTATCCGGATAATCGTGCCAGTCCATACCGATCTCACCAACTGCTACAACTTTTTCACTAGCTAACAACCTCTCGATTTCCCCAAGATCTTCTGCGATTTTATCCGGGTTGTGAGTATGTTCAAAAACGTGATGGGGATGGATACCGACTGCGGCAAAAACCTCCTTGTAGCTTTCGGATAATCTAACAGCGCTTCTTGAGGTTTCAACATTCGTTCCGACCACTATTATTTTTTGCACCCCGGCTTCTTTGGCTCTTAAGATAACTTGATCTTCCTGGCCTTTAAAAACTTTAAACTGGAGATGGGAATGAGTATCAATCATTAGAGCTGTATTTTATGTTAAATTGTACATTAAACTTTAAGTTATGGCGCATATTAATGAACTGATAGATTATACGGTTGTTATCTATATTGTATTTAAAAACAAAGTCCTTTTAGTAAACCACAGAAAACTTAAAAAATGGCTGCCTTTGGGCGGACATATTGAATTAAATGAAAATCCCGAAGAGGCGGCAATAAGAGAGGCAAAGGAAGAGTCCGGACTGGATATTGAAATAATAGCTGAAAAACCCGAGGTAAAAGATCCACAAAATAAAATATTACCCAGACCCGAGTATCTGGATATTCATAGGATTGATGACAAACACAGGCATATCGGAATAGTTTATTTTGCCAGAGTTAAATCGGGAAACGCGAAACTCGCTGAAGCGGAACACTCTGATATCGGCTGGTTTTCCGTGAAAGATTTGGAAAGCGTAAAATTAAATCTCGGAAATGCAATAAAGTTTTATGCCGGAAAAGCATTGGCAAAATTGCGGACTTAAGCTAAGATAGGAACTTAATGACGGATTCTAAATTTTTAGCGGTTGCAAAGCAGGCGGCAACAGAGGCGGGGGAGATTGTAAAGAAATATTATCAATCAGATCTTGAGCTCCACAATAAAGGCCACGTTGCCAATTTTGCAACAAAAGCCGATCTGGAATCCGAAGCTAAAATAATTGAGATCATAAAAAAGAATTTTCCCGAACATAATATTATCGCGGAGGAAAGCGGAACAGTAGACAGCGGATCTGAATATTCCTGGGCAATTGACCCGATTGATGGAACGATTCCGTTTGTCGACGGACTTCCGTATTTTGCGGTATCTGTCGGTCTTCTGAAAAATAACCGGCCGTTTGCCGGAGTTATTAATATGGTTGTTTCAGGTGATTTATATTGGGCTGAGGAAGGTAAGGGTGCTTATAAAAACGGTAAATCGATTAGCGTCAGCGAAGAGGACGCTCTTAATCAAAGCACCATCGCATTGGAATGGGGTCATACTGAAAGATTGATGAGGATTGATAAGCACTTAAGACCAGTCGTTGAAAAAGTCAGATATGCTTATATGTTCGGGTCATCGGTTTATGAATGTGTTCTGGTAGCACAAGGAACCATAGAAGGCACATTTGTCAGGGCGAATATTTGGGACTTGGCTGCAGGGGCAATATTAATAAAGGAGGCGGGCGGAGAATTATCCGACCAGCAGGGAAAAGATGTTGATTATTCCTCAGCTAAGGTTCATTTACTTGCTTCTAATAGTAAAATTCATAAAGAGTTTGTAGATTGTTATAACTGATTTATGTTTTTAATTGCAGGTCTCGGAAATCCGGGGGATAAATATACAGGTACCCGTCATAACTTAGGGTTTGAGGTTGTCGACGAATTGCGCCGCAAAATGGAACTCCCGCAATTTGAAACTGATAAGAAATTCAAATCTGAAATCTCAAAAAACAGCGGTTTAATTCTAGTAAAGCCCCTGACTTTTATGAATATGTCAGGTATGGCGGTTGCTCCCATAGCCCAATATTTTAAGATAGCACCTGAGGAAGTAATTGTTATCCACGATGAACTAGATTTGCCGTTAGGACACATTAAACTCCGGATGGGAGGATCGGATGCAGGACACCACGGAATTGAATCGGTAATAAAATTGCTCGGATCAGAACAATTTATCCGGGTCAGGCTCGGGATAGGAAATTGGCACGCCGTATCCGGTGAGCACAAGCACGCAAGTTTTAATGCAGAGAAATTTGTTATAGAAAAATTTCTGCCGAACGAAAAATCCAAAGTAAAGGCACTGATGAAGAGGGCGGTTAAGGCGGTTGAAGTTATACTTAGTCAGGGACTGGATAAGGCCCAAAACCAGTATAATGACAAAGGTGCATAAATATTGGTAATCTTATTGGGTAGATGTTTTTCTACCATTCACTGCTTCATAACAGACAATTCCGTTATCTCGGGGCTTTCTATACCCACTCATTAATCAGACTATTTGCAGTAGCGATCTTCCAGATCTTCAGCGGAATATACATCTTTCAGACTCTTTTAGGCTTCGGGCTAAATTTTGTACAGGCTATCGCCACAACCTCTCTTATTTTTGCCTTAATCTTTATTGTTCAGGCGCTGGCTGTAGCGCCCGCTCTTTGGATCATCAGCAGAAAGGGTTTAAAATTTTCGGTTTTTTGGGGGAATGTGAGCCTGATATTTTTTTACATCTTTCTCGCATTAGCCAGATTTGACCCCATCGTTTTTATAATTGCCGCGATCTTTGCCGGAATTCAGCTCGCTCTTTACTGGACCGCGTATCATATCTATTTCGCCGAATTGACTGATGACGGAAGCCAGGGGAAGGAGCTGTCTTTAAATTCTTCAATCGGCGCTATAGCCTCGATTGGTGCTCCCGCTTTCGGAGGACTTATCATAGGATTTTTCGGTTATTATGCCGTCTTCATCGTGATTTCTCTGCTGATGGTTCTGGCGATGATACCTTTGAAAAATCTTCCCAAGCAAAATGATAAGGTACCTCTGGATATTTTGAAGACTATCTCACTGCTTTCGCCGAAAAAGGAACTGAGGAGTCTGATGGCTTTTTCAGGGATGGGAATAAGCCAGACTACTGCTGAGGTTTTCTGGCCGGTTTTTGTTTTGCCGATATTGGCAGGTGTGACAGGGATCGGATTTATGGGGTCATTAATTGCTCTATTCGGTTCGGTATCGGCAATTTGTGTAGGTTATTTAGTTGATAAATTCGGAGGTAAAAAAGTGCTGAATGTTATCTCTCCGCTTGATTCAATCACAGGCCTTGCCAGATTATTTGTCTCAGTACCCCTGCAGGTTTTCGGAATTTCGACCCTGTCTTCGGCGATGTCGGAAAGCCAATTTATAACTATAGATTCTTTATCTTACGCCAGGGGTAGACATAGCAACATAGTTGCAATTATAATTCAGAGAGAAGTCGGGCTGGCTGTAGGAAGATTTGTATTTTTAATACTGGTCGGTTTATTGCTCTGGTTCGGTTTACCTTTAGGTGTAGTTTTTGTAATAACCGCCCTCTTCTCACTGTCGACCAGGCTTTATCCGGACAATTAGAAAATGGAATTGCTGCTTTATATATTACTCTTTACATTTATCGGTAGTGTTGCTTCCCTAATCGGGGGAGTTATCTTGCTGACTAAAGAAAAAACAGCGATGAAAATTTCTCATTTTCTTTCCGCCTTCGCGGCGGGAGCTTTATTAGGAACGGCTTTTTTGGATCTTTTGCCGGAAGCTTTGGGCGAGGCTACTCATCTGGCCGAAAAAACAGGAACCGAAACGAATGTTTTTATCTGGACACTGATTGGTTTTTTGATTTTCTTTGTTTTGGAGAGAGCCATACATTGGTCCCATCACCATCAGGTTGCACAAGGGGAATTTAACCGGAATACACCGAAAGCGGTTGTACCGTTAATTATTATCGGCGACAGTGTCCACAATTTTCTTGACGGAATTGTAATAGCATCAACTTTTATGGTCAGTATTCCGTTGGGGATAATGACATCGCTTGCTGTTGCGGCTCACGAAATTCCTCAGGAGATAGGTGACTTCGGACTTTTACTGCATAAGGGAGTTAAAAGATCAAAAGTCTTATGGATTAATGTTCTCAGTGCATTGGCTTCCGTAATCGGGGCAGTTATAACTTTTTGGCTGGGGGAATCGATTGAGTCAATAATTCCGGTATTCTTATCTCTTGCCGCAGGATTTTTTATCTATATTGCTTCAGCCGATTTAATTCCGGAAATTCATAATCAGGAAAAGCGGACGGTTGCTTTAATAGAAACGATGCTTTTAATTGCGGGAATTATTGTTGTCTGGCTCTCAATTCTGTTCCTGGAAGGATTCATTGCCCACTAAAGCCGATGGATGATCAAATAATACTGGCGGTAGATAACAGCGGAAACTTTTTAAGATACATAAAAAAAGATGATGGACATAAAGGGGAAGGGATCCATCACTTAGCGATTACTGTTTTTGTTTTTAACTCTAAAGGGGAATTGCTGCTCCAAAAAAGAAAACACAAAGTATTTAATGATATTTGGGACAACACGGCGTCCACTCACCAATTACATTTGAGGTCTGGGGATGAAACTGACGAAGAAGCTACTCTTAGGGCATTGAATCATGAATATGGAATTAAGAATTTAGAATTAAGAAATTTGGGTGGTTTCAACTATTTTGAGAGAATTGGACATCTTTGCGAAAATGAATTTTGTAAATTATTAGTTGGAACTTATGACGGAGAAATAAAATTAAATCCGGAGGTTGGATACGGATACAGATGGGTTTCGAAAGAGGAATTTAAAAAAGAGCTCAGGGAAAAATCTCAGGAATTCACACCCTGGTGTAAAGTAGCTGCAAAAATCTTAGAAGAAAAGGGGATTATTTAATGGAATACGATCAGGAATTACTCGATATAGTTAATGAACAGAATGAAGTTACAGGCAAAACAACCAGAGGCGAAGCTCATAAAAAAGGTCATATTCACAGAGCGCTGTCTGTTCTGATTGTAAATTCATCAGGTAAAATTCTACTTCAGCAAAGATCTGCGAATAGATCGATGCTCGCATTGTCCTGGGTTGTATCCGCCTCAGAACATGTTCAAGCAGGGGAGGATTTTGAAGAAGGGGCGAAAAGATCCGCGAGGGAAGAGTTGGGTGTGGATATCGAGGTGGAAAAGGTAACCAAGCCGAATCTCCAAAAAAGGAGATATGAAGTTAAGGGAGAAACCGTTTACGAGCACGAACTGGTTATGATGTTAAAAGCTATTCACGAAGGGCCTTTTAAGTTGGATCCGAGTGAAGTAGAAAAAGTTGAATTTTTTTCGGTTGAAGAGATTGAGAAAATGATTGAATCCGGTTCGGCCTTTACCCCCTGGTTTATATACGAGTGGGAAAACGTCAAGAAAATAGTTAAATCTTAACCCAGGTACCTTTTACTTTTTTACCCAAGATTCCTTTTTTCAGATTTCCTTTTTTTGCTGAAATAATTAAAGTTGGTATTCCAGTCTTTGCCAGAGAATAAGCCTCGTTAACTTTATGAATCATTCCTCCTGTGACATCGACAGCGGAAGTCTCAGAGAGTAGCGCCAATACATTCTTAATATTGGTCACGTTTATTTCTTTAATTGTTTCACCTTCGTTGTTCAGCACGCCTTCGGTATTTCCTACCTCAATAATCATTTCCGGTTTATACCCGGATTCCGGAAGTTTGATAGCGATTTCGTTTAAAACTTTTTCTGTAGAATAAATTGTGCAGCCTATTTCGGAATCGGTAATAACATCTCCGTATATAAGCGGGATTGCATTGAAATTTAATAAATTAATTATCGGCAATACCGAAATTTGATCAAGCCGTTTATTTTTAGAGGTGATAAAAGCAGATGGAGGAAGAGGGAATGCGGGAAGGCCGGCTTTAAGTAAGAAGTCGAAAACTAACATATTTAATAAAGAGGCATAATATTTCACTTTTGTCATACCCGGCAAATCTTTCTTATTTTTCAAGCCATCGATGGTTTTATATTTTGACGCCGGTTGATGTCCGAAGGAACCGGATCCGTGCCCTAAGATAAATAAATAGCCGGATTTTTTTCCGGCAGTTGATAGTTCGTCAGATAGCCGTTCGATAACTTTCAGATCAGCTTTTTTAGGGGTAGTTTTATCGGTAATTACACTGCCACCGAATTTAATAAGAATAACTTTTTTCATTTAGAAGAGATGACCGCCGGTAATTTTTGCACCGGCTGAAGGGTTGCAGATAATAGTTTTAATCACTCCTTCTGTTTTGCTCAATTTGTCTGAGATTTTTTTCGCATCTTTTTTTAAACAGTAAATAACCGGTTGAGGTCCTGCATCCATTGTAAAATAGGGAGTAAGTCCTTGATCCCGGAGTTTTTTACATTCCTTCATTATTCTGATTGTTGCCGGTTCCCAATAGATGATATATGGGTTAGCAGTGAGAGACATTGTTACAAACTCAAGACATTCTTCCTCCAGGATTTCTCCGAAGCTTATAATATCTCTTTCTTTAATTGCTTTTTTCATTTTTGCGACTCTCGCGGGCAGATTTTTGATCCTGAGTTTAAAGAACGGACTTGTAGTGGTAATTCCGTGACCCTTTGTCGTTGAGACATCTTTTTTCTCGCTGGTTATCATTACAATTATTGCCGATAAATCCCAATGGTCAGCCGGAAAAATTGTATGAGCGTAGGAAGACTTATGGCTTGTACCCTGATTCCATTCGACGAATCCTCCCGGTATGCTTCTCGCTGCAGATCCTGAACCCAGACGGGCTAAAGCTGACAATTCTTTTTCACTGAGATTAAGTCCCAAAGCTGTTGTTCCGGCTAAGGAAAGCGCTGCAAATCCTGAAGCAGAGGAGGCCAGTCCGGAGGAATTAGGAAAATTATTTTTTGAAACTACCCGTGCTTTAAGATCTGTTTTAGCAACTTTACGGATATTATCCAGATGATTCATCAGCCTGTCTTGCTCGGCCAGTTTCTTCTCTCCGTCAATCTCGATGGAGTCTTTCTTAAATTCTTTAGAGAACTCAACTGTGGTAATTGTGAAAACGTTATCCAGACTCACACTTAAAGTATTACTGAAAGGTATGTTTAATTTGGAATCTTTCTTCCCCCAAAATTTTATAAAGGCGATATTTGCAGGTGCTTTAGCGGTTGCTTTCATAATTGTATTGGTATTCTGAGCTTCTAATTTAACAGGATAATATCTTAATTTATGGCTTTGTGCAAATTTTATAAGCTTATTTAGATTTTTGTGATAGGCTAATATCATTCCCGAGCCGTTTTTTATTCCTCCGGCTCCGGTAATTTTTGCAGCACCGCCGGTTTTCTCGATGTTTCTTATTATGGCAATGGAGCTTGTGCCGACAACACCCAATTTTTCTAAATTACTCTCTGCCATTCTAATTATGCGTATAAATTTCTTCCCGTCCCATTTCTTTAAAACGGTCAACATTTCTTCAGTCAGAATATCTTGGGAATTTAGAATTTCACCGGTTACTATCATTTGTTTTTTCATTTTTTCTTTAATAAATGCGACCATCTCTGAAGTTCCCTCAGCAGGTTTACCTGAATCAATTAAAAGAAGATTTATGTTTTTCTGCAAACTGAGAGGAGTGATAATTTTTGAGTTGTCCGGATTTTTCTTAAAATAAGTAAGACCTGGATTTAAAACAGCTGCCAAATCTCCTCCTGAGGGGTTACCGTGGAATATTTTTTCTCCTTCAATCGCGATCTCGAAAAGGTCGTCCCGGGAATATTCAATTTTCAAAAACTTCAATAGACATTCCGAGAAAGCGGCGGAGAGGGAAGCGGAAGTTCCGAGCCCTGATCCTATTGGGATGCCCGCTTTATCAATTTCGATCTGATAATCGGGAATATTCACGACTTGGAATTTTTGCCTGATTTTTTCCTCGATAGCCAGCTGCATATTCCGGATAGCGTCATCGTATTGAGTAATTCCGAGTATTTCTTTTTTCTTGGCTTTTCGGATATTGGCTTTCAGAAATAAATTCACCGGTGCAAGGATGGCCGGCTTGCCGTAAACAACGCTATGCTCGCCGATGAGATGAATTTTTCCGGGGATTTTAACTTTTATCATAAAAGTTAGGCAGGGACTGCTTTGACGGCATAGTCTATTACATCATTAGGTCCGGGCTTTTTCAATCTTCTCACAACGAGACGGACTTTCAGGTTAGGTTTTAAATCTTCAATGGAGCAGTCCACGATCTGAACAGGCATTTTTTCTTTTGATTCAAGCTGAATGATCCCGACGAAATAGGGGGACTGGTATTCAAACCCGGTAGGCGGGGTTGAAACTTGTGTCCATACCAGTAACTTCCCGGTTTTTCCAAGATATGAATGGAGCTTTTTCGTGTCACGCCAATTTTTTACCGGATTACTCATCTTGCTCCTTTTTTAAAATATGAATAACGACTGTTGCACCAGTTCCTCCGACATTCTGTGTTAGTCCGACCCTGGCTTTTTCAACCTGTCTGTTGCCCAAATTTCCTTTTAATTGCTGTGAGACCTCTATGATTTGTTTTACTCCGGTGGCTCCAACAGGGTGCCCGCAAGCCTTAAGTCCTCCGGAAGTGTTGACGGGAATTTTACCGCCCAATTTAGTATTTCCTTGTGCGATGAAATTACCGGCATCTCCTTTTTTGCATATCCCTAAATCTTCAAGTGCTAGGATCTCGGCAATTGTGAAACAATCGTGAACTTCCAGTACGTCAATATCCGAAGGTTTTATATCTGCCTCCGCGTATGCTTTTTGTGCGGCGATAGATGTCGCCTTAATCTCCGTTAAACTGGAACGGCCGGATAAATCCAGAGTATCGGTTGCAGATTCTGAAGCTGCAATATAGACATCATTTTTTTTACCTTCCGTTGATAGAATTAAAGCTCCAGCACCGTCTGTTATAGGAGATGAATCAAAAATGGTAAACGGGTCGGAGATTACAGGGGAGGAAAGAGCTCTCTTTAGATCTATTTGATATGGAAATTGAGCATTCGGATTTAGTGATGCGTGATAATGATTTTTGACCGAAACTGCAGCCATATGTTCTTTGGTAGTTCCGTATTTTTGCATATGGGCTTTAGCCATTAATGCATAAAGAGCGGGGAAGGTAAGACCGGCCTGCCGTTCCATTTCGGACCCTGCCCCCATAAGAGCTGCGGAGATTTGAGAAGTAGACACATCGGTCATCTTTTCTGCACCGATCACCAGAACATTTTTGAATTGTCCGGACATCAGGGCGTAAAGCGCACTTTGAACCGCCAGTCCTCCCGAAGCGCAAGCCCCCTCCAGTCTGAAAGCCGGTGCATTTATTTTAAGTATCGATGTTGCAAGAGCCCCCAAATGATCTTGACCTGATATTTTTCCGTAAAGCATATTGCCGATAAAAACCGCGTCAATTTTATCCGGACTCAATCCGGCTTCAGCCAAAGCCTTCTCCGATGATTCGGAAATCAGATCTTCCAGAGTTTTATCCCAAAGCTCGCCAAACCGGGTAAGTCCGGTACCTTTAATATAGATCTTCATATTAAATAAACTCCTTGGACTTAAATAATTTTACGAATTCGGGGTAGCTTATTGTCCGCTTATTTTTTATCTGCTCAGACACCCTATTCTTATTATTTTTTTGATATTTCAGTATATTTTCAGTTATTTCAAAAATGAAAGCATCCGAACCTGAGCCGGATCCGTAGGAGCATACAAAAACTTTCTGACCCGGTTTGGCTACATCCAAAACAGCAGCCAGTCCGACAAGCGAGGAAGCAGAGTAGGGATTTCCGATGCTTTCAACGATCAGTCCTTTTTGAATCTGATCTTTGGAAAAACCTAATCTCCTAGCCGCGTCTTTAGGAAATTTGGAATTGGGCATATGGAAAACGGCGTGAGCAAAGTCTGAAGGTTTTAGATTGGATTTCTTAAGCAAATTTTCTGAAGCACTGATGACGTGGTCAAAATAGGCAGGTTCTCCGGTAAATCTTCCGCCGTGGGAAGGATATTTTTGACCGTCTCTCCTCCAAAAATCAGGAGTGTTAGTGGAATAAGAAGTGAAATCAATAATTCTTGCAATAATTTCTTCCTTTCCGAGGATAAAAGCGCCGGCTGCTGAGGCGGCGGTATATTCTAAAGCATCTCCCGGTTTTGCCTGTGCGGTATCTGATCCGATTGCAAAACCCTCCTTAATTTGTCCGCTTTCAATAAGTCCTGCTACAAGTTGCAAGGCAGCGGTACCTGCTTTACAGGCAAACTGAGTGTCTGCGCCTAAGTAATTTTTAGTTATACCGAGTATCTCTGCAACGGTTGTGGACGTAGGTTTAACGGCATAAGGATGAGACTCCGAGCCGATTAAAACTGCCTCAATTTTTTTCAGTGAATTAGGGTTATTAATAATTGCTATATTTGCAGACTCCACCGCCATACTGACTGAATCTTCGTCAATTGCAGGCACTGATTTTTCCTCGAGTCCGAGAGCTTTTACGACAGCTCTGCCGTCGCGCTGCCAAAATTCAGCAATCTCAGCAATTCTTACTCTGTATTTAGGTATATAAGTACCGTATGAAACGATTCCGGTTTTCATTTTTTACCTTTTCTTCCTAAAGCGATATGGGCTTTTGCTAAAGAGCCTTCAGCTTGAGACGAGAGAAGCGAGAGTTCCCCGGCGAGTACCGCGCCGGCAATGATCATAGCAAATTTTTTCGATTTTCCGCTACCGGATACGCCTAAAATTTGCAAGCTTTCCTTTTGAGTTGGGAGATCCGTCCCTCCTCCTACTGTTCCCGCCATTAAGTTAGGCAGATAGACTGAAAAATATAAGTCGCCATTATCTAAAGTTTCAGCTGCTGTCATTCCGATGCTTCCTTCCGGAACCTGACCCAGATCCTGGCCGGTTGATGCAAAAATTGCTGCAATAATATTTGCAAAATGAGCATTAAAGCCCATTGATCCGGCCATTGCCGATCCGGTCAGAACTTTCCTTAAAACAATATTGCATATTTTATCGGAGGTAGTTTTTAATACGCTTCCGACGATCTCCTTTTTAATTGTGACATCAGCCCAGACTTGCTTGCCCCGACCCTGTATAAAATTTATCCAGGCCGGTTTTTTATCAACATCATAATTCCCGGATAAGGAAAGGCATTCTACGCCGGTTTTTTCTTCAATAAATTCAACAGCCTTTTGTGTCGCAATTGTGGCCATATTCATCCCCATAGCATCACCCGAATCAAAAGAAAACCTGATAAATAAACTCCGGCCGGAAAAATTGGAAGTAATGCTCAGAAGCTTCAGATGATGTGAAGTGGCCTCGCAAATCTTCTTAATCTCATTGTAATTTTCACTCAGCCATTTTTTAACCCCGACATTCTCCTTAATCCCGGAAGTTTTAAAGACAGGCGCACGGGTAACACCGCTGTTATGGAATTCGACGTGTACACCTCCCGATTCAGTAATCGCTTTAGCTCCTCTTGATACCGAAGCAACCAGCGCTCCCTCGGTTGTGGCGAGCGGCAGATAGAAGGACTCGTTTAAGTTTTTGATAAGAAGAGGTCCGGCTATGCCCAGAGGTATCTGAGTAGCACCGATCAAATTCTCAATATTTTTGCCGGAAACCTGAGTCTCGGAAAAAGAAAATTCTGAAATATTGTTTAATTTTGTCTCTGACTGTTCTTCAATGAATCTTCTGCGCTCGGAGGCAGATGTGAAATCTCTTAAACTCTTCATAAACAAGCAATTCTAACAAATTTGCTCCGCACTTCAAAATTATGTTAAAGTAGCAGGCATGAATTTTGACGAGTACTTAAAGATAAACGCTATCCTGGTGGACAAAAAATTGGAAATGATTTTGAAAACCTATGCCGAGTCATTCGGTAAAAATAATCCGGTTCTGGGAGAAAAATTTCAGGAATTTATAAATGCCTCCAGAGGAGGGAAGAGATTAAGAGGGGTGCTTGTATTGCTAGGTTATAAGATAGCCGGGGGCGCAAATGTAAAGAAGGTTTTGGATGCGGCTGCAGCGCTTGAGATATTTCAAACTGCAATTTTAGCGCAGGACGATTTTATTGATAAAAGTAAAACAAGAAGGGGTAAGCCTTCTTTGCACCAAGCTTTGGGAGGGGATCACAAAGCGATCTCCGAAGCGGTCTGTCTTTCGGATCTGGGTTTTTTTATCAGTTTTAAACTGCTTGGAAATTCCGGGGCGAAGGTTTTTGAGGTTTTTAGTCAATCCCTGATGGATACTGTGCTCGGGGAAATGCTTGATATTGATCTTTTGTACGGGGAATCATCCGAACAGGATTCACTTAAGATAGCGATGCTTAAGACGGCCAGTTATTCATTTTCGGCGCCTTTAGTGATCGGCGCAATACTGGGAGCGGGAGATAAGGGTCTTTTGCAAAAATTAGAAAAGTTCGGTACGAACGCTGGGATAGCATATCAAATTCAGGATGATGTTCTCGGGGTATTCGGAGAAGAAAAGATTTTGGGGAAAAGTACCGACTCGGATATTAAAGAAGGCAAAGTTACGCTTATGATCACTCAGGCTTTAAAATTTGCAAATACCGGGGACCGGAAAATACTTCAATCTATTTACGGGAAAAAGAGTGTCACACGCGAAGAGAAAAACATTTTGAAAAGTCTGCTGGTAAAGCTTGGCGCATTTGATTATGCAAAGTCCAGAACTTCGGAATATTTTAAAAAGGCACGCACTTCTTTAAATGGGATTAATGAACCACTATTATATTCATTGATGGATTTTTTGAAAGAGAGGGAGAGTTAAGTGCGTAAAAACCAGGAAGAGAAGATTATTCCCCAACACATCGCGATAATTATGGACGGCAACAGAAGATGGGCCAGAAGCCGCGGATTACCCGATATTGAGGGGCACGAGAAAGGTTCTGAGGTTTTAGAGGAGGTTGTGCAGGCAGCCGCAGATTTAGGAGTGAAAACTGTAACTGTATATGCTCTATCTACAGAAAACATTAAAGAGAGGGCGAAGAGAGAGGTTTGGGGTTTATTCAATCTGATTAAGAAGTCTTATCATAAAAAACTTAAAAAGATGATGAAAAATGGAGTAAGGGTAGAGATTGTAGGTGAATTAAACGGGTTGCCGGGTATTATTTTAAAAATTATTCAGGAAATAAAAAAGACTTATATTAAAAATGAGTCAATAAAGTTAAATATTGCTTTAAACTACGGCGGTAAGCGGGAGTTGATAGAGGCTTTCAGGGATCTGATTAAAGAAGGTATAGATCTGAATAAGGTGGATGAATCGGCTATTGCTAAAAAACTTTACACAAAAGGGGAGCCTGATCCTGAACTGGTAATCAGAACAGGGGGGAGAATCAGATTATCCAACTTTCTGCTTTGGCAGACAGCCTATTCGGAATTGTATTTTACGAAAGTTTTATGGCCTGACTTCGGCTCCAAAGAGCTCAAAAAAGCAGTCAGGTGGTACCAGCTTCAAAAGAGAAATTTCGGAAAGTAACTATGGTTTCGCGGATGGTTTTATTGAGGAGGCACCGGAAGCCGTCGGTAAACCTAAAGGTGTTGTTGTCGGAGGCTTGGTATCGAGAGATGGTTGTGGAGCTAAAGAAGAATTAGGAGCCGCAGGGATGCTGGTGACCGCATTTGCGGATAAATAATTGATGCTGGTGGCCTGGTATTGACCATTAATTACCTGAAAATTAATCGAAACATCTTTATCGATCTTTACTTTATTTAAATCTGCGGAGGGGGTTGCAATACCTCCTGCAGAAACATCGGTAATTGTGACATTGTCAGAAATCATAGCCTCTCCTGTAACTCCATATTTATTCTCAAGCCAGATTTTTTTGCCCTCTATTTTAGTTATTTTTCCCGTAAAAATAGCGGTTTGAAAATCAAAGAGGGGAGTACTATTTCCGGCATTACCGCCCGTATTGAGAGGAGATCCCGCTTTCCGGCTATTTATAACAATCCAGCCGGCAATACCCATCAAGATAATAACCAATACAACTATTGCAATATAAAGCTTGGATCCGGTTTTCGGGGGCATATATTCTATTTTCTGCGGTTGGGATTCTTCTGTCAAGGTTGGATGTCTTTCTATTGCTGTATCTGTTGTTTTAATAATCTGATTTCGTCTCTTAATTCCTGAATTTCCTTGTCCTGTTTATCATTGATCTGTTTTTGTGTTTCGAGCTCTTGTTTCACTGATTCGAGGTCTCCGTTTGCAGCGACTTTAAATTCGGCAAACTCCTGCTGAAGAGAATTAATATGATTTTCCTGTTCCTTTATCCCTTCGACGATGAGAGCACTTATGTTTCCATAGGATACAGATTTGAAGCCGTCATTATCCGAAGTAACTACCTCAGGTAACACTTTTTCTACTTCCTGAGCAATGAATCCCAGCTGCTTATCATCAGTCAGCATCGAAGTCTTCTCAGGATACCTTTGTTTATCGTATTTATATGTGACGCCTCTTAGATTAAGTAGCTTGCTCAGGGGGCTGTTTATTGTGTTTATATCTTTTTTTAACCGCTCATCCGAGCTATACCAGACATTAGCAGCAGCAAATTGTCCGATCGTCCAAACATAACCGTCACCCCTAACGTAAAAAAGATGCCCGCCATTACCGTTTCCGACATTAAAGGGGTATACAGAATTAGGAGCCGTTGTAACTCCGTTATCCCAATTTACATAAAATCCGGTATTTGAAGGAGTATTTAGATGAATATTTGGCGTCACCCGGAGCAATCCGTACTGTGGACAGTAGCTTCCAATACAAGTTATTGTGTTAAACCCTAATTGATTGAATTTGCTGAAAGCCGAGGGATCAATATACGTAGAGGTGTCATTTTCGTCATACCAAGCCTGGGTAAACGCCATTGTATATCCCCTAAAATAGTTCCAATTATTTATATATGGAAACCAGGAGTCGTTTGGCCAGGTATGAAAGTAGTTCCCTGAGATAATGGCATTTCTCGCTACGGTGAAAAGCGATCCTCCGGCACCATTACCAACAACGAATTGCCCAACAGAAGCATCAGCTGTTGATCCGTTATCCCAGTTAATAATTACTCCATAATTTGCCGGGGTATTAATATGAACATTAGGTGTTAAACGGAAAGTTCCGTTGGGAGTAGAGTAGTTATTATAGTTAAAATTTATTGGATTATAGCCGGAAGCGTTAAGTGTTGTTCCTAATTTAAGTGATCCCGTAAGATAAGAGCCTCCGGCTTGATCAGCTCTAAAACGTGCCACTTCAGTTCCGGAAGAAGTCCAGGTTCCGTTTGCCCAACTATATTGATCATAGATGGATACCCCGCCGTACCCGCCGTGTGCAGCCAGTCTGAGTCCGGTATGATTAGAAATAACATAGTCAGGGAACGGGCTGGTCCAACCTCCGGGTTCTCTGCCGAACCCCCCATACCAGGGTAGTCCGTCAGACATAAATCCATTAGACGCGGCTATACCGGTATAACTCGAGTTTCCTGATATCTCTGGCAGATAAATAACGGCACCGTTTGTGGTAAGACTGAAATTCGTAAGATTAGGAGTATTTATGGTGGATGCAGATAAAGTGGTCACATTAAGAGTATTTAATACTGACGTGGCATTAGGGTCAATTTTATATGTATTGCTATTGTCCTCAAGATCATAAAGAGACCTAATTCTGGCTGAGCCGTTACTTTTTAGCTGTAGGGAGGATCCGCTTAATCCGTTGCTGTTTAAGTAGAAATCAAGATCATTGGTCGTTGTATTTCGCTGTATATTCCAGGGGTTTGTAGCCTGTGCATAAATAACAGTAGAAGCGAGGCTTATTACAGAAATCGACATCAAAACAACGGCTGTGAGCTTTATAACGAATGACCTAAGAGTTTTTTTATTTGAACTGCTTTTTTTGTACATAGGCGATAACTTTATCAAACCAGAAAACTGTCAACGATGTCAACCTCGCGTCCAATCTGTCAGATGCTGATACACCCTTGAACGGGTTGAGAATCGAGTACTCCGGTCGGGTTAGGGACGGGACTGCAGATTACCGGCGCCACAGTTGTACTGCTTGGAGAAGGGGAAGGGGCACCTGCGACAACAATCGGATAATGCTGATCTTCGGTAGTAATCACAAGATCTTTAGTAAGTATGCCCCGCAGGATATACAAATATTTAGGCTGCTTGTTGATTACCTCTGCGGGCTGGTTATTAACATTGAGGTTTCTGCCCAACACGATTGCCGATGTAGACAAATCGCTTTTATTCAGCGATATTAAGCCTCCGTTAATAGTCAACTGAGGCGAATAGGATGATCCGGCCGGACAAGCTCCGACGGATGTGCGGATTATGCCTGTTGATATAAGAACCGCATTTATCTTAGTCACAGCACAATTGATATTAATATCCCCACCAACTATAAATATTAAACCACTGTTGGGATCGGTTTCGGCATAGTCAATATTACCTGTGATATCTAAATTATTTCTAATGAAAACCACCTGGGTTCCTGAGCCGGCAGCTACCACTCCGCTCAAAGACACGCTTCCGGTTTGAAGATAGAGAGCATTTCCCGCGTAAGATCCGGAAAATCCCCAGGTACCGTTTCCAAGTGAATCAGTTCTTTTGGTTATGCTTGTGTGGTTTAAGGTAAAAAACTGATTCTCCAGATCCTGGTAAGAAGGCACTTTAAAACTCCGGTAAGCTGCGTCTGATCCTGAGATGCAGATTGTTTCTTTATTTCCAAAGCTTCCGGAAATCTGCACCCCTGTTGATATCAGTCCTTCGTTTTTATTAAAGGGATCGGGTTGGCATTGCGCCCGGACGGTTTTTGAAACCAGTCCTGCAGAAATCAAAAGCAGGAAAGTGAAAAATAATAAGAAGTAAGGTTTAAACTGAAAAGACTTCTTGCTATTTCTCATATAGATTAACGATAGAGGATTAGCAGGCGGGACGCAAGTTAATGTCTCTTGTTGTCAAATAATCGACAGGCTTATAATCTGTCGCAATGACACAGACTTATAGAGGAAAGATATTCACAATTTCGCTTTTAATTTTTGGCGTGCTTTTTCTTCCTGAATCGCTTGGCTTGCCCTGGGGCAGAGTTCTCTCGGTTTCATCTGCAGGTTTAGCGGTTATTTTTCTGATGTACAAGAATCTGAACGCAAGAATTCTAAATCAGAAGATCATTTCATTTTTACTTATTTCATTTCTTTTGATTATTTTCTCCGTAAGCCAAAGTGTCCAGGTTCAGGTATCTCTTATCAGTTTGGCGGAATTGATAATTTTGACAGGTACCGTAATAACTGCGGGGATTTATTACAAATTGCTTGAGAAAACAATTTCGGGAATATTGGTGGTATTAGGACTGTCTCTTTGTATATATTCTTTTTTTCTAAACACCTTATTACCTAAGAATTTTATTCCGTTTGACGGATACCAATTGGTTTTTTCGCGTTTCGGTTCGCATAATCATTTGGGTGATTTTTTAGTTTTGCCGATGATGATTTCTCTCTACTATTTATTTAAGAAAAGAGAAGTAAAATACCTCCCGGCATTACTTTTGTTTTTTCCATTCTTCATATTTTCATACTCAAGAAGCGCCTATTTGTCTTTCAGTCTGACTGCATCTATTTTTCTATTGCGCTGGTTTTTGCAAGGCGGCAACAAATTAAAAAAGTCTATTCCCGTTGCATTTGCATCTCTGGGGGTTATAGTGGTACTACTCTTTTCTGTTATTACTGTTTTTGAGTCCGGTTATGTAACTTTTCTGAACCCTCTACATCAGGAATTGGTAAATAGGTATGGTCTGCGTTTTAAGCACTTCGGAGCCAATCGCCCGGAATATATTAAAACGGCAACTAAATCGATAGAGGAGAAGCCTTTTTTTGGAGTAGGTCCGGGAAATTTCAGGTATGCCTCAGTTAAGTATTCATCAATTCCGAATTACACGACCCACAGCAGTCATAATATTTTTCTGGATGTTTTAACCGAATACGGGTTTTTTGCATTCCTGCTTTTTGTGAGCTTTATAGCTTTTACCATATGGAAATTGATGCAAGCTCCCTCGCTGTATTCGTATCTTTATCTTGCGCTGATTGTAAATTTTCAAACTGATTATACATTCAGAATTTTTGTGCTAGCTCTTTTGTTTTGTATTTTTACGGGTATAATTCTTAAAATTAAAAAGAATGAAGTATAAAATTAACAAAGGTTTTATATCCCAGAAAATGGGTGATACAATTACTATTTTTTCAGGGGAAGATTCACTACTGTTTACTTTAAACGAGACTGCGTCATATATTTTTAAATCAATAAAAAGCGGCAATAGTGACGATAGGATCATTGCCGGTCTTGTGAAAAAATTCGGGGCACCTGAAAAAACAGCAAAAACGGATTTAGAAAACTTTATTAAACTTATGCTTAAAAAGAAGATAATATCTGAGGTAGAATAATCTGCATTTCTTAATTATTGATAAGTATATAGAGAACAGTACTTGCAGATTAAAAAAGGTAAATAACTTAAATAATGAAGATTCGGGAGATAGAAAATAGATATTTTTAAATCTTCGCATTCCGGACGACACTCTGTCCTCATCACTGAAGATATCCATATTCATTATGTTGTTTTTAATATACAGGAGAATCTTATCGGGAACGTCTGAGCTTTTTACCGGCAGAGTCTTGATTAAAAAATTTTTCTTTAGGATCATAAAAACGGGAAGTATAAAATTCTGGAGTTTATATTCAAAAATTATTTTCTCTACTTTATTAAAGTCTATCGTTCTACTCTTTAAAATTTTAAGAAGCAAAGAATATCTGTTATATCCCTGGAAATTATGATGGAATATATGAAGAGCAAGATAGACTATGAGTGCTTCGGTCGTGAGAATAGGGAAATTTGCGTAATTTATCTTTATAACCCGCTTATCGGCAAGAAGATAATCTGTAAATAAATCAATATTTTTCTGAGGATACAGAAAATTTAAAGATCCGAGTTGAGTCATTAAGAAAGTAGCTTCAAGATGAACGTCAAAAATTACGGGAATTCCGTGGATAATTTTTCTGAAGGAAACCTCTATCTGCTTATCTTTAAGTTTCTTTAGAACCCCGTGAAGTTCATCATCTACTTGTGAATAACCCTGTTTCCTTAGAATTTTTTCAACTGACCTGATTTTTGCTTTGTCTATCAAAATATCACAGTCGGCATAAATTCTGGATGGTATTTTCTTTTCAAAATAAAGGTGAAGGGGGAGACCCTTAAGTATCAGAAAATCTATTCCGTGTTCAGTAAGCAGTTTTACTATTTTAGTAATTTCCTCAAAATATAAAGATGATTGAAAAAAATAAATATTCTCAGTACTGATAATCTTTCCGCCTCTTTTAACCGAGATAACCTTTCCGATTATTTGCTTAGGATTTACTTTGCCATCGTGCAGGAGATTCGCATCACCTCTGGTGATCAAATAATTTCCGTTTGGGTGTTTAAAAATTACCCGGTGGGTAATAAATATTCCCCGACGGGTTTTAAAAGTTATAAAGTCGTCAACAGATATTTTTTTAAAACTGATTTTTTTAACAGACAAAACATCGCCGTCAATAAAAAACGGGAACATACTATTGCCGAAGGTTTTGATTAGCAGATCGCTCACTCGGGAATATTAAACCAGAAATGTTTAAAAGGATAGGTTTAAATGCATTTTTTCTGCCAATTTTCAGGAAGAGAGCCGCACATTTTCTTATACTCATCAGATCCTTTAGTAAAGTTGTAAGAAGCTTGTTTTGCTAAAATCTCGTAGCATTTCTCATCAGGATCAAAATCCAGTGAAAGACGGCAGAAATTGACAGCATCATCGATATTACTGAAGTCGTTTTGAACATATCTTAAGGCAACTTGAGCCGCGCATTTACCTGAAATATCTGAAGGCATACTCTGGCAATAGCTAAGCATTTTTTGAGTATCGAACCGGAATTGAATGGGCATAATATAGAACATATTATCAAAACATCTCGATTTAAGGGGTCCGTTAAGATAGCTGCAAAATTCAACCAAACCTTCGGCTGTTTTTAATTTCTCCAATTTTAAAGGCCACGATTCGCCCCAGCAGGATGCTTTTTCTTTGTCGCCGAATTGTTCGCAGAATATCTTAATATTCTGCTCGGTTGGTGTGATCCCTTTAACTAATGCGAAATCTTCCGGTTCAAGAGGCTGAAATATTTGCATAAAGACTCCGTCAAAACACACAGCAGTATAATCTTTGTTTTTTTCGGAAATAGCCAGTTCTTTGCAGAGCGATACCGATTTCTTTGTATCTGCTGCCGTCATATACATTGTCAGGTGTCCGAGGGCGTGATAGCAGGATCCCTGTTCGATTCCGCTCGGATGGAAGGATTCCCTGCTCCGGCAGATAGTAGCAAGCTCCGGTTTAATATCTTCGATCTCCTTATCGGTGAGAGATTCATTTCTAAATTTTTCCTGGAAAGCTCCGTGGATACACCCGTTTGAACAAACTCCGGAAGGACAGCGCGAGACAACCTCCTTCCACTTTGAGGGATCCTTGGCTGTTTCTTTTTCCGAAAGTTTATGGCCTAAAACGTGGCAGAAGACGAAGCTATTATCCTTTTTTTGAACCCTTCGGGCAACCTCAAAAGTATCCTCCATAGAGAGATTGACATCGGGATTCATAAATCTTGGAATCTCCTTGTCGTAACAATTCGATTTATATTTCGAGGAATAACATTTATCGACGGATTGCTGGGCGTATTCGTCAAGATTGCGGGTTGTAGTTTTGCCTGTTGATTTGTTACCTGCAATAACGGCGTATATTGCAATAAAGAACACCAGAAATAATAGGGCGGTAAAAAAGTATTTTGATTTTTTTAACTTAATTGTTTTCATCGGCAAAATTTAAGGTAAGGCTGAGGTAGTCCGTTGCAGATTCCTGATGCTTTATCCTTAGGATAAATGCGGTTTGAGTAGTTTACAAGTTCCTTATAGCAAACTTCTTTTTCATCATCAGTAAGATCTTTCCTGCCGCAGAATTCACCTGCTTTTATGTATTCTTGTCCGGGATCGCCCTTTTCCATAAATCCGTGGACAAGTCCCTTGATGCAGGGAAGATGGAGACGGTTTTGAACAGTCCGACAAACATCTACCAGTGTATCGGTGTCGTTTTGATAAGACTCAAAGGCAATTAAGTACTCGATAGTGGTTATAGCATAAATATCATCTTTTTCCTTTTCTGCAAAACTGCTTCCTTTCCGAAAATCATTTTCAGTGATCCAGGATATAAGGGTGTTCATATTTCCGTAACAGGAAATTTTAACCGTCTCCTTTTGGGATCTGCAAATTTTTAAAGGGTCATTTTTATCAAGAGGGAGTTGATATTCTCCGGTTCTTAAAAAGATAGCAATTGCATTAAATACACCTGAGCTGCAGCGGAATAATTGGCTATCATCAGTTGAAACTTTTTCGCAAAGTGCTATGGCCGGATCTATCAGTTTTTGAGCATCTCCGCGGATTCTCGGATCGTGAACTCCAACAGTCCCGTGACCAATGCCGTGGTAGCAGGAGAGTTTTGCATCTCCGGTTATGTGCTTTAGCTGTTGGTCAACATACTCGCAAAATCTGCCTGCTTCGGATATGTCGCCTGTTTTAATCAATAGAGTTTCCATAAATCCGTGATAAAAACCATACGAGCAGTATGAGGTTTTGGGAGATAGTTGAAAGTTATTTCCTGATCTAAACTGCTGGTAGGCTTTCTCACCGATTTTATGGGTAAGAGCGTGGCAGGTTTGCGCAAAATTAGGTTCAGACTTGTATAGTTCTGCAATTAAGTCAAAAGCGGGATCAATTCCCTCACGGTTCAACTTTATATCCAGTAGTTTTTCAAAGCAGCTGACTCTTTCAGACTCTTCGCCGGTTTTTCTGCATTTATTCAATGCCTCGTTCGTATATTTTATATATTTGTCTTGGTCGGGCTGATTACTAAAAAAATAATAAAGAATGGACATAGATAAAACGGTTAGGACAAGTAATAGTATTCCGGGTAAAAATAACTTTTTTGAGCGCTTTATTAATTTATGCATCTTTGGAGGTATTCCCCGGGTAAAAGCGTACAAAAATTATTCAGTGGCGGCTTCAGATATTTTTTGGCCTGACCGATCAGGTTGATAAAACATCCGTTTTTCTGTTGATCGGGCTGAAGAGAGCAAAATCTGATTGCGACACCGGGATCATTCTCTCCTCCCCAAAATAAGGATGCCAATGCTCCGACAAGACAACCATCCTGGCCCGCAAAGTTATCGGAAAGCATACACCAGTCATAGACTTTCTTAAGTTCGCCGTCAGACATCTTATCTATATTTCTGATATCCCGCTCTTTTGCAAAGACAACAAATTCTTTTCCGAATCCTCCAAAACAGGTTTTTCTATTGTTTTTCTCGTTCTCTGGAATTTTTTCGCAGTATTTAAAAGCATCCGTTATTTCCTGATTGGTCGGTTTCGGAAAACCTTTTTGTCCGGTCCGTTCAAATAAATTTGGGGTAATGTAAATGTAGCAAAAAGTTTTTGCGCTTTGATCGGTTAGGAGATCGCTGTTACAGGGGAAGAGTCTGTCATTTTCCTTAAGATTGATTTTTCTTTGTTTACTCCAAAGTTCTTTATCGTGGTCACCTCCGCTGATTTGCTCCATCATCATTCCGCCGACGCACTCACCGTATTCTCCGAAATTATTTTTTTCCGGCCCCACTTTTTTACATAACTCTAAAGACTTTTTAAAATCATATCCCGTATAAGATAAAACACCGTGGCCCAGACCGTGAAAGCACATATAATAGGCCCCGCTTCCGCCCGGAGCTTTTCTGCAGGCGTCGCTGATTTCCGATAATGCAGCCTCACCTTTTTCTAAGAGCAGACCCACGACTATGGTGTGGGAGCAGGCATTTCGGAACTCAGGAGTGCAGTACTCCATTCCTCTAGCGCCTTTTTGTTGATAAAGAATCTCCCCAACTGCGTGACCCATCAAGTGCATATCTGTTCCTTTAGGAATATCGGCAATCTTTAAAACTTCGTATGCATACGGGGCCCCTTTTTTGAGGGCCAGATTCCTGAAATATCCCCGTAACTGATCAAACTTCATATTATTTCCTTTTAATTCGTTCAGTTCGGGATACGACTGGACCTCTGTTCTCGGGACGAAATAATAGCCGTAAAAAATTACTGCGATAGCGGTCAAAAGCGCCAGACAGCCGGATATGATCGGCAGGAAATTAAAAAATTTGTGTCTTAGTTTTCTGGTGGCTTTAGAATTTATATTCATCAGTTTAATTGTTGCTTAAAAAAATCCCAAACTATATCCGTCGCATTTATTGAATTACCTAAAGGTCCCGGGTTGGGAGAAAATAAATCTGAAAGTCCCGGATAAACGTGTTTTAATCCCTCTATCCGGTAAAGAGTAATATGCGAATTACTTTTGCAGTCAAATTTTGTTATGTTTAATTTGTCTTCTTTGGAGATCTGCGGACCGCCCTCGCAATTCAAAAGTTTTCTCCATATCTCAAGATAATTTTTTGCCAGAATAGCCCTTTGAGGTCTCGAGGGAGCAGAGGGGCGACTTGTTGAAGAGGGGATAGGCCCTGAACTTTTTTGAGGCTTCACATAACTGTCTTCAAGCCGGTCATCGCTGCCCACAATACTTAGTAAAGAAACAGGATTAATGAAGCGATCGGTATCAACGAATAGTGCTCCGGCGACGGGAGCAACTGCCTCAATTTTATCCGAAAGCTCTATGCCCAGCCGTAAACTCATTGAAGCTCCATTGGAAAAACCGGTTGCAAAAATCCGATTTCTGTTAACAGGAAACCTGGAGGTTATATCGTCAATAATTTTACGGATAAATTCAACGTCCTGTATGTTTTTTCTGGAAGAGGAAGTTCCTCCGGATCCGTCATTCCAATCGCGGATATTTCTGGAACTGTCGCCGAAATCATTAGTCAGGTTGACCGGTAATTCGGGATTTTCCAGCGTCCCTTGTGGGAAAATTACTAAAAAGCCTTCCTGCTCTGCTTTCTGCTTCCATCCAGATTTTTCCATCATTAATTCAGCCGTACCTAGTGGTCCGCCTCCGCCGTGCAGAACTATAACCGCAGGAAGATTTTTATTCGGATTTGACGGAAGATAATAATAGTATTCCCGGTTCTCCGTGCCGATCTTAAGAGAAATAGGATTGGCAGGGTCCTTAAGGAGGGTTTTATTTTGATAAATAAAGAAAACACTGAGGATTACAAGTAAAAATATAAGCCCCAGGGTTACAATGTGCTTTTGAGACATAGACTTACCCTTTATGAATGCCCTGTTTGGGGAAAAAATATTTGAAAACGTATCCGAAAAGAGGAATTTCTGAAGCGGTTTGTTTCAAGCTTATATCCAGTGCAAAAGGGGAGAGGATGAAGAGTAAAGCGTTCAGTAATATATGTGCCCCAAAACCGATATTGATAGTCAGATAGTTTGAGATATGAAACAGGATTAAAGACACACCCCATAAACGGTGAAGGCTCGGTTTAAACGCAACATAAAGTGAAAAAAGCATTAAATAAACTGACCCTAGGAAGAACGGCCAAACTAATAAATAATGTCCGGCGACCCAAGGCCCAAAGGGACTGGTGTCGTAGGTTACCACCAGCCGGTCGGCTATGTGTAGAGCGCCGGCTTGGGGATCAAACAAGTTTGTTTGTCCTGCCGATATTTGCATAAAAGCCCCGTAGAGTTTTCCTATACCTGCCATAAAGTAGGTCAAAAGTACGATCGCCTGACAGCTCCAAAAAACCAGAAGGAATTTTTGACGCGCCAAATTAGGTAATTTAACCGGATTTGACCAGCCGCCGGGAAGGAAAATTAGCATAAAAGAGGTAAGAAGCCAGACATACCAGTCCACGTCCAGAAGAAGTACCGAGAAATAGAGAGAGACAAACTCAAGCGCCGAAACGAAAGCCAAAATTCTGACCCAGCGCCACTGGGGAACAATGCTGGCGAGCAGGCTTGCAACAATAAACAAAACGCGGATTATTGTGATGGCCGTAGGAAAGTCGACCAGGCTCAGCCAGGCAAGCGGGGGGATAAATTCGAGCGTTGTTTGAGGGCCGATGGTAAAGTCCCATCTGGAAAAGAGGCCGATTGAGCAGTAAAGAAAGTAGAAATAGTGGACCCTCACCAAAAATTGGGCTGCAAAAAACGGAAAATCGGTTTTTGTATATTCAGCCATTTTCCCGAAAGGGAATGAAGTGCTGAAAAAATCTAAAAGTTTCCGTATCATCTTAATTTTTTGTAAATTCTCCCAATAATTTAACTGTATATTCATTGTCGGTAAGGCGTTTTATGGGATCGTATCTTACAGATACGACCTGGTATTTAACTGATCCGGGCATATATATCTGCTCGAGCAGGCGCCTGAGTCTTTGGCTTTCATCATCTCTTTTTCTCTCAAGAGCATAAGCCAGTGTCCGGATAAGACTTCTTGATTTCGGGGAGCCGGGATTATCGATGATGCCGAAGGCCTGTTCGTAAAATACCGGGGGTTCGATGGTTTTGCCCTGATACTCTACAATTCTTATCGTATATTCAATTTTCGAGTTTTTACTCGGTACCGTTTCAAACAGAAACCAAGAGAAAAAAGGCGGGAAGTTCTTCTCTTTTCCGTTCAAAAAAATTTCCGTCGATAATCCGATCACGAAATAAGATATTAAAAGACCGGCTATTAAAAGCTTAAATCCTGTGTAGTGACTGGTTTGATTCTTCATTCTAAAAAACTGGAAGTCCGGGATTTGTTATTTTCCTACTCTAGCATAACTAATCTCAATTCTGTAGATGTTGTCATACTTCACATATTTAATCAGGAGAAAGATGATAGAATGTTTTTGTATGAAGCCGATTCTGCTTTATGATGGTTACTGTAATTTTTGTATTAAGGTTATCCAGATACTCGAATTTTTGAATTATTTTTCATTTACCGGAAATAAAGTTATTATGGTTCCTCTCCAGTCTCCGGGTAACTATGTTAAAAAGTACGGACTGACCCACAAAGAACTTTATTCAAAAATACATCTGATAAGCGAAAAAGGCGAGATTTACAAGGGCAATAAAGCAATCAGACAACTCGCAAGGTATTTTCCGGTTATCTACCCGGTAGCATTATTATTCGGAACATCAATAGGGCGTGTGATCTATGATTTTATTGCCAATAACCGCCATAAGTTTTTAGGTTGCGGTGACAACTGCTACGTATCACGTCATTCGAAAGCCTAGTGTCTCATTTTACATCAATGATTCCCCGAAATTCGGGCTGAAGATGATCGTGGTATCTCCATTTGCCTGTTTTTAAGAATTTAAATGACCAGGAATCAGCGGGCTCGATAGGTTCCTGGGGATCAAATTCCGGATAGATTCCGTGAGTAGGGTGAAGGTCTGAAGCAGGCCAAAAAGGCTTCTCTAGATCGGCAGTGAACTTAACCGTATCTCCGGGTCTGATGGATAATTCGGAAGGCACGAATCCGTTAGGTCCTAATTTAATTTCAAAAATCTGACCGCTCAAGGAACTTTTTTTACCCGAACCTGTCCTGAGATAAATTATTGATGCAAAAAAGGCTGTAAAAATACAGATAAATAATAAAATCAGTGCACTTCTTTTATGGGTCATAAGGAGCTATGGCTGTATATCTACCGATTCATTCGTATGAAAATCTCCCTGGAATTCTATATAAGGGTTTCTTAGTGGTTTAACAGTTAATCCAACGCTGGCGCTTGCGGATATGGCGCTGTTTACCGGGTTAGTGCAGGTTAACGTAAAGTCATAGGTGCCTTTGGAAATTATCGTATTAACTCCGAAACTGTGTGTACCTGAAACAGGCTTGGGGTTTACGAGCCAGGCACCGCTGACTGCAGGAGTCAGAGTTTCGCTTCCCGGTGCAGCTGTCATAGTGGCAGTACAGGATGAAGTATTTGTTACGTTCCATCCCATATCAAAAGCTTCTGCCTGTTTAATAGTTAACGGAGCATTCCCGGGGGACGTGCTTCTGCCTCCGCTGGATATGGTGAAAGTGGTGAAAGTCGGAGGTGCACAGTTGGGGATTGTTACCGAACCTACCCAATTACCGTTAGCATAGGTTTTATACGGATTTGCATTTCTGTTTGCTTCAACGAGGAATATATACGGATCCCCTGTAGTAAGGCCGGGTATATTGTACGTTCTTGCACCCCCCACATTAGCCTGTCCTTGTGCACCTGTACGCTGATTTGCCCAGGTGACCACATAATAATCAGCGAGCGCTGAAGGATCCCAGCTGAGTTCAACCTGCGAATTTCCTGCACTGGGGCAGGTTGCTCTGGGTGTACCTGCGTTCATATTAAATGCGCCGGGAGGGGCGCAGTCAGGGAAGATAGTCCAGTTAAATATATTTTGACTCCAGGTGCCGTTATCAGAGTCTGTCGATAAATTCGGCACGACATTATAATTTATAGCTCTTATTAGAAAACCGTAAGAACTGCCGGGCGTGAATCCCGAAGCGGATGTAATATCCAGATATTCTCTCCTGGAACTGCTCCAGCCTCCTTGAGCCCCACTTCCCGGAGTTACGTAATAGACTATATAGTCACTGGTATTCGTTGAAGCACCCCAGCTCAATCTGATTCTGGGCACGTTCGGAGCATCACAAACAGGTACAGGGCCAGCTTGGTTGAAAGCTCCGGGTGGTTGAGGAGGTGGTGGGGGTGAAGGTGAAGGGTAAGTGCCGTCGTATTGGGCAAGGGCGGTTACGGGATTTAACAGAAAAGCCAATAATGAGAGGTTGAGAAATAGGGACCTGAACACTTTTCCTAAGATTATCAGAAAAAACAACCTAAATGCAAATTATAAGAGCGCCTTTCAAAAGACTGCATCTTAATCTAATATTCCGTTACATAACTTGAAGAGAAATGATTTATCTGCAGTTTGCCGGTGTCAATATAGCCTTAAATTTTATCCCCAGCGGAGAGCCGGATTTTTTTGAAGAGCCGTTATTTTTCAGCATTAAAAATGCCTTCGGTGCGTACATTGTTGATAAGTGCCTTGTATATCACACTGTGAATTTTTACAAAGCGGATAATTACGAGTATTTTTTTAATTTAAAAGAGAAAAAAGATTATGTGTTGGTAAGCAGGCGGATTAGTTCCCGGCAAACAGACTCTTTTTATCATATCAGTATGCCCCAATTGCAAATAATCCTCCGCAATATCTGCCAGTCTGCTATTGCGGGTAAGGGTGCTATTCTTCACGCTTCATCGGTGGTTGGTATCGGTAAGGGATATATTTTCCTCGGCGATTCAGGAGCGGGTAAATCAACCATAGCGCGGAATTTAAGGCCGAAACTACTGCCTTTTACGGATGACTCGATAATAATAAAAAAGGAAAAAAATGAATGGGTAATGTTTCAGTCCCCGGTGCTCCAGAAAAATAATCAGATAGTCAGAAGCAATAAGCCTGTAAAGATTGCGAAGTTTTGTTTTTTGCATAAATCCACAAACAATCGGGTTGATAAAATTATTAACAAAGAGTCAGTTTTGACGCGGCTTATGAAACAACTTTATTCTGATCAGGAATCTCTGGATAAGCAGGTTAGGTTTGTAATGAATTTAGTCTCAAATAACGATAATTTTTATGACGTGTATTTTAATCTGAAAGATTTTAAGAGATTAGGCTTGATTCTTGAGGGTGATCATTAGAATAAGCAACGCCGGTGCCATATCCACCCTGACTATAACTGTCTACATATCCGCCGTCATATCCTCCCTGTCCATAATACCCACCTTGCCCGTAGTAACCGCCTTGGCTATAGGTACTATATCCTCCCTGTCCATAATACCCACCTTGCCCGTAGTAACCGCCTTGACTGTAGTAACCTCCCTGTCCATAATACCCACCTTGCCCGTAATATCCTCCCTGCGTATATCCGCTTTGGGCATAAACGTTGCCTATAAAATTAAACTGATCAAGCCAAAAAGATTGGGAAAGGAAAAAACTGATCTTAATTTTCTGGATAGATATTACAGGGGACTTATATCGCATTGAGGGGTATTTTTAATCAAGTTAGTTGGGGGGTTATGCCGTATATCCTCCCTGTCCGTAACTATCATACCCTCCCTGCCCATAACTGTCCACATACCCGCCGTCATATCCTCCCTGTCCATAATACCCACCTTGCCCGTAGTAACCGCCTTGGCTATAGGTACTATATCCTCCCTGTCCATAATACCCACCTTGCCCATAATACCCACCTTGCCCGTAGTAACCGCCTTGACTGTAGTAACCTCCCTGTCCATAATACCCACCTTGCCCGTAATATCCTCCCTGCGTATATCCGCTTTGGGCATAAACGTTGCCTATAAAATTAAACTGATCAAGCCAAAAAGATTGGGAAAGGAAAAAACTGATCTTAATTTTCTTAACTGTTAGCTCCGGAGATAGGTATTTCATTTAAATCCCGCTAGGCTTGCTGTTTGATTCGAGGATGAATACCCTCTGCATTGTCCAGCGTTTGCTTTGAAGACCGTAATAAGTAAAAATTTCAATGTTCTGTCCGGCCTTAAGATCCTGAAGTCTGGCCGGTTTGATTTTTCCGTCAATGGTTCTGAAGACAATTTCAGTATCCGGAGCAATTACAAACCAGGGATTAGGATTTTTAGTTGTGGTAATCAATTGAGTTCGTCCGTTTTCCTGTTTAATTTCCGTGAGTTGAGTTATGAATTTGTATACGAATCCGACGCTGGTAGTTTCAGGATCAGTGACGCTGATGGGGATGGTAATCTGAGTTTCCTTTAGAAGAGGCGGGGTGGTCGGGTCCTTTTTTTCTCCTTGTGCCTGTTTTTCTGTCTCTTCCTGTGATAGTGATTTTTCCTGAGTTTGCTGGCGGGTAAATGTAACAGCCCAATAAGCTCCTACAGAAGACAGGACAAGTAGTATGACGCCCGCAATTATAAAGACTAAGTATTTTTTCATAGGATTTCCGCTTTGGATTACAGGTAAAGTACCGGCTTGGGGATTAGGTGTGGGAGTTGATGTATTATCAGCCATTGTATCCAATATAGTTTTTTATGACTATGACTGTCAAGGCAAACACTTTAAATCGGCGATTTTCGTCGTTTTATGATCAATAATATATGAAATTTCAACATCGCTAATCTGAGTTATATTCTCCTCTCGATATTTATTACAGAGATATTCAGCGAAATGAGTACTATGCCAGGGATTTTTAAAATAATGCAGAAAGACATTTGCCCAGCGGCTATTTGCAAAGTAGCTTGCATTAGGGGTTGGAGTTGTAAATCTTTCCCAAGGCTGATTGTCTGAAAGGTTAACCGTTCCGCCATTTTCCAGTTTGCCTTGTACTGAGTAGTAACCTCTGTCATCAATAGGAAAGCTGCTGAACATTCCCCAAGACTGATAAATCTGAAGATATCTTGAGAATGAGATTATTTGAGGAAATAAACCGCCGGTTAATTTGACTGACCAAAGATTAACCCAAAAGACAGTTAAGACTAGAAGAATAAGAAGCAGATTACGGGCATTCTTAAGCCTGACTTCAGGGATTGCAGAGCGATTCGTTCCGCTGTCACGAATATGAAGATATCCGGCGATATTTTTCATAAACTTCAGATTCCAGAATTCTCCTGGTAATAATCCGGACAGTCCGATAATGCCGATCAACGGAAATAGCCCCAGTGAAAAAGAAAGTGAAAACCAAAAATGCATAAATACCAGAAGACCTATCGCGAACAGCTTTTTTTTGTAAATAGGGGAAAGAATAAGAATTAGAGCTGCGGCGAGCTCAATTAATATTACTGCAAAATTAGCCGGCCGTAATAAATCGGGATAAGACCGCAGAAATACCGCGAAAGGAGTTGCCAGAGTTTCCATCGAAAGGGCGGATAAGACTCCGTTCCCTTGTTGCCAAACAGGACTGATTATTTTGTGAATACCGGCAAAGAAGTAGATCAAAAAAATCTGTATATAATATGCGGCTGAGGGCAGGCCGGTATATTGCCCTGCCCCGTAAACTTTTCTGAAAGAGTCTAACGAGAACTTCTCGCCAAGAGGCAGGAAAATTCCCCAAAACAACAGCAATCTTAACTCCAGATCACCGTTATTAAGGATTAAGCTGTTGCGGTTGTCCAGCGAGGTTAAAAAAATCCAGGAAAGAATTGTAAATATTCTGGTGTGCCAGCCCAAAATTAAAAATAAGGCAAAGACTACCTCTAGCAGAAAGAGGATTGCAAAAAAGTTCGGGCTAGTTCCGAAAGAATGAAGAGAGAGCCCAAGAGAGGAGTGAGCAGTGTAGTTTGAATAGAAGGTATGAGGGAAAAACCCACGGTCGGAGTAAAACGCCTCTATAAATGGAAAGCGTTGAATTAAGTCCAGGATTATTACTGAACCGAGTCCTATCCGGAGGAGAGCTAGCGATCTGAGATCCAGGATAAATAATCCCTTTGCTCTCTGCTTAATTTTTAACAAATTTAATCCCCTCATTTAAAGAATTTCAAATAAAAATACAAAGCGGAAACATAGTGACCTGTGGCGTCAATCCGTTCCAGTTCGCAATAGTAATCAAGGCAAGTTCCTCCCGTAAGTTTTTCGTAAGCAGATTTTCTTTCCGATAGGGGACCGTTTATCTGAAACTGCTGAAGGTAAAAAACGGAACTGTCGATGTAAGATTTAAGTTGTTTAAAAAATTCCGGATCTTTGCTTTGTGCAATAAGACCTGCGTGATTTAGTCCTTCGAGTGTAGCCGGTAAAGAAGCGGGCGGAGCAATGTTGCCGTTTAGGGAATAAAACCTAAGGTGTTCTGCGCCTGAACTTCTCAAATAACTTGAACTATTGTCGCGAATATACCGCCAATATTTTTCATCAGGAGACTCCTTATAGAGATAAAAATATCCCTGCAGACCCCAGCCGAAAAAAGACATATTAAGATTGTTACTGTCGTACTTTCCCACAAAATATTCTGCAGATTTCTTAGTAGCTTCCAGGAATAGCGGATTCTTGCTGTATGAAGAATACCTTGCCAGAGCATAAAAAACTTCCCCGTCATTAATATCATTTTCTTCGTCCGGATCCGTTTTATATACAAATCCCCCGGAAGGTTTCTGGGTAGATAGGAGATGGTGAGCCAGTCCTTCGGCAAACGGACCGAGCTCATTTTTCTTATCCGGATATTTTTCCAGGTAATTTATCAGTGCCAGCAAAACCAATGCAGAATAGCTGTTGATCTGGTTGTCCCTATAGACGAGTTTATATGTTTTATATGTCTTTTCACCGGCTGTGAATGTTCCTTCCTTCGCGTACTGTTTGAAAAAAAGAATGCCTTTTTTTACGGCTCCGTCGACCCGTCCATCCTGGGAATATCTATTAAAAAGCGAAAGCGAATACAATGCATATGCCTGACGCACGATGTCATTGCGGTCGGACTCTTCTCCGTCAGTCACTCTCCTCTGATAAACGAAATCCCCCCGGTCTGTCTGATTTTTTGTGAACCAATTGCCGGCAAGATTAAGGGATTTGTCTAGATCTTTGCGGTATTGATTCTGACGGAAATAACTCGTCAAACCCAAAGATAAAATAATAATCACAAGAAGTATAATTATCATTGAGAAAAGAGAGAAAAGGTGTTTTCCTGTCTTTGAAATTTTCACAGTTTGATATTATCAGATCCAAGTCTCAGCTAAAAATGACCGGCATCATTAATGACCTTAAGAGCCTTTTTAAGAACCGGAAAACCGGAATAATAATCGTTCCGGGGGTTCTTATAATCCTCTTTGTTTGTTTATTTTTGATAATTAATCAAAAAAATACCGCCGGCAGTATAGAGGAATTCAGAAAAGTCGTCTCAGGGACAAAAGGGGAGATTCCCATTAATATCGTAGATTCATTTTATGACAAGATCGGACCTGACTCGCTTATTGAAGTAATCGAGGAGGATAACTATTGCCACGAAAAAGGACATAACGTTGGCAGAGTAATATACCGTAAAAATAAGGATTTGGGTTTATCCCTTGAAAAGTGTTCGTATAGATGTACAACCGGATGCTTTCACGGAGTTTTGATGGAGTATTTCAAAAAGGACGATTCGGATGAGCCGCATATCCGGTTGGAAGATGTTAAAAACGAAATCAGCAAAGTTTGTGACTCTAAAGAAGTGACCGGAAATAAAATACAAAAAGGGGTTTGTCTTCACGGAGTCGGTCACGCCCTGGCATTTTTGGCAAAAAATGATATCGGACTTGCGCTTAAATATTGTGAATCTTTCAAAGAAGAGGGTCCTGTTTACTACTGTGCAACAGGTGTTTTTATGGAATGGGATATTGTTAACGGGAGGCGTTATAAGAGTTCATCAAATCTCTATCCCTGCGATAAATTTGATTTCCCCTCAGCCTGTTTCAGGTATAAGATAGCCCGGACTTTCGGTGAGGATGAGTTGCTGAATGCCAGAAATTTTTGCGCCGGCATCACGGATTCTGAATTAAGGAGTGCCTGTTTCCACGGTCTAGGATTCCGGTTTTTCAGACTGCTTAAAACAAATCCTCTTAAATATGTATGTGATATGGCAGATAAGGGAGATGAAAAAATGTGCATAGAAGGAGCCATAGGTGTTCTGAGTGCCTTTGATGAAAAGAGGGCCTTTGGTCTTTGCGAAGAACTATCGGGAGGAAATAGGGAAGCCTGCATCACGGCTGCCCGTCAGAGCAACTTCGGGATGGATAAGGATTTTTCAGATTATTTTATTTACTTAAACCATTGATATGAAAATTTCTCCGGTTAAAACATTCAGGAATAAGAAATTTTTTCTTTTGTTCACCCCTTTTTTATTTATTTTTTCTTTCCTGCTTCTTTTCAGTTTTAATTACCCGGGAAGGGGATATAAGTTAGCAGCAGAATCAATCCAGAAATCCTGTTCAAACAGTAAGTATAAGGACTCCTGTTATGCGGAGAAGTTTTATAATTTATCGTTATCCCGGCCTTTTTCTTTTACTCACGGGGTTTTAGAAGAGCTTGATAAATTGGATAACACGGTTAGTGATTGTCATTTCATCGCGCATAGTATTGCTTTGGCGGAAGTCATTAAAAATCCGGAAGGATGGATGTCGTTATTTAAAACACTCGATATCAGTGAGTGCTCAAACGGATTTATGCACGGTATTATCGAAGGCAGGGGGAGGGCTGATAAAAACTTCACCATCAATCCGGATACGGCCTACGCTATTTGCAAGGAGATAGAGATTAACCGCCCGGATAAAGCTTATTTTGATATCCATAAAAATTGTATCCACACGATAGGTCATCTGATCCTGGTCCAGGAAGGGGGGGATGTCGATAAATCAGTAAATATCTGCAATGCTTTAACGGAAGATTCGAAACTGCACTGTTTGATTGCCGTGTTTATGGAGAACTTACAGCAGCAGAACCTTAGGGTGCACGATATCAGGAATTCCCTGATCTTTGATGATACAGGTAAAAAGGAAGAAATTAACCGTTGCAGAAAATATACAGGAATTGCTTCGGAAGCCTGCTGGCAAAATATATCTTGGCTGTTTAATAAGGTCAATGAGTTTAATAAAAATAAGCTCTATGAGGACTGCAGCAATGCTCCGGATGAGTTAACCTTGGCGAAATGTTATTCCTGGGGTGCCAGTGTAATGAGTCTTTATAGATTATCGGGAAAGGTTTCCGAAAAAAGTATTGAAGGTATCTGCGATCCATTGGTTGGCAAGAAGGATTCGTATATGAGATGTGTAAAAGGCGTGGCGGGTTATGTTATTTTAGCAAACAGTAAATTCCTTCCTGATATTAAGAGTTTTTGTTCTTCCCTTGAGGAGGAGTATCAGGGGATTTGTTTTGCCGAGATCGGATCGTCTCCGGCAACGAAAGATGGAATTGATTTGCCTGTTCCCTAATGTTTAATCTGAGGCATTAGGCTACTGGTAAAGTTTGGGCAGCCAGCTCTAAATCCGAAAAGTCGGGTTTTTCTTGGACTCTTGCAACCATTGCGTTCGCTTCACTGAGGGCTGCTGTCCAAATAGGGGCTACAAAGTCGCCTCCCGTTACTTGAGGTTTGAGTGCTTCGATATCCGCACCCTCCATTTTAAGACAGGCTTGTTCCTGAGCTAACTGGCTGAAACGCCAAGCTGAGTATAAATCTCTGTATGTTTGCATTTTGCCCGGATCCATAGCCTCATTGATGGAGATTTGAAGCATAAATTGTTTGCCGTTAGCGGGGAATGAGGTAGTTGCTACCTCGGTAAAAACACTCATAGCCTTGGCTCGGTCTCTTTCGGGTAATCCCGATGTCGGAAGCGCCAGTGCGTATTTACTGATTATCCATCCGTCAGGTCCGTTTTCCCGGTAATTGCGTCCGTTTGAGCCCGCCAGCCATCTTGCGAAATCTGCCGACATTGGACCCAGATCAGGATCAATATTCGGAGCGACGGCAAGCGCTTTTAAGATTTTTTCCCTCGCTTGAGCTTCTCTCTCAGGATCCTTTCCGGGGTATTCGCCAAAAATTACGGGTGTTTCGAGTGGGGCGGCATCTCTCCAAGGTGTTTGACGTGAAGCTTCGGCAGGTCCAGTCCCGAGGCTGATCTCGGAGGCTGAAGCGGCTCCGGGAAGTGATGCGATTGCTGCAGCACCAAATAGTCCGAGGGTTCCTCTTAGAAATGTTTTTCTTGAAAATCTCCTCCTGAATAATTCAGGAGTCCGAGTATTTGAAGGCGTCTGATCAAGCTGAATATCTCGAGCCATTTGATCTTCCTTAAGCTATCTGAAGATATTATAAACCCGAAATGTCCGAATAGCAAGCGATTTAATTATTTTGACAGTCCTTTCTGTAAAAAAGCACAAGCGGCATAAATCATTTCTGAAGGGAATTTGCTGGAGTATAATGAAAATCTTTAATGAAAAAGGAGACAAAAAAGAAAATTTTAACAGGGCGATTGGTTATAACGGTGGTTGCATTTTTACTAGCGTTAATAGCAATAATTTACGGATTTGCACTGACCAGTGGCGGGAGTATCGCAACCAAAGATAAGGCAGATTCCGCAAAAAGCAATAACGAGCTGGCGGAAAATATTTCATCAATATGTAGTACATCTGGCAGTTGGCGGGATTGTTACGGAAAACAATTGGCAAACTTAAACTACAGGATTAATTTAGAGAAAACATTGCAGGTTTTGGAGCGTTTGAAGGTAGTGGATGAAAAAACCCGTGATTGTCATTTGATTGCCCACTGGATTTCAATTTCCGAGGTGGAGAAGTCTCCGAATGATTGGATAAACATATTTAATTTTGTCGATCAGACAACTTGTAATAATGGTTTTGTCCACGGGGTAATGGAGGGACGGAGCAGATTCGACCCGAGCCTGGTGCTGGATACCCGGACTATTTCTGAAACCTGTAAACTTATAGATTCAAAGACTTCATCGAGACTCGGTCTCTCTGGAGGAGGTTCTGATGACGCTTGCGGACATATAATCGGTCATATTCTGCTCGCAGAAAAAGAGGGAAAAATTCCCGAGACCGTAAAAGTTTGCGATGCTCTTCCTCAAAACCTGAGAACCTCCTGTCTACAGGGTGTTTTTATGGAAAATATTACCCGGGAGAATCTGGAGATTCACGGAGTAGCTAAAAAAATTCAATTTACAGCAGAAACAGCAAAAGAATTTGAGAATATTTGTAATGAATATAACGGGGATATCGGAAAAAATTGCTGGCGCGAGTTATCGCATATTTTTACCAGCCTCTCTAAAAATAAACCACAGGGCTCATATGATTTTTGTTACTTAAACTCAAACAAAGATTACGCTTTTGAATGCTATCTGCACGCCGTTAATTTAATTATTATGTCTCCCGGGTATTCAGACCGGGATTTGGAAAATACCTGTAAAAACTATTGGGACAACAGTGACAGGCTTACTCTCTGTATGTCCAGAGCGCTCGGTTCTCTGATCAACAGTTCTGTCGGATTCATTGATAGAGCTGAGAGCTTTTGTGCATACATACCCTCAGCAAATAAGGACCGCTGCTATAATATTTTAGGTTCAATTTTAAAGAAAAAAGTCAGCGAAAGTGAAAGGATTAAGCTTTGCGGAGGTATTCCTTCCGAATATCAACAATATTGCCTTAACTAGGCTTGGGTACTGATTTTGCCGGTGTTTTCGGGAGCGGAGGAAGGGAAGGTGGGGGACTTGTGTATTGAATCGAAACGGCTTGGTACTGGCCGTTTACCATTTCCAGGTTAATCAGTACTTCCTTATCTGTCTCAAGTTTGCTCAAATCGAGATTTGTAGGGTTCTTGCCGGGACTGGTAATTACTGTTTTTTCCGATACCATAACGCTCCCGGTGCTGTCGTTGCGGGAATTCTTGACCATCAGAGTATTTCCGTCGACGGAGGTTATTTTTCCCCGGATAATCGCACTTTGGCTTGTGTATATTAGATCGTTTTGGCTATCTGCAGTCTGAACAGGAATGTCTCCTGAGCCCATTGATTTACCCCAGACAAAGCCCAAAGCGAGTCCGACAAACAGGAGTATTGCAGGTAAGGCGTATTCTTTTATTTGCTTCGGCATTGATTTCATTTTACGCTATACAGAGTTTATGTCAACATTTCAATTGTTATCCTATAACTATTGAGGTAAAATACAGTTATGAAATTAAATGCCAAACAATTAAGGGCTGCAAAAAACGAAGGTAAAAAAATATCGGTGAAAAAAAACGGCATTTTTATTGTGCTGGATAACATACTGGATACTTATAATATCGGAGCTATCTTCAGATTAGCCGAGGCGGTTGCGGCCAATAGGGTAGTCATATGCGGTCCGCAATCGGAGACTCCCCCTAACCACAGAATAAAAAAGGCGTCGGTAAACACTACCGAATTTGTGGATTGGAGCTATTCGGAAAGTACCGTTGAGGCAATCAAAAAACTCAGGGATGAGAACCCCGGCCTTCAGGTTATAGCTGTTGAACAGGATGAAAAATCCGTGCCTTACGATAAGTTTGATTACGGAAAACCCGTAGCGCTCGTTGTCGGCCACGAAACGGACGGAGTTTCCCGGGAAGTTTTGGATATTTGTGATGCCGTAGTTGAGCTGCCGATGTTCGGGGTGAATATTTCATTGAATGTGATGGTGAGTTTGGCGATAGTCCTTTATGAAGTAGTCAAAAGATAGTTATAATTCTAGGGAGATGCATAAGCTGAACCCCAAATTTTATAAAAGGCTCCCAAAAATCCTGTTTTTTCTATATCCTGTTTTTTTTCTTGCAGTTTTTTCGGCGGTATTCTTGAGTGTATACCGTTTTTATTCCACACCTAAGATAGTCGATGACAGGCTCGCTCAGGGCAAGGAGACGTGTATGAATAATCCGCTCAGGGAGCTTTGCTGGGGTGCCTATCTGGCTGAAAGAATTTCAAAAAACGGTCTGCGCGAGGGCTTTTTACTTCTGAAAAATTTATACGAGGAGGAGCCTGTAATAAGACCGGTCTGTCATCAGATAGCCTTAAGGATTGGCGAGTATACTTATGAAAAAATTCCTGATCCGGCAAATCTTGTTGTTTCACCTGAAACCGTCTTTTGCAATTACGGTTTTTATCAGCAATATCCGGCATCGTTACTTTTAACCACAAAAAATATTGAAAGCGCCAAGTTATTTTGTGAAAGGGTAGGAAAAGAATTAGGGGACGCTGCTCCCGACGCCGGAGCGGAATGTTTTAGAGGAATAGGGCACTCTCTTCCGTTTATATCGGGAGGTAAAGGCGATGATGCACTGCAGATGGCTAATTTTGCGGTTGGTACCTGTAAAAAAATTGCTCTCAAAAAAAGAGATTACCAATATTGTCTGTCGGGTAGTTTTAACCGTTTAGGTATGGCCGAAGTTAGAAAAATGGGGGGATTGAGTATTGATGACAAAAATCCTCTGGCTTTATGCGAGGAGTTCGAAGACGAAGTCAAAGTTTTTTGTTACCGTAATTTTGAATATACGGGTTTATCGCTCGTTGATAAAACGGACATCGCGACCGCCTTTAATCAGATTCGAGAACTGTATAAGGAAAAACCGGAAAGCGGTATCAGTTCTTCGGTTTTTAATCTGGGGTATGATATGGCCCGTAAAGCCATTGCCGGGCAATCCGACTTTGCCGAAGAGGCGGTGTCCTGCGCGAAGATCCCCTTTCCCTATAGCAGAGATTGTGTTGACGGTGTAAGTGTCGGAATTGCAAAAAATGGCGAACCCGATAAACAATACGAGGCTCTCATTTCTTTTTGCAGGAATGCCTTAAACGAGATGAGTATTATGAAGCCTGTAGATTGTCCTTCACTTTATGCAAGACAGTATTTAATGGGAATTTACAGTATTTCCACTGCAAAAACAGCTTGCGCGGAATTCAAAAAATCTCTTGGTATTTCCTGTGATCCTGAATCCTTCAGAAAAGTAAACTGGCTGTCATATTAAAAGCAGCGTTGGAGTTATCTGAGGATAAGTTTTTCGGAAATTGATTTTCCCGATTCGATTCTCTGGATGGCTTCCGCCAGTAAATCGGCGACACTAATTACTTCAAATTTGGAGTTACTTACAACTTTGTCGGGCTGGGGAATCGTGTCTGTAATAATGACTTTTTCTATGGGTGAATTCTCTATTTTCTCCAGCGCATCGGCGGAAAGTACCCCGTGAGTGGCTGAAGCCCAGATTTCCCCGGCACCCCTTTCTTTTAAAAGCTTTGCCGCGTTAACCAGGGTTCTGGCAGTATCAATCATATCGTCAACAAGAAGAACCGTTTTTCCGCTGACATTGCCGATTAAATCAAGAGCCTCGGATTGGTTTACGGTGTTAACGTCACGTTCTTTGTAAACGATAGCTACGCCGTCAGCTGCGAGTCTTTTTGCATAGGCGGTCGCGATCGGAACTCCTCCCTTATCGGGCGAGGCGACAATGAGGTTTTTAAATTTTTCTTTTTCGAGTCTGGGGACAAGGCAGTAAGAGCCGTACAGATTATCCCAGGGAATCTGGACAAATCCCTGCGATTGATCGGAGTGGATATCAAGCGTGCAGATCTTGTCAGCGCCGGAGTGTTTTAAGAGTTGAGCTATCAGGGATGCGGAAACCGGAACTCTCGGGCGGTCTTTTCTGTCCTGGCGGGCATAACCGAAATAAGGAATAACCACAATAATCTCTCCGGCTGATGCTCGCTTGGCTGCATCGATCATCAGAAGAAGCTCCATTATGCTTCCGTCGATATCGGGGGGACAGGTTGACTGAATGATGATTACGCTGCCCCGGCGGATATTAATCGGGATCTGGATTCTTGTTTCACCGTCGGCAAATTTAGTGACGGGTTGGTGGACGGTTTTGTTCAGTATTTTTCCTATTTCTTCAGCCAGGGGGATGTTTGATGTGCCTGTAAGCAATACAAAATCGGCAGGGGTTTTTGCAGTTTCGTTATGATCCGATAGTATGGTTATATCAGACTGACTTGCCATTGCGTAAATTATATCCCATCAGCTGATAGCCTGCAAATTTAACGTTTGAGGTACGGCAGAAATTTTGAGTAGTCCAATCCGTTTACGACACCATCACCGTTGATGTCAGCCTTTTTTTGAGTATCGGTCTCGGGTTTGCCCCAGGCGCTGTAAACCAGGGATAAGTCTACCGAATTGACCTGGCCGTCGGAATTAAAATCAAATTCTGTCTGCCCGGTTCCGGTGTTCTGTATCTCTGCAGTATTTGCGGAAGAGGAGGTTGCCTGGGGTTGTAAACCGGCAGATTCGGAGGAGGCTTGTTCATCCTCTCCGGCGGGGGTGTTTATCTGTACTTCAGCAGAATTTAATTCCACTGCGGAGTCGGGATTACCCAGGATATTTATTTTGGTTGATTCCTCGTTAAAACCGATTTTCGTGCTTGTTGAGATTCCCGGTTTAGGCTGAAAAGTCAAAACCGCAAGAATTCCCGAGCCGGAGATGCCGGCATTTCCGTCTGTACCCAGAGAAAACACTGCAGATCCTGTTGAGATTTTAGGTTCAATTAGAACTTTAGGAAGGAATTGTCTAGGGGTTATGCTTTTCAGCTCCAGTATTTCCGGATCATAGTTAATTGAAAGATTGACGCTCGTGATTTTGTTATTGTTTGCGTTAGTAAAAACATCGACAGTAAAACCTCCCGAACTAGTTACTTCGCTTTTCGCCGGCTGAAGGGAGAGATTAACGGTCTCAAGCGATGCCTGAGTGGTGCCTTGTTTAGGTGTTTGGGTGAGGTAAACACCGGTACCGACTCCTCCAATCAATAACAGTAAAACTGTTAACAGGCCAAGAATTTTAGGATTAACGTAGCTGAATTTAAAAATTCCGCCTTTGTTGTAGTTTTCAACAGAAATTACAACCGGTTTGTCTTTTTGTTGAGAGTCCATAAAATTAGTATAGCACTGAATTTAGCGGGGAAACTAAAGTCGGTAAAATTGAGTTTTCGGTATAAATTTGGTATCATACGCTTGAAGCTAATTCTTGATGGATTTAGCCTCAAGGAGCCAAAATGGCACGCGGTCCGGCACTAGCAGGATCAGGAATAAGAGTCATTGCCCCGGGAGCAGGAGGGGGCAGGGGGAACTCTTTTGGCTTCAAGGGCGTCATCAGGGCATCCGGTCCTGAGGGTAGTAGAGTAGCCTTTCTCAATCCGAGCGACACCTCAATCAATAGAAATCTCTTTGCAAGCGTAAAGCCTTTGGGCGTATTACCGTTAAAAATTCCGGGGGGATCAGGTGAAAATGGTAAATCAGGCATAGGAATGCCGTCATTTCAAGAGTTTACGCCGGGACAGATTAATCAGCTAAAAGCTTCAGGCGAAAGACCTAAGAATCCTGCAAGAGGCTCAGTAAGATTTGAGCCGAGAAACAGCTCACCTCAGGCTGAAACTAGGACCGTGGTAAGCAAAAAAGCGGCTGGGGCTGAGATTGGTGCAAGAGCTTACAGGGTGGAAATCTTCAGGGGCAATATCAATGAATTAAGAAACATTGTTGTGGAGGCCGGAAGTAATCGGGAAATCCGGGGCGTTCAGCTGAATCCGGTATTGGAGCAGGTCAGAAGAATGGCGATGAGAAGAAGAGCGCTGTATCAGTCACCTAAGACTGACACCATAGCAAAACCCCAACCTGAGCAGAAACAGGACATTAGTAAGCCCGGGACCTCAGTCCGGTTAAAAACGGCAACTGCGGTTGGGGAAAAAGTAATCGTAAAACGCACAAAAAAAGATGATGAAATTAAAAGACAGAAGCGCTTAGAAAAATTACAGGAAAGAAGAAAAGTCGTTGTCGATGACAGGCTGCAGTCTCAGAGAATTGCGGCGCTTGACGCGGCCAGGAGAAAGATTTTAGCAACTGAACCTGATGGAATGTTAACGATAGAGAGAGTGGTGGCTATTTCGGGCGTTGCGGATTTCAGGGCTTACAGAAGTCCAATTTTGGAGGGGACGGAGCACGAGGATGGTGGTCAGGTCAGGATGAGAAAAAGTGCATCATCTGATTTGAGACCGGTCACGGAGTCAGCGTTGGCTGAATTTGCCGATCGATATGTGCCGGTTATGGCGGGAGAAGGAAGAGATGCCACAAGAAAACAATTCATTACGGTAGTTACTTTACCCGATGAGCTTGAGCCCGCTGTTGATCCCGAAACCTATTTTAATCCGGAAAATAAAACCAGAATAATCGAACGGGAGGAAACGGCTATTGTTGCTTCTGAGCGGGATTATATACCTGAGGAGCAAATTGCGGATACAATTACAGAACCTCGGAAAGACAGGGAAAAAGATCCGGTTCTGCCGGTTTTGAGTCTTAGGGGATCGCTCAGGCTTGACAAGGGGTTGTATATTAATAATGAAGGAGAAGAGCTAGCTTTAGCCGCATAAGCGAAGCTTGCAATTCATAAAATATGACAGAAATTGATAAAAAAACGTTAGCAGGTGGATGGGCCCGTGGAATTTTCCGGGTTGAACTAATCGAACGGTTATCAGAAGGCGATAGCAGAGATACTATGACTACTTTAGTCTCAACCCAGGACGCAGGCTTCCATTCAGGTGTCCATACACAGCAAGCTTTAAAATTGGGTCAGGGTTATCCGGTAAGACTAGGCAAATTTGAAAGACCCGTACCTCTTGGCGAACGACAGCAGGTTGCAAGTTTGGATTTATACGGCGATACAGCAGTTCATACAGAGGAAGTCGATCCGATACAGGAAGCTCAGAGGACAGCTGCAGTTCAGAATCCTGCGTCCCAGGCTTTAGATAAACCGATGACCGTCAGGCAATTTGTGATCAGAATTTTCAGTAGGAAAACAGCTCAGGAATTAGGTCTTGAAGAATTGGTCAGGGAAGATAATCAAATTGCCTCCCTGGAAGAATTACCGCTGGCCGCCTAACTTGACACCGTAATTTTTTTTCAGTACGCTAGTTTGAAGATATGTCAGAACTACCCGCACCGCGAGCAACCCCGGAATCGTCTCCCCGTGTTGAATCGCGTCCCGAAAGAGGGACGGCGATCAATGCATTTAATAACATTTTTAAAAAATACTCGGAAGCAATGTCTCCTTTGCTGACCCGTCTTGAGGCTGGAGAGAATTTGTCCAGTGAAGAAAGAAGAGATGCTAATGCCTACCGGGTTACGAGAGATGGAGTTAATAACACCGTTTCCCGGGAATACCGCCCCGATCAACCGGCTATTCCGGATGATCTCGTCTCGGACGAGTGGACCAATGTATATAAGGATCCGGACGGTAAGGTAGTCGGTAAACAGCAGGAAGGCATCCCTACAAACCATATGCTCAAATGGATAGACGGAGAAATTGCCAAGCAAGGCGAGCGCCCTAACGCTGCAGATTTGATGTCAAGAGATATGCTCAGGGCAAGCAGCGGTACTTATGCCGAGCTCCATTCGACTCCTGGTTCAATTGACCGTGAGACCAGAGTCAGGCAGGAAGCGGGAGCGATAATCCACCCTGATCCGACCCGCGACAGCAGAATTTCCCAGGATAATGAGACCGACAGAGCCGCTCACGAGCGCGACGACTGGCAGATGGCATCGGATGAGATTGACGAAAGAACAGAGCTTGTATTGCCTCCGCTTAAGACTGAGACTCCATCAGTTGTAAATGTTCCGAAGATAGTAGTTGACGATACGGCTGAACCCAGAAGGGTTCACGTCCGCGATCACGACGACGTTAAGCCGCCTTATGAGCCTAGGCCGGTTTTAAGCGGAGGGATAATAGATTTCGGTGGGGGTACGGTAACGCTTCCTCCTGGGGAAATTACCAGTGATTATATTGTACCTGTCGGGAGGTCAATTCCGGACAGACTAGCAGCTCCGGCTGAACCTCATCCTATGGATACAGATTTACCGGGGACGCTTCCGGGAACTATAGACGAAGGTGATGAATTGAAACGGCTTAGGGAAGATGTAGACGGGAAGCTCGAAGCTGCGGGCTTACCTCCGAGTGATGAAAAACCATTTGACAGCTTAGATGATTCAGCAGGGTCGGGAATTGAACCTGGTGATCCGGGCTTTAGATTCGGGATGCCTCCCAGAAGAGAGGCCGCGCCAACAGAGGGAGCTGAGAGCACGGAAGGACCCGAGGATGCGGCTGAAAAAGCAGCCGGAGCCAGGGGTGAAAGGTTGGCTAAAACCAATTTGGCCAGGAGGTTGTGGGACCGGGCAAGAGATTTTGTCGGCAGAAGCGCTCCGGATGATGATTGGTTAGCGCCGAGAGTTGACGCCCCGTTGAAGCCCGGGTATACAGGCAAAAGGGTAGGAAGATGGATCGCGTTGGCGCTTGTTGTGGCGGCAGTGGTTGCAACTTGTGCAAGACCTGGCGCGGGCGGCCCTCAAGCATCGTCAGGAGCTGAGCCATTTCCGGGAAATCAGTATCCTAAGATGGAGCAAGTTGTTGACAGGCCCCAGCCCACTTCGGTCGCCGAAGCTGATCCCTCCCTTGCTCCTGCAGCTGCAGTTGAATCCCGGCGAGCGGATGCAGAGGCGATTAAATTCCCGGATAGGGTTACCAACCGGACTCTCGACGGCTTAGTTAGGGCCAAGATTGTCGCTTTGGACCCGGAATTTCAGAGGGATATTGCAGAACGGGGTATTGCTCCAGAAGATGTATCGGACCAAGATCCGGCTTTTCAGAAAGCTTTATTTGAGGCCACTCAGAAAGCTGGAGGTGGAGATAACTTCAATAAGGCAGTAGAAGCTTTAGTAGCTTGGGAACAGGGTCAAATCCCGGATATGAATAAGGGTCGTGAAGTTCTGGATCCGAACGACAAAAATAAAATCAACACGGCTCGGTTTGATATGGCTAAAATAGATCTGGACAGATATCAGGGTACGATCTCGGCAATAAGAGATCAGGGGGGTGCAAGATGAATGATGATAAACCAAAATTAAGTCAGGATTTACTCGATCAGGTCACTGCACAAATTGTGGCCAAGATTTTGATGCGGGTAGCAAAGGATTTGACGGACGAAGATGTTGATCAGATTGAAAAACTCGATCACGAGGATGACGAAGGTAAAAAGATTATGGAATATCTATATCAAAAAGTTCCGAATATGGAAAATATAATTTTTGAAGAACTCCAGGCTATCCGCAAGCAAGCCTCCGAATAATTGACAATATAAATCCTGTAGTATAAACTTTTGAACCTATATGAGTAGATCAACCGAACGAAGAGTTCCGTCTGGCGGTATTCCGTACGCACCTGAATTGGGAGAGCTTCCGCCTTTATCAAGACCTCCTTTTAGAGAAGAGCAAAGACAAGCCTTCAACGGTTTGTATGTAGTTCTTCACGAGCAAGCAGCCCCTTTAAAAGCAAAGCTTGACCAGGAACGGGTCGGGGTTCCGACCGATTTAACTGCCGAACAACGACAGATCGCAAAAGGGTTTGAGGTTACCCAGGCAAGTATCGAGAGGGCAACAGGCGCGATAGGAAGCCCTGAGGAGGTTATTGCCGCAGGATACAGAGGTAGAGGCAGGTATAGGAATGAATTCACTTCCAGAAATCCCGAAAGGCTGGAGTTTAGCAGTGAGTTATGGGAGCAGTACGAAGGTATGGCAGCAGAGCATTTACTTGCAGCAGGCGAAAGAAGGATCTATGAGCTTATGCATTACAAAGGAGACGGTACATGGTTTATCCACAGGAGAAAAGAAGCAAAGAGGATTCAGAGGCAGATGCAGGTGGTTGAAGCAAGCACCAGAACTTACAGGGAAACACATACATATGGTTGGGAGATGCCTTGGGATGTAAGGGTGGAACAGGAGCAGGCTTTTAATTTTCATCAATCTCCTGAAAACCGGGTATTTGACAGTTCTTTGGAGCCCGGTCGGGCGCATATGGACAATGATTGGTTAATGGCAGCGGGGATTATGGAGGCGAGGCGCGAATTTACGTTCAATGATGATCCTGGAGTCGTGATACTTCCTGGAAGGCTTTCCGGGATAACCTTAGCACCTGTAGTCAGTCCCCGGAGGCCGGTTGGAGTAGCTGCGGGTTCTGAAACTGCCCCTATTGCGGGAGGAGTTTTATCGTCGCCGGAGCCAGTTTCGGTTGCGGGAGTTCCTGCAACTTTTGGAATTCTTGGTTATCCGGGTAGTGGAGAGGCAGCGAGAGATTTAAGGTCTTCATCTGAAAATTCAGGGAGAAGAAGGCGAAGATGGCCTTGGCTTTTATTGCCGATTCCTGTGGCTGTAGGATTAGCGTTATTGCAATGTACGCAGAGCGGCGCTCCTGAAACGCCGGTAAATCCTCCTTCAGGATCACAAACGCCTGATGCTCCTTTGGTTGCGATGCCTCCTACCCCAACTGAGGGTGCTTTAACTCCTGCGCCAACCCCGACAGATATCCCGATTCCTGTTGAAGCGGTTGTTCCGACGCAGCCTGTTGCCGAGCCCACCAAAGGAGTCACTCCTACTGCAATTTTTAGACCCGGATCGCCGGTTCCCGCATCGGAAATTCCACCTACTGCCACCGCAGAACCTACGGTAACTCCTGTCAGAGGTAAAGTGCCACCTGAATTGATTCAGCCGGTCCCCACAACAGCCCCGAGACGGAATGCAGCTCCGGTTCAAATACCCGGCTCCGGAAGATGATCGCGCTTGTAAGGTTGACATAAGCTTGCTTTTTAGGTTAAAATACACTTTACCTTAAAATCCTATAAAGGGTTTGGTTAGACTGGGGCAAGTTCTCTCTATCGAGTAATACTACCAAACAGTTGAATAAGACGGTTTAAACCTTGGCTAATGCCGGTTTCAAACCAAGAGTACTTTAACAACCGAAAGACAACATTCACTCTTTCGGTTTTTTCTTGCGTAAAAGTAAGAAAAAGACCTGTCAAACAACCTAGCGGATTGTTTGGCTCCAAAAGAGTGGTGGGAAAAAACTGTTAGATTGTCAAAATCTAACTTTTAGACAAGAGTAAAACTTCACGTAAGTGAAGCTAACTTTGTCAATTCCAAATATTAGTAATACTAATACAAAACAATAAATTCAGCAGTGAATTTTGAGTAAATGGAAAACTTTAAAAGAGTAAAACTTTTACTACAAGCGTAAGCGAGTAGAAAGAGCGTAGCTCTTTATTTGAGAGTTTGATCCTGGCTCAGGATGAACGCTGGCGGCGTGCCTTAGGCATGCAAGTCGAATGGCCCGCAAGGGCAATGGCGGACGGTCGAGTAACGCGTAGGGATCTGCCTTAAAGTTGGACATAGCTTTCCGAAAGGGGAGGTAATTTCCAATGTGAACGTAAGTTTAAAGCCGCAAGGCGCTTTAAGATGAACCTGCGTCCTATCAGCTAGTTGGTGAGGTAATGGCTCACCAAGGCATCGACGGGTAGC
>CAYOSW010000009.1:0-45522 GCA_964406775.1 uncultured Gammaproteobacteria bacterium
ACATAAATTCCAAACAATACGGAAATCAAAATCGACGCCAGTTTGTTCCCCAGAAACCTGATTAAAGGTACGCCGTGATGCAGATTTCTCGATCCTAATATAACATCATATTTTCCTGTTAAAAGTTTTTTCTGAAATTCGATCAGATCTGCAGGACTATGTTGGCCGTCAGAATCCATAAAAATAACGGCATCGAAACCTTTATCAAATGCAGCCATACATCCCGTTTTTACAGCGGCACCTTTTCCCAGATTAATTTGATGGTTTAAAACTGTAATCTTAGGGTTTTTTATTGCCTTATTTTTTGCAATCTGGAGTGTTCTATCAGAGGATCCGTCATTTACCAAATAGATAGGGAATTTAAGTTTTGATAACGATTCTAAAACGCCCTCGAGCATTTTCTCTTCGTTGTGAACGGGTAATACCAGAGCAATCTTCATCTTAAGCCACCCAGTAACCGCGCAGGAATAACGAAGCCTCTAAAATCAGTAATGCTAAACTCATAAAAAACAAGCATATTTTTACGATATTGGGCAAAGGTTTTATAAGCAGGGCAATGATAATAAAACTCGGGAATAGTATTAGAACATATCTGGGGAGCGAAGAAAAGCTTCCTTGTATAGTTGGCAATAAATAGCCGAAAAAAGCAAAGAAGATATATGAGATTCTAACCTTCTTAAAGAAGCCGATTATCGGCAGAATAAAAAATACGACGCCAGCAAATAACTCCAGTAAAACAGTTGTCAGCATTGGAGTTATCGAGTCTGCACTTACAATAATCTTTAAATATCTATAGATAATCTGAGGGAATAGAACAATACCCCTTTGGTGCTGTTCTCCGACAATAAGTTGCAAATTATAAAAAGCCAGCGGGTCGCCTACCGAGTAATATAAGTAAGTCATATACGCGATCAGTCCCAAAGGGATCAAAAAAATCCAAAAGCTTTTCCGGATGGGGATTTTGTAAATAATAATTTCTATAATAAAACTGAAAAATATCAGAATTCCAAAAACCCTTGTTAAACTGGCTAAAAATCCGAGAATCCCTGCTAAAAAAAATTGCTTCTTCCGGAAGAAAAAGAAAGAACCCGTTATCAGCATAAGAAATAACGATTCAGAATACACGGCATTAAAATAAAATGAGGTGGGGAATAAAAGCAGAGCTCCTACGACTCCTAATGAGAACGTCCGATCATAATCAAGCCGGAGCAGGCGGTAGAAAAATATGAGCGCCGCAATCAATGCCGAGACGGAGACTATCACCCCTCCGGCTGCCAAAGAAAATATTGTGTCTTCCGAAAAATATTTCCCAAAAGAAATCAGCCAGGGATAAAGCGGGAAAAAAGCCTGAGTATATTGCTGGTATCCGAATTGCGCCAAAGCAATAAAATGCTCTCCGTCAAAATTAGCCCAAGGAAAAACGTAGAATTCCGTTAAGTAATTATCGATCCCCCCGCCTAATAAGTGGGGGCTATATAAGGGTATGAATTCAAAGGAAAATATTAAGGTAAAAAGTAATAGAATTTTCCAAATTATAACAATCAGAAAAATTGCTAGATAATTTGAGTCAATTTTATGAAGATTAAGAAATAGCTTTTTCATAGACCTCTGCTGTTTGCAAAGCGATCTCCCTCCAGGAAAATCTCTTAATATTCTCTTCTCCTTTTTTAATAAATCTCTTCCGTAAATCAGCGTCCGTTGTGATGTTTTTCACCGCCGCAGCTATTCCCCGGACATCTTGCGGATTTACAAGCAGCGCAGAATTACCGGCTATTTCTTCTGTTGCTCCGCCTTCAGATGTAATCACGGGTAACCCGCAAGCTTGAGCTTCAATTATGGGTAGTCCAAACCCTTCAGCAAAAGAGACAAAAACGAGTGCCTGTGCCAGATTCATAACCTTAACCAGTTCCTCATTTTTAAGTGAATTTAAAAGCAGAATGTCTTTATTTTTTCCATATCTTCCCAGCCATTCTTTAAACGTTCTCTTTTCAGGATGATGGAGGTTGTTCAAATCTGAAAAAGCTCCGCCCACAATCACGAGCTTTTTTCCTGCATTTAAAACTCCTTCCGTCATATTCAAAATATTTTTATTCCAGTTTATATTTCCTACATACAGAACAAATTCTTCAGGCAGGTCTAATTTTTTTCTTGTGTTTTCCAATTCGCCTGTATCATTTATTTTTTTAAAATTACCGGACGGAGCAATATAGACCACATCAATTTTGGAAGAATTATAATGCAGAGTTTTAACAATCTCTTTTTTTACAGCATCAGATATTGCGATAATCCCTGATGATTGTTTTAGGGCTAACTTTTGGAATTGCCAGTTGAACTTGCCTTTTAGCCCGGGCGGATAGTGAGTCGGGTAAATTATTGGGATCAGATCGTGGACTGTGACCACCAGCGGTTTCGAAGCTTTTAAGGGAAGCGATCGCGTAAACAGGTCAAAAAAAGGTATGTGAATCAGATCGTATTGATCATACCGGGTTTTTTCGTCAATAAGATCTATATCGACATTGGTGTATTCTTTTAAAGCGGAAAATAAATTTTTGGCGTGAATTCCGATGCCCCGGTTTAAACTCAACTTATTCATCCGGCTGATATCAAATGCAACTTTCATTTTCGGTTTATATATCTGAAATAGGCTCTAGGAAATCTTAGTGCCGAGAAGAAAGAAAAAGTTAATCCTTGAAAGCCGTCCAGGATCCCTTTGTTGCGGATGCTGGTCATTAAAAACCAGATTACGGGTTTAAGTAAAACATAATCGATAAAACTTTGCGGTGATATTTTGAGTTTTTCTTTTTGCAAATCGTCTGCAAGTAGATCGATATATCTGCTGTTTCTTTTTAAATATCTCGATAAAGTTATTGAATCTATGTGTATTAAATCATTCTCAAGCCACCCGACTTTGCCTTTTACCACCATTTGCTCGTGAACATCCTTACAGGGGAGATACGCTTTACCATTTTTGAAAAGTCTTATTACCCCGTCCGGATAAACACCTCCGTATTTTAAATATCTGCCTAAAAAGAAATTTAACCTCGGGAAGAAAAAAGCGGAGAATTCGCCGCTTTCAGTCCCGATCTTACCGTCCCTCTCGTCAAGCAGTCTTTGGTGTCTTAAGAACAGTTTAATTTTTTTGATACCTTTCTCGTATTCCTCCAGTTGTGCATCATCCATTCTTATGACCGCTTTAATTTCTTCGGCAAGCTTTTTACTAACTCTCTCGTCAGCATCAAGATAAAGTATCCAGTCCCCTGTCGCCAGATCAAATGATTTCTGCTTATTAATGTGGAAGTTTGGGTGATTCTCGGTAACGGTTACTTTCGCACCGTACTGTTTGGCAATTTCTACGGTCCTATCTTCTGATGAACCGTCAACGATAATTATTTCATCAACTAAATCCCGTACCGACTTGAGACAATCTCCGATATTTTCTTCTTCATTATATGTGGCAATTGCCGCTGAAAGTTTAACGTTTTTCATATTAAGATTTTACAAACACAAAAGCTTTTTCTCCATTGGGAAAATCGACACTGTCTATTATATTCGCCTCAGTTCCGGCCTCTTCCGGAGAGGCTATAAATAAGACGTTCGGATTTTTCTTAATTTCCTCCGGGGTAATTTTATGGAATTCGTAATTATCAAAGCTCCTGACCGTTCCGAAGTTAAATTTATCCCGTTCCGATAAAACAGCTTGCGGCTGATACTTTACCGGATCGTATTTTTTATAAAACAATACCAGAATATACGGCTGGTCATATTTATCCGTAATTACTATTCGCGTATTTTCTTTCTCATATTTTTCCAGTTTACTTACCATCTGCGAAAAACCGTACTCCCAGGAGAGAGGATATCTTTGCGGATAATGGATATAGTAGCTTTCAAGATATCTGACAAACTCAAAGCTCACTACTACAATAAGGAGCATTCCTGCGGCGATTTTGAGCCGCCGTTTACTGATCAGCCTGAGCATATTGACAAATCCGAATGCCATAATCAGATTTAATGGAACCACCATACTGAGAGCTCTTACAGCGTGGGGTGTCTGATAGGTCATTGCTGAAGCCAAAGGTGCAGTTAAAATCCAGAATAACATCAAATACTTCAGTTTTGAATCGAATTTAAAAAGAAACAATATCCCCGCTATTAAAAAGATTATTTCAACTATATAAAATTGCCCTGTATCGGGAACTTTATTGCGGATTAACGGATCTCCGCTAATAAATAAGAATCCCGGCGTGAAATGATCAAGATAATGGCCTAAGAAATTCGGAGCATATGCTGTAATTTTATTATGGAACAGTTTTGCGGTCATACCTGCGGGATTATCGTGCTCCCCGCGCAGTTCATTAGACCTGTTGCCCGGCCCAGGATCGGCAAAGGAAGAAAGGCCCGAAAATCTGGCACTCCCCTGTCCGGAAGAAAACTGCCAAATTAACGGAGCACTTAGCGTGACAAGAATAACAAACCAGATTATGATTTTTTTAGGATGTTGTTTAATAATTTTCAGCAGCTCTCTTCTGTAAAACAAAAAGGCAAGAATCAGGAATGCAGGAACTATCAGACGCGGAGATTGATAAATGTACATCGATGTCAAAAAAGCCAAAAGTGAAGGAAAAAGCACCTTATACGAAGTCAGGCCTCTTATAAAAAGCAGTACCCCCAGAGCTATAAAAAATGTCGCAGCATTAGTTTCCCAACCTCCTCTTGAAAAATGGATTGCCCAGGGATTTATAGCCATCAGAAAGGCAGCAAAGAAACTTATCCTTCTGTCCTTAAAAAATTCTTTTGCCAGTAAGTAGCTCAGTAAAACTAGTCCCGTACCCAATATTACCGACGGTAACCTGACAGCCGTTTCGGTAAGGCCGAGAACCGCTATAAACGGCAACGCAAAATAAAAATACAAGCCGGGTTTATAGTCACCGAAGGATTTAAAGCTCAGTGGAAGAATTTGTCCGTACTCATCTTTTCCTGTGTGAATAATTGAGTAAGCGTTATAACCGATTGCCGCCTCGTCCGCATTTAAACCCGCAGGGTATTTATCGATTGAATAAACTCTCAATCCAAACGCCAGTATTAATACTAAAATTAAAAAAATTCTTTTCTTATTCATAATTTTCTACAATTTTAAAAGCTGTTTCTCCATCAAGAAACTTAACTTCTGCTGTCTTCTTGCTTTTAGCTTCAGAATTTATATCGTTTTCCGGTAATTCTTCTTCACTTCCTATAAATAGCGTATCCGTTAAACCTCTATCCTTGGGCCAATAAATGGATCTGAATTCAATATTATCAATTTTCCTGACTGTTCCAACATCAACTGATGTTTTCTCTAAAACTGCCTGTTTTTGAAACTTTTCAGGTGAATATTGCTTATAAAAAAGATAGTAAATATACGGTTGTCCATACTCATCGGAGAAAATGATATTTTTGTATTTAGCCGGATTATCGGGAAGTTGCGCTATAACCTGCTTGTATCCATAAAGCCAGCCTTGTGAATTTTCTTTAGGGAAATGCACAGTATAGTAATCCAGATATATCAATAGATTAACGGTTACTGCCGATAATATAAGCGCCATAAAAACAGATTCCTTAATTTTAAAAGTCCTCGATAACTTTGCACACAGATATATAAAACCGAAGCCCTCCAGAACAGCAAAGGGGAAAATTAAATTCAGAGCTCTGACCATACTTATCAAATCTCTTGAAAGAACAGCCGGTATTGATGCCGTAAAAAGCCAAATAAGAATTAAAAGGCGTTTATCTTCCTTTCTCATCCAAAGCAAATAAAAACCGAAAGGTATGAGAATTAAACCATAGTAATTTAATATCCCGAGATCCGGCACACTGTGACGCGGAGAATAATCTCCGTCAACAAAAAGAGTTTTCGGCGAGAAATAAATAAAATATCTTTCCAGTAATCCCGAGATATACTTAAACCACTCACCGTGAAAAATTTCGAATCCTGCCGTACCCCGGGGCATTCCGTCTTCTTTTGAGATCTGATTTATCTGCTCTTCGGTTCTGGGATATGCAAAAAAATTCTGAGCTTGAAGCCTGTCCGATTGTCCCCAAATAAATGTTGATGAAAAAACAATTATTACAAAAGTTATAAAAATTCCTGAACCGGTCCAAAAAAATCTATCCCGTTTAATTGTCTTACGGAAAAAAATTAAGAATGCGGCAACAATTACCGGAACAAAAAGCTTTGAGGATTGATAAGAATACAGTGAAAGGATAAACGCAATTGCCGAAACAATAAAATATTTAGAATTTTTCAATCCCCGGAGCAAAAAATATGCACCCAGCAAGTTAAGAGTAACGGCAATATTGGATTCATAACCGGCCCGGGAAAATTGTATTGATACCGGTGAAATAGACGCAAAAAAAGCGGAAGCCAGAGCCAGTTTTTCTTCTTTAAATATCTCCTTTATTATTAAATAGGTAAGCAGAATAAAACCCAGCCCTGCTAGCACTGAAGGCATTCTGACAGCCCATTCGCTTAATCCCAATATAGCTACAAAAGGTACGTCCAGATAAGTATACAAAGCAGGTTTATAATCACCGAAGGATTTTAAAGTTAAGGGAAGAAAACTACCATATTCGTCGCGCCCCGTCCTCAAAATTGAGTAGGCATTATAACCGAGGGAGGCTTCGTCCCACGTTAGTCCCGGGGGTACTTTATTAAGATTATAGATTCTTAATATTGCCCCAAGCAGAACAATGAGTATTAAGATAAAAATTTTAGATTTCAATAATTTCAAATGCTTTGCTCCCGTCCAAAAAGTAAATGGTATCGATTATTCGACCGTTTTCGGGTACACTCCCAGGTGATGTAATAACAAGTGCATTTTTCTCATTTTTCAAAAGCGCCGCAACTTCCCAATCATTGATAAAAGATATCTTATCCAATTTATCGACCCATCTCCAGTTTGACCTGGCGTATCTGACGAGATCCGGATTGTTCTGATATTTTTGAGGATCATATTTTGAGTAAAAAAGATAGAAAAGATGAGGCTCTCCGTATTTTTTCGAGAAAAAAATCCTCGGGTAATTTGCGTATTTTTGATTGACAATATCAACGGCTTCTTTATATCCGTACTGCCAGGACTGCGAATATCCGACAGGATATTCTTTAAAATAAACTTTAAGGTAGTAGATAAAATTTATGCTGATTAAAATCAGAACCGATGCTGTAAGAAAACGTCTGACTGCCTGCTTTTTAAAAAGTTCGACAAACCGGATCATCCCGAAAGCTGTTATAACCTGAAGCGCACCGAGCATAAAAATTGATCTTAGGACGTGGGGAGCTTCTCTTGTCAGTGCAGAAGGTATCGGGGCCAGTAAAAACCAAATTAAAAAAATCCAGCCTATTTTAGTCTTGAGCATTTTAAAAAAACCGAACAGCAGAAAAGGAAATTCGATCAGATACATCAGGCCCATATTTTGAACCGAAAATTGATAGTTGGACCCCCCTGCAATTGCTAAAAACTGAACGGAAAAATGCTTAAGATAATTTAAAAAAAAGTTTAAAACAAAATATACCGGCTTGTTGTAAATTAAGTTAGTTACAAGAGTTGAATAAGAAGAATTATTTCTGGATTGTTCAAGATAATTAATGGCGCCTTCGTCTAAAATTCTGACCCAATAATATCTGGCGCTCGAATCCTGAAAAACCGCAAGATAAAATCCGACAGCCAGGAATGCCGTAAAAATAAGGACTGATAAAACTGAAGATTTGTTAATTTTCAGCTTGTTTTTATTTAGAATAACGAAGGCGATCAGAAAAAGAGGGACAAAAATCCTAGCCGAATTATACGTAAAAATAGACAGACCGAATATTAAACTTGACGGAATTAAAAATACCGGTTTATTTATTCCTTTAATAAGCAAAAATACCCCCGCAAGAAAAAAACTGAGTGCTAGATTTGCCTCAAGAGCAACCCGAGATAGAAAGAAATGCCAGGGGGAGATCATAAGAAGCAATGCCGATAAAACTGCCCACTTTTTCTCCTTAGTTATTTCCGAAACCAGAAGATACAAAAGGACTATGCTTAAACTTCCGAAAAGAATTGACGGTAGTCTTACCGCCGTATCGTTCAGGCCGAAAACAGCGATAAAAGGAACCAGCGTATAAACATATCCGGGAAGTTTATAGTCACCGAAGGCTTCAAAGCTGACCGGCATTACCCTTCCCCATTCATCTTTACCCGTTTTTAAAACTGAGTAAGCATTATAACCGAGGGAGGCTTCGTCCCAATTCAGAGAGGGAGGAACAAGGGTTATGTAAGTTATCCTCAATAAAAAGGCCGTCAGTAATATAAATATCAGCACAGCTGAATGATTAATCCGCAATCTCATTTGTATCAACTCCGATAAACATCACTTTACCTACACTATTCTTAATTATCACCTCACTCTTCTGATCAGGCGGTATTTCTTGTGCAGAACCTATTATTAGGGCGTTTTGTTCGTGACGGTCTCTTGATAAATCAATATTTTTAAATTCAATTTTTCCCAATCTATAATCAGTCATATCCAAGTATCTTTTTCCCTCTCCTTCAAACTTTTTCCAATCCTTCGATTCCTGTTGAATAATCACGGGATCAATTTTTCCATAAAAAGCAAGGAAGGCTTGAGGTTCCGAGTGAGCTTTTGTGAATACAATCTTCTCATATTTACCGCCATTTTGAGCGATAAATTCGGAGATTTGATCATACCCCTGGACCAACCCGCCTAAAGGCTTATTGAAGGTATGAAAAAGATAATCGTCTATCCTTAAGCTGAGTGAGAGCAAAACTACTGCGGCAGCTAAAATAAAACCCTGCTTTGCATATTGAGTTCCTAAATATCCCCACAATTCTTTTAATCCGAGTACCGAAATTACGGTTAATACAGGGAACAAAGCCTGAGCCCGGCCGGCGTGCATATAATCCTGTGTTAAAGAGGCAGGAATAGGCGCGGCAAACAACCAGAGAAAAATTACTGCAGAAACCCGGTCCTTCCGTTTTATCAAATACCAGATTCCGAAAACCAGTAACGGCAGCTGCCAGATATAGAGAAGGCCGGCTTGAGGAAAATTCAAAACTGATCCGTCACTCCTGTGGGGACCGAATAAAAACGGGAGAGAATAGTAACCGATATAATTATCGGCAAGTTTTGAAATGTAAAATTCATATTTATTGTTAAGAATTCTCGGTAAAGGCTGCGGAAAACCGTCATTAAATTGATCCTGGCGCAAAGACCCCAGATTTTCCTCTTTTACAATTGATTGATCCGAGGCTCTCCTGCCTGCACCGGAAAATATGAACCCGTAACCGAGAATAAAAGTAAAGACTACGGCTACAGCGAGGGGCAATATCAGCTGGGACTTATTGATTCTTAGTATCTCGCGTCTGTAAATTATCAGAAGACCTGCGACCACCAGCGGGACCAACAACTTATACGAGTGATATGACAATGCCGATAGTCCCAGTAAAAACGCGCTTAAAGAAAACCAGCCCGGGCTTTTTAAGCTTTTCAAAAAAACCCACACACCCCCCAGGAAAAACAGAAGCCCAATATTCGATTCCCAACCTAACCTTGAATAATAAATATGCCAAGGAGAAACTGCGAGAAGAAAACTCGCAAGGAGGGCAAGTTTTTTGTCTTTAAATAATTCAAAAACCAAAAAGAACATTACCCAAACACTAAGAATTCCGGCAATAGCCGACGGGAATCTCACAGCAAACCCGTTTAAGCCGAATACGGCGATAGAAGGCACAAGAAGATACATAAAAACGGGCGGTTTGTAGTCACCGAATCCCCGCGGATTAATGGGTAAGAAATCGCCCCACTCATCTTTGCCTGTTTTTAATATTGAGTATGCTGAATACCCCTGTCCAGCCTCGTCAATCGTCACACCTGTAGGCAGAGAATCTAAATAAGGCAACCTGAGTAAGGCTGCAACAATAAGTATCAAAACCAGAATTAACTTCGTCTTTCCGAAAAATTTCATTAGATTGCTTCCGGTTTTCTACTTTCTATGATGTAAAAAGCAGGATCCCCGTTTTTATAGAAAATCACATCAAGAAGTTTTTGATTTTCTGATAGTTTCCCTGGCAGTTTTTCCACTGTCTGCTCCTCGAGCTGTTCGGAGGAAACGATCAGCAGATAACGGTCGTCAATTAAATTCTCTTTAAAGGCACCATACCAGTCCCGTCTGCCCGGCCTCATAAAGTAAACATTCTCCAGTTTTTCCGACTGAAACTTGCCGAATTCAAAGGGCAAATTTTTGACAATCTTTTGAAAACCGGCCGGATCGTAAGAAGTTTCAAATAAATAGTTCATTAAAGCAGAATCCCTCCTATCATCAATTATCACATATTTGTAATCTTTTTTGTGCCTGAGAGCGGTTTTTACCGCTTCAGGGAATCCGTACTGGAAAAACTTAGCACTTTCTACGGTATATGAGCCGAAATAGTAGTTCAAAAAGAATAAAATATTAAAAATCCAAACCGCCGCGACTGAATATAATGTCAATTTACGGATATTGCCTCGGATTAATCCTGAAATATAGAGAAAACCGAGAGCCGAAGCTATGCTTAAGGCCGGAAACATCAAAAACAGCCTGCTCGCGTGACTTCCACCTTCTCTGGTAATAGAAGCGGGGAAAGGCGCGAGAATTATCCATAATAGAAGCAAAATCTTACCTTTCTCGTGCTTACCGGCTCCCATAATCAGGAATAAAATCCCTAAAATTACCGTCAAAAATTCAATTCGGTAAAACTCCCCCATCCTAAACGGCGAGTGACGCTGGTTAGGATCACCTGTAATGAATAGAAAATCAGGAGAAAGCGACTCAAAATAATTCCTTGAGATCTTATCCAGGACAAAAGTCGCTTTATTGAAAACTACTTTATCCAATAGTCTTCTCCGCATCCCCGTTTCGACAGTCCTACTATAATAAGCCGCCGAATCCTGCCTGTATTGATCAATCGACTCTTCAAGCTGGGGATCGGTCCAAACCGCAATTTCAGAAAACCGCATCCCTCCCCCGCTGTAAAAACTGGAAAATAAACCTCCCGCAAGCAAAAATAAGAATATTCCCACCCCCAGGAAGAAATTCTTATTTAGTGTTTTCTTTCTTACATAAAGAATAACTAAAATCAGCAGTACAAGCGGCACGAACAGTTTGGCAGTATTATAGGCAAAAAGACTCAGGCCGAATATAAAACCCGAGACAATCCACCATCTGGGAGCCGTTAGAGCCTTCAGGAAAGCAATCATCCCCCCTAAGAAAAGCGACAGTAAAAAGACCCCTTCAAAAGCCATCCTTCCGTATTGGACACTCCACGGTGCCACTCCCGCCAATAATGCCGCGAGGAGGCTTATTTTTTCAGACTTAAACAAGAGCTTACTGAGTATATAAATCAAAAAAATACTCAGCGTTCCGAAGATTGCCGCAGGCAACCGCACGGAATAAATATTTAGTCCCAGAATCCAGACGGCCGGAAGAGTTGCATATACTAAAAACGGCGCCCGATAATCGGCGAATGAATGAACGACAAACCCCGGATTGTTTCCGAAATAATCCCTGCCGGTTTTTAAGATTGAATATGCCTGGTAACCCGCATCCATTTCGTCCCAATAAAGCGACGGAGGCACTGTATCAATTTTCCAGACTCTTAAGGCAAAACTGATCAGCAGAATCAAAATTAAAAGCCACCTAGAATGTTTCATTGATCAATTGTATTTGAATGAAGGTCCTGACAAAAGACAGAATCTTGAGAAGTTTTTGCGCACTTTTCCCGGGGGTTGGTTTGATACCCGATAAATAAGGGGTACCCCCGCGGATCCTTTATCCTCAGCACTTCCATTAGTGAATGCTCTTCCGCCTGCTGTTTTGAGATAGCCAGTTCATCGCCGATTAATATCTGATCCTTATATATGTCGGTCTCCCAAACAACAGCCCTAGTTTCAATATTTTCAAACTTAAGATCCGGATTGAATTGATTAAGATTATAGTAATTGTCTTTAATCAGGGGATCAACGCTGTTTTGTAAAATAACTGGATCGGTTTTATTGTAAAACATCAGGTTTGCATAAGCAGGTTTCCCGGATGTTTGTTCAATTACAAACTTTTTTCCGGGATTTTTAGAAATAAAATCCGTCATCTCTTTATAGCCTGATCCCCAAACGGCAGCTCGCTCCGCAGGCAACAATATAAAATATGATCTCCAGAGCAAAATAGCGGAAGCAATCACAATTACCCCGAAAATTAAACTGAAGTATCTTAATCTTTTATAGATTGCCGAGATACCGGCACAAATTAGAAGAAACAAGGGAAGAAGCAGAGGGAGGGCCCGCTGTGTAGAGAATGGGTCACGAGTCAAAGAAGGCGGTAATAAAACGGAGAAAGTCAGAATAATCCAAAATAAACTGAATTTATTTTTCCAATTTTTGAGCATTAAATATATCCCGGTTAAATAAGGCACAACCATCCAGTTATAAAAAACCGAAATTTCGGGCATAGATCTTTGAGGATCAGGGTCCGGAAAAAAGAACAGTGAATTCGGGGAAAAATAATTTACTATTCTTGCGCCGAAAGAGTAGAAGAAACTTAATAAATAAGACAAGTAATAAGGGAGGGGAAGCTTATTAATATTGTTTGCAATCTCCCCGGAATAAAAAAGATCCCCCTTTGCACCAACCGCATTGGTTCCGATTAATTGAAGATGAGGAATCTGAATTAATAATCCGGTTAATAGACCTAAAATTAAATATCTCCGGTTAAGATCCTTAAAGAATATCAATAAGTAGCAAAATAGAAATACCGGTACCGAATAAATTTGCGGATAAGATCCGTAAGTTGATAATGACAATAGAGCCAATCCGGGTATTATCAATTTCTCCCGTTTTATAGTTAGCCAAAGGAATAACGACGAAAGACTGAAAAGGAAAAATCCCAAGTATAGTTCATAACCTGTTCTGGCAAAGAAAAAATTCCAGGGAGTTAGAATAAAAATAAACAGGCAATAAGGAATGGCTTTTTTATCTATCAGAAAAAAGTTTCTTAAAAAGCCGTAAAACACTAAAATCATCATCGATCCGCAAAAAACTGAAATAATTCTCGCACTCATTTCGTTTAACCCAAAGAAAAATATCGGGATTGTAGTCAGATAAACATAAAGAGGCGGTGAATACGAACCGAAGAATCTGAATGCCACCGGTAGAATTTTTCCATATTCATCTTTACCTGTTTTTAAGATCGAGTATGCGTTAATTCCTGTGACCGCTTCGTCGGTATAAGCGCCTGCGGGAACTGAATCCAATCTGTACGATAGGGCAAAAAAACTTATGACTGCAAGCAAAAGGACGACAAGAATATTCTTAGTGTGTTGCATAATTTATTTGCATATATAAAAAGATAAGAATCAAAACTATGAGTAATATGTAAAAATATTTCCTATTCTTAAAAAAACCTGCTGTAAATAATATTCCTTCCAGCGAACAATAGATGATTAATGGAATCAATACAAAGCTCCCAAATGAATTATTCTGACCTATGACCGTTAAAAGCGAAAGAGGAAGCAGAAAAAGAAAAGTTAAATTAAAATATTCTCTCTTTCCGATTAGTCTATACAATCCGGCAATAAAAAAGGGAATCAGAATAAAGGGAAATTTTTCATAATCAGAAGGGTTATTACGGGGGAACCCTCCGTAGAAATAGTAATTAATATCCAAAACTTCAAAAATATTTTCTTCAATTCTTGAAAGAATTATTACAATTTTATTTTGCTCAATCCATTCAGCCGGTTTAAGCCAAATCACCTTAAAATATAAATCCACATAGGTCAGTCCATAGCTCCTGATCCTCTCCTGTTGAACACGCTGTCGGTCATTATCAAGATAAGTCAGGTTTGTAAATTCGGTTGTATAAAACTGAAGTAGAAGAAGAGCCGTCATTCCCAGTATAAGTATCATTTTTTTCTTTATTGCCGTTAAAATTATGAAGGACAGCGCGATAACAGATAGGGCCATTAAGGCGTTCAAATTAAAAATTTTAATCACCCAATAGTTGGAGACCAAAAGTAAAGCGGTAAGAAGTATTCCGGAGTTATTCTTTAGCAATGACATAAAAGATCGGTTCGTTAAGCGGGTTGCGGATAGTTTTCAGGGTTTTTATGTTATCAGGAGGATCTTTTGACCAGTCCCAATTTCCCGGGACTTCATCTCTGGCTGAGACCATATATATAGTACCCGGCTGTAGCGAATCCTGAATGGGTTTACCGCTTGTTCCGAAGAAATATTTATCTTTAAAGGTAAATCCTGTGTAACCCGGAAAGATTTCCCGATTTTGTAACCCTTTTTGATATGCCTCCTGAAATTCTTTCGGATCTACTTTATTCCAAAATAAAAACCGGATAAGCGAAGGTTCGTAGGTGTTATTAAAACCCACCATCTTGTATTTACCCTCTTCTGATTTAATATTCAACATCGCCTCCTTAAAACCGACGTGCCACCAGCGCCAGGATTCCGGACCATAATGGAAATGATATCTGTATAGATAAAAAACTATGTTAAAAATAACAAGCATTGCGACAAGTAGCGATAATCCCTTAATAATTTTCTTCTTACGGTTAACCATAAGCCAGTTAGCACCCGTAGCAGATAAAAGCACAAGAGGCGGAAGCATTATGAACAGTCTGGTTGCGTGAAATCCGCCCTGAAAAGTTAAACTGGCCGGCACCGGTGCAAAGAGCAGCCAACCGAATACCAAAGCGCCTTTCCGCCACTGCTCTCTAACTAAAGCAAACATTCCTAAAATTATCAGTATACTTTCAAAATAGTATATTGCCCCCATTTCGTGTATTCCCTGCCTGAAATTTATATCTCCTACACTAAAAAGAAACGATGGAGAAAGCGACCGGAAATAATTTGTTATAAAAACCTGTAAAAAAATCATCGGCCTGTTATAAAACACGGCCTCCACCCGGGGGCTTATTTTTACTGAATCACCGTCGGGATTAAAAAATTCCTGCCCTTGTCTTGCTAAATTTATTTTATCGATTAAAACGGTATCCTGAAAAATACTTATGGCGCTAAACCGCTCTTTTGCTTCCCCGGTGATCATCGAAACTAAAACGGGTATAAGAATAATTGCTCCTGTCAGGATGACTAAAAATAAAGTCTTAACTCCCGTCTTACGGACCTGATTCCAATTGATTATTATCAGAAGCAAAGTTAAAAATGGCACAAAAACCACCGCTGTTGAATAAATATAAATACTGGAGATCAGTAAAATTGCAGACGGAAGAAAGTATTTATTTTTGTTAAGGCCTAGGATAAAGAAATAAACACCGAATAAAATAAAGGATAGAAGCATCGTTACCTCAAATGATGCCCGAGAGTATTGCAGATGCCAGGGAGAGATCGACATTAAGGCTGTCGCAAAAAGTGCGATATTTTTATTGAATAATTTTAGTGAAAGCAGATAAATTCCTATTATCGATATAATTCCCCAGAAAACTGCAGGCAGTCTTACGCCGTACTCGTTTAATCCGAAAATCCCTACAAACGGCACAGCTGAGTAAATGAACAGCGGTGTTCTAAATTCAGTTAAAGATCTTACATAAAACGGCATAAACCGCCCCGTCAGATCACGTCCGGTTTCCAAAAGTGAATAAGCCTGATATCCCACATCTATCTCGTCCCCGAATAAAGCGGGAGGAACACTATCCAGTCTGAAAACCCTCAAGAAAACGGCTATAAAAAGTATTAGAGCCAATACCCAGTTAATTTTTTTCATCTCTTAATCTGTACATAAAATTGTAATAATTTACTGCCAAAACCCCGAGATACCCAACTCCCAGTATACTCAAAAACTGTACCGAGTTTAAGAGATCGACAATCAGAGGCCAGTCGGGCATATATAAACCTTTATACATATTTAAAAACAGCAGACTGCTGAAAAAAACAAGATTAAACCAATGGTTTTTATTTAACATCGTTAAAATAAATGAAAATACCACTCCGAAAATCAAATATCTTTCGTGCATTCTGGTCAGAGTAAAAAAATAGACAATCGACGCCATAAACAGAAAATAAAAAAACCTCTCATTTGTAAATTTTGATTTCAGGTATTTATAAAGAAGCGGCAGGAACAATAAAGAAAAGAAAAGAAATCCCCAATATTCCAACTTCAGGTTTAAAATTACCTCCTGAGAATCAGCCGGTCTGAATCTTGATAAAACTCCCCAAAAATTAACGGCATTATCTGCAACCAAAAGTCCTGTTGTCCGTAAGGTTTCATTATAAAAAGCAAAAGGCCAGAGCAGTGAATTTTCATTAAACGGCATATACATCAGCCAAAGTAAAATTACCGATACTAAAACCCCTATCACAGCTTTCTGCATATTAAATACCTTAATCAAAGTCAGAATAAAAATCCCCCAAACCATAAGAACAGTCTGTTTGGATAAAATGGAAAAACCTGCAAAAATTACCGACAAATAAAAACTCTTTTTAAACAAAAAATATATTGCCAGCAATATAAATAATACCTGTGTAAAATCATTCTGCCCCCAAACTACAGCCAGATAAAAGAAAGCCGGATTCAGAAGAAATAACAATAAATATTTAAAAGCCTTTTTATTACTGAATTTAAAAGATTTTGCAAAATAAAAGATTAATGCGGCGGTGAGAACAAAGGGCAGTATCGCCGGTATCTTAAGAAAGCTTACTTCAACATTTTCTTCATTCATCCAGGTTACAAAAACCGAAGGAAAATAAGGAATTTTATCCAATTCCGTTACTAGCTGTTTCGTCCCGTCAAAAAGCCATACCGATCCTGCAAAAGACAACATTGATACGGGAGGATAATTTGGAAACGAGTAGTCGTGAAAGTATCTGCCGTAAAAACCCTTCGGGCTTTCCTCAAGAATGCTGCGTCCCCAAACAATGTGATTTTTAACATCACCCGAAAAATAAGGAACAGAAAGCACAAAATAAACTGCAAAAAATAAAGTCAGGATAAAGAAGAGTAATAAATTGGTACCGGTTATTATTTTCAATTGAGAATTATATTATTAATGTCCTCAATGAATCTTTCAGTTGAAAATTTCGCAACCATCCCGGATGCTGATTTTGATATTTTTTCCAGTTTCCCCGGATTATTGATTAAATCCACTGTTTTTCTTTCAAAATCTTCCGGAGTATCCCACAAAAAACCGTTCTCTCCATCCTTTACTATTTCTTTCTGTCCGCCGAGATTTATAACGACAGGTACACACCCCGCCGCCATTGCCTCAACAGTAGTTATACCGAAATGTTCCATTTTTTCAGGATCGGTTTCACCAAAACCTGCAGCATGCCAATAAATGGCAGACTTTGCGTATTCATTTTTAAGATCCTTGAAGGCCAAGTTTGGACTGATTTCAATAGGGTAACCCTTGGCCAGTTCTTTTAATTCGTTAACATATTCGCTATCCCCTTCCTGCGCACCGCCGACTAAATGCAAAGACCAGCCCTGAGCTTTTTTTAAATCAACTATCTTTTTAAAAACTTTAATCATTAAATCTTGTTTTTTATCCCTGAGGTAACCGAAAAATCTTCCTACCGATATGATTTGTTTTGTTTTAGGTTTTGCACTTTTAAAATCCTTAATATCTATTGGGGGATAAACAACCAAGCCGGGTATTTTCCAATATTTCTCACACGCCTTTTTTGTAAATTCGGAATTATAGATAACTAAATCCCAGGAGCTTTGTTTTAGTTTTCTGATAAGAGAGTTTTTTGTAATTTTAATGGGTGATTGAATATGCAAAATATTCTTTTTAGCAGTTGAGAAAAAAATACTGCCGTCGGTTAGATAAAACAACAAATCATATTTTTTCAAAAAAGAAAGCCTTTTAAACCCGTCCCCACCTTTTCCCAATGGTGCATTCACAAAATCCATACCGGATAAACTTATATCCAAAATCCGGGTGACTCTTCCTTTTATTTCATTTATATCCAAAGTCTGCAAATGAGAATCAAGAAGTATATCAATCTGATTATCCGGAGCCAAAATCTGCGCAATTGTCAGCATATATCTTTCACCGCCGCCGACCGTATCAAGATAAGGGGAGTAAATACCTATCCTCATGAATATTGAAAATCGTTTGCCAAAAGCTCCTTATCAATTTCTTTGTAAGTCTGCTCAAGAGGCTTAGCCTGCTGCATCTGCCAAAGCCTGATGTATGTCATATAAAAGGAAAAAATCTGCAGAACGGAATCTACTATTCCGACAGTTCCGCCGAAAAGCCCTTTTCTCTTAATTAATTCCTCACAGCTTTGTGTACACAGTATCCTTAAAAAACGCAACTTAGTCATTTTGGGATGCCCTGCATCAAACCGGAGTTTCGCATCGATCTTTGACCATTCCAGCGCTTTTGATACGAAATGATCCAGGTCCCTATGAGTGAGGTGAAGCATTGAATTTTCACTATATCCCAAGTCGCCTTTAAATCTTCCGTACTCGTGAACCTTCCCTATCCAGGTCTCAAATTTGTCCTTCTTAAATAACCGGATCATCCAGTCTTTTTTGTACGGACCGTAGTTTACTTTCTTACCGAAAATGATGTTTTTTCTTGAAATTGCAAAAGCTGAGAAATGGGTGTCCTGAAGCTTTGCAAGAATTTCTTCCCTTAGGGATTTCAATACACGCTCGTCACTGTCGACATAAAAAATCCAGTCACCTTTAGCCTCTTTCATTCCGAAGTTACGCACAGCGGAGAAGTCATCACTCCCGAATTTAACAACTCTGGCTCCTTTTTTTCGGGCTACCTCGGCTGTTTTATCCGTTGAACCGTTATCAATAACCAAAACTTCATCGGCCCAGACAACCGAGTCAAGGCACGCTCCGATCATATCCTGCTCATTTTTAGTGATAACTACGGCTGAAACTTTCATTTGCTTATTAAATTATAGTTAAAATAGCTTTCTTAAGCCACTTGTCTTTCCTGCTGCCATAAACAGAATCAATAGCCCCAGGGTAATCACCGATATAATCGCTCCAATTTTGAAGGACTGCATCTCAAATTTAAGGCGGATTTGGTGCTCCCCTTCCGGTAAGTAAATTCCCAGTAAATTATAATCAACGGGAAACGGCTTAAATTCATTTCCGTCAATAAATAGTCTCCAGTTGGGATAATATTGCTCCGATATTACGGCAACTTTGTTGCCTGCGCCTGTTGAATTAAATGAAATAGAACCGTACCTTTGTTCAAAATTTTCAATTCCGGCCGGCGTGTCGTCCGTTATCAAAGATTCCCCGGTCCCGGAAATAATGACGGTTTTTTCCGGATCAAATTCCTGAGAACTTAGCGTTTTCATTGTAATGACAGGACTATCAATCTTACGGATATCGCTGACAGTCCAAGCCCGAGGGAACACTTTTAAATTTTCATAGATTTTTGTTTCGCCTTCTGCAAAAACCTCCTTGAGGGAGGGGTCCAGGATCGGCTCCCGGGTTACCACATATTTAATATTCAAAAGCCCGAGCAAAGGTGTATTGGTATTACGGAAATAAACCATTCTTCTGTAGCTCGGCAATTCATCACCGTACTCCCTTAGATTAATCGACGCCATAAAGTTACCGTGTTTTTTGGGATAAATCGGACCTTCCCCATCCACAATTTTAAAGTTGTAAAATAATTGTGAGTTTGTGGGAATTAAATCCTGTCCCGTTATCATAAATCTTAATCCGTCAGAATTTTTTTCGAGAAAATCCGTTGTAGCGGTTTCAGGAAAAATTAAACCGGGTTTTATAAAAGGCCTGAAGTAACTTGTTTGTCTGATCAGCTCGAGTCCTGTTATGAGAATTAAAACTGAAAAAAAGATTTTTCCCTTAAGTTTTATATACAAAAATATCATCAATCCTGAAGTAAAAAGTAAAAAACTTGGAAGCAATACATTTCTGAAGCTGATTTCCCATCTCATACCGTCAAAATTTATCAGATCTGTAAGGTGTCGTGATTTTATAAAAGTTAATATTAATAAACCGCCATAAAAAATAAATAGCGGAACAATCCAACTCAGATATTTCTTTAAAGTGATCCGGTTCAGATATATTAAATTAAGACCGAAAGCAGCAATAACCAGCAATGAGAATTGACTCACCGCCAAAAGCCTTGCCGGTATTAATGAAGATATTACAGGTACGGAAAGTTCGTACGGTAACCGACTCAGAGGATTTGCCGATGCACATAATATTGAGATAAATAAAGCTGCAAGAAAGAACCGCACCTCTCTTTGCTTGCGGAGAAGGGTTAATCCGAAAATAAATCCGATTACTGCGATAGTTCCGGAAAAATTATTAAATTCATAGTATCCGAATTCGGCAAAGTAATTGCCTTTTCCGGGATTTCCGAAAAAATCGGGGAAAAAAGTTGTCAGAAAAAACTTCGGTTTAACAAAAAACTCAAAAATTTCCGATGCTTGTCCTGAAGAACCGTAGTTCGCTAATCTGCTGCTTTGGCTTACCGATTCCATAAACGGAATTATTTGGACTGCACTCAAAAGCACACTGAAAATAAAACCCAGCGAAACCAGAAAAAGATCTTTCCTTTTCTTCTCTTTCCAAAATAAATAAACCGCATATAGAAAAGAAGTTATAAAAACATACAGACTTCCCTGGAAAAATCCGGCATTCAAAGAACTGAACAAACAGAATATAAGTAGTAAAAAATATCTCCGGCTCCCTTTCAGAAATAATTTATCAATTGTAAATAAAATTACCGGAAGCCAAAGAACAGAATGGGCAGTATTTATAAAGGTAACCTGAAGACCGATAAACGCCGAAAAACCGTAAGCAATACTCGTAATGAGAATAGGAATTTTTTCCAACCCTTTATTCCGGAGCCATAGATAAAAAAATCCCGAAGAGAGCAGTACCGTTGAGGCAGAAATAATTCCCCAGGCAAAATTAAATTCCAACAGAAAAAATAAAATGTTCAGAGGATAAAATAATCCGATTGTTCCGGTTGAGAATAACTGACTCCCCATATAAGTCGAAGGGTCATAAATTGGGAATTCTCCGCTTTTTAACATTTTTACAGCAGCAAACTTCCAGGAATAAAATGAAAACAGAGAATCACCAATCGTATTATTTAAAACAGGAAAAATTGTTGAGTAATTGTCCCATCTGTAATCAAGCCAGGGATAATATTGACCCAATAGAATGTCTCCCGCAATCGGAATTTTCCCTTCGGAAAAAAACGGCCAGAATGCCGCTATCATAAACCCCGCGATTATTAAAAAAGGCCAGAAAGTAACAAGATATTTTTTCATAATTTTCTGCTCTTTCTTAAACTGAAAATTATAAAGAAACCGAGAATTGAAGCAGTTGTCAGCGAAATAATAAATCCGTATTTAAAAGAATCCGGGAAAAAGGTTACCTCAATTTCCGATTTTCCTCCGGGCAAATTAATTCCGGAGAAAACTCCGTTTGTTCTTATCAATTCCCTGCTTTCTCCATTAATATTTGCCTTCCAGCCCGGATAAAATAATTGCGACAACGAAAGGAATGCGTCCCCTGTGCAATCCGTTTCCAGTAAGACAGACTGAGGGGAATATTTAATATTGGAGATAAGACAATCCGTTTTTTGTTTTGTTTCGACAATTCCCTCAACTAAAGATTTTTCCTGAGAATTAAATTCTGCGGAACTCATAAGACTGTATGTTTCCAAATTACTCTTTGCCGGAATTAAACTTTTCACCGTATGAAACCTGGGGATAAAATCCATATTTTCATATACGGCAACCGCTCCTTCTTTTGACACCTGTTTATATTTTTTGAGATCCAGATCGTACGGAGGGCCTCCTGCAGAATCCGGAGAACCGTCTTTTCTCAGTAGTATCACTAAATATTTTACATTCGCCGCATCCAGAAGTTTTGAATTCGGATTCTCAAGGTCGATAACTCTTGAGTACCCCTCCGGAATTTTCGAGGAGTTGAGATAATGCAGATAATCGGCAGTCGATCTCGGTAAAAGAATATTGTACCCGGAAGCGCTTTCCAGTCCGTATACACTCCAGGTGTTTGCTGGCAACAGCTCGGCTTTTTGGATTGCTATTCTGAAGGGATCTTTTTCATTTTTCAGAAAACTTAATGTCCCGGTTTCCGGAAAAATGAGTTTGCTTTCCGTAAAAGGCAGATATTTGGACGAAAATTTATATGAGTCAAACAATAGAAGTAAGAACAGCACAGGCATAAGTAACTTTTTTATCCTGGGAAATCTTGAAACCAGAATTACTGTAGAAACAGCAACCGCCAACATTAACGGAATTACAATATTTCTGGATGAAATCAACATCCGCTCAAGATCCTTAGGAATCAAATCAAGATTCCCGAGCGATGCCTTGATTATTAATAGATTAAAGGCGAGTCCCAGTCCCACCCCTGCAACAGCCAGGATAGGCAGATATTTCAGATACGACCGGATGTTGCCGAAACCGTCTTTTAGGAATTTATTGAGCCCTATCGCGGATAGCGCACTTACGGAAAAGCCATAGATAAATAGGACTCTGGAACTTACTGAACCTTTAAGACCTAAGACGGGAAATTGCTGAAGAGCGGCACTTAACGGGGTCTGCAACGCCAGTCCAAATGTAAATATTAAAAATACTAAAAGTACGGCGGTTCTTCTTTCCTTAAAAACTGAGCTGAAAGCTGCAAAGGCAAAAGGCAGAGCAATAATGCTTGTATAAAAAATTAAACTTTCATAATACCCCGCTCCGAAATAATTATTTGTCGCGGGATTGCCGAAAAAGTCAGGGATAAATGCGGTTATCAGATTACTCCAATTTAAAAACAAAACCGCATTTCCTTCCGCCACCCTATCCAGACTTTTGATGGATAGATTCAGGGATTCTATACCCGGCAAAAGCGAAACTGCGGAAAGACACAATCCCAAAGCTACGGAAATCAGAAACTTCCCACCCGACAATACAGCTTCCAAATATTCTTTACTTCTGAATGAAAAAAACAGAATATAAATCAGACCGAAAAATGTGAAGTAATACAGATGCTGAGGGTAACCGATGAAAATTATATAACCGATTACCAAACTCACTAACGCCAGATAAAGAGTCTTTTCTGTTTGTATAAATCTGTCCAACAAAAGTATAAACAGCGGAAAAACGGAAATTATAAAACTGTGAACGTTGTATTCAATCCAAACCAGAAGTTGAGCTGAAAAAGCATAAGTTACCGCCCCGAAAGCAGAAGAGATTTTATCCAGCTTCCAATTTTTCAGCAGATAATACATACAAACCATCGCCAAAAGGGGCTGAATTACTACCTGAAAACCCCAAATTTGGTTAAATCCGAATGGAAGAAAATAAAGCAGATTAAAGGGGTTAAAAATTCCGGCCTGAAAATTACCGATCAAGCTTGTTCCCAAAAAAGAAGTGTTATCCCAGAGAGGTAATAGCCCGGACTTCATATAATTTACAGCCAGAAGTCTCCAGGGATATAAAAGGGAAACTACATCCGACATTAATGCATTTTTAACGGGGACTCCGACAGCATATCCCCATTTCTCATTTAACCAGGGGAAATAACCTCCGATGATTACATCCGCAGGTATCGGAATAAGACCGAGAAGAAAATATTTCCAAAAAAAGAATATATCTATCAGAACAAAAAAAGCAATTACATAAATATTTTGATTTACGGAGGATAACTTGTGGATAATTTTTTTCAATTTATTAGGATGGTTTTTACTGAAAACTAAGTAATTTTGTTCTTAATTTTCTGGAGGACTCTCTTAAATTTATTTTTGGATAAATTTCCGTACTTAAGCCAATATTTAATCTCATCTCCGGCATTTCTGAATACACCTCCCAGTTCTTCATTGCTTATATTCTGGGGAGGGAACTCTTTCTTCTCCCAAACCTTAAGATACATTACAAAATGGGAGAAAGCCTGAAGCAAACTCAGTGAAAATCCGTGCAAACCATCCTCGAATCCACGGTTGGCGTAATATCTGCTCAAAAACTCTCCTAAAGGCTTCGTCAGGAGATCGTGCCATTTAAATTCATAGCCTGATTCCTTAAGCTCTTTTGCCTGTACTGAGGTGTAACGGTCCATCCTTTGAATAAATTGGGAGACGCTTCCGTAATGAGGGTGGACGATAGCCAAGCTTTCAAGCTCCGGAAGCCTCAACCCCTGCCCGGTTGTGGACGGTCTGCTATGAATTTTGTTACCCCAGGTTACGGCCCCCTTCTTAAAAAGCCTGATATTGTAATCCGGCCACCACATTGAGGCTTTTAAGGATTTTCCGAAAATAATGTTCCTCCTGGGGATTTCAACGTGCGTAACTACACCATCCTTTGTTATTATGTCTTTAATCTTATCCGCGAGACTGCCGGGGATCTCTTCATCGGCATCCAAAATTAAAACCCATTCTGTTTCGGCTTTGGAGATCGCCAGATTTCTTGCAGGCTCAACAAATCCTGCGCGTTTATGAAAAATAATCTTTGCGCCCAATTTTCTTGCGATAACAGCAGTATTGTCATCCGAATACATATCGCATACCAGAATTTCGTCTGCCCAGGAAACGGATTTCAGCGCTCTCTCAATATTTTTTTCTTCATTGAAGGTATTAATAACCGCAGTTACTTTAGGAGTCATACTTTAAATATACATTTTACGCAGGTCATAATTCAATCTAAAGTTCATATTTTCAAGAAATCAATTCTGCGTTACACTAGTGATAATGGCCCCGAGACTAAACCTGGTTAATCTAACAGCAATTGCCGTTTTTACGGTAATTTTTGCCTTAAGTTTATACCTTAAGCTCTTCCCTACCTTAAATTACAATTTCCCCTTCACTATGGATCAGGCAAGGGATATGCTCGATATCCGCCAAATGGTTGAACAGAAAAAACCCGCGCTTATCGGTCCAACTACCAGCATAAATGGCGTATTCCTGGGGCCGTTCTATTACTACTTTAATCTCCCTCCTTATCTGATATCAGGAGGCGATCCTGCATATCTGACTTACTGGAATCTTGCCTGGTATATGCTGGCCGGAGCAGCTGTTTTGTTTTATTTTTACAAAAAAGATAAATCCTTCTCCATAATTTCATCGGTAACATTTCTGATGGCTCCGGCATTTTTTTATTCAAGCAGATATTTCTGGAGCGCCAACCCTATGCCCTATCTGACAGCTTTTTATGTTTTATCCTTCGTTAATTTTTTGAATAAAACAACTGCGCTGAATGCCTCTTTTATCGGCCTGATCGCAGGATTATCGATGCAGGTAGAGGCCGCTTTCGGAGTATTATTCTTGCCCTTTTTTGTAATTTTCTCGCTTATTAAAAGACTCCCGTTAAAGTCCATCCTCTCCGCCATCGGAATTTTCTTTTTGACTCTCGTCCCTCAAATTATTTTTGAATTACGCCACGATTTTCTTATGAGTAAAACTTTCATAAACGAAGTTACCGGCAGTTCCCAAATATTGGGAGATAAGTTAAGTTTCGCGGAAACATTTTCGAATCACTTCTCGACGTTTACTGATTTTTCTTCCGGACAATATGAGATTCCGGCTACCGCTTCTATGGTTTTACTTTTGATTTCTGTAATATTTCTCGGCTTCAGATCTTTTACTAAAAAACTTGACGAGAGAGGGAACAATCTTTTTCAACTTTGCCTGAGTTTTGTATTTTTTGCTTTTGCTTTTTATATGTTATATTCACATCCCTTAAAAGGCTGGTATCTGCTCGGTTTGCGAGTCTTCTATCTTTTTATTGTCAGTTTATTTTTAAACGACTTGTTCAAAATTAAATTCCCACTATTCAAAGTGCTAGTTATATTGTTTTTAGGATGGAGCTTTACCGCAACCTACCTTTCTCAGGAAAGATTTATACCGAAAGCAACTGATGACAGATCAACCGATAAAAGCAATTTAAGGAACGAAATTGAGGCTATAGATTGGGTCTACCAGAAAGCAGATGGCCGGGGATTTAAATCATACAACTACATTCCCTCCGTCTACGATTATCCTTATCAGTACTTGTACTGGTGGTATGGAGGAAAAAAATACGGCTATCATCCAGAAACGGTTACCTATATGGATAACGTACCCGAGTATATAAAAGATAACGACACATTTTTAACACTTAAAAAACCCTCAGATAATTCGTTTATTTTCTTAATCTATGAACCGGATACGGAAAATGAGGACAGACTCGCCGCCTGGCTTGGAAACTTCACCAAGTTTTGCACAAAAGACAGAAGAGTATATCTTTGGGGAACAACTGTTGAATACCGGGAGCCTTGTCCTACTCAAGAACTTTAAATATTTTTACTTCTCCGTTTTCATAAATATTTTTTACCCCTGCTTTATTCTCATCGAACTCAATTTTCAAAGGTTTAAAAAGATAAACATAATTGATTCCGTTTTGGGTAAGCAGTTCTTTAGCCTTATTTTGATTTCTGAATATTTCACGGGCCAAATTAATCCTCGGTTTGCCGTCTATTCCTAAAATCTCAAGGTTAATTGTGTCCTCTATAAAACTCTGCTTTCCTGAAAAAGCGGAGACATAGGCTGTTGATGTATAAGCCGCCAGAGGCAACGGAGTTTGGAAAAATGATTTTGATTTCTCTTCAAAAGGATAAGACAAAACTATCCCTGCGGGCTGAGTTCTCAGAAAACTTAAAGCTTCGTATTCACCCACACTGAGTCTAGCCGGAGGACGGGCTGGTAAATATTGATTCAGAGTGTTGGCCGTTGTCGGAAGTGTAAGGAGCACAACAATTACGGCAACAATTCCGTAAACTGCCTTAGGCAAAATCTTTGAGAGTTTGCCCAGGGAAATTCCCGCAAAGATTGCCATAATAAATAATCCGTAATAAATAAACTGAACTATGTTCCAGCTGTTTCCTTTTTGAATAAAAAGCAACGGAAAAATTACCGAGAAAAGTAAAATATAAAATAAGACTCTTTCTCTCCATAATTCTTTTAGACTGAATAAACCGGTAAGTCTGGTTCCGAAATTTCCCAAGATAAAAATAAATGTACCTACCGAATATGCATAGATTAATTTATAGGGGACAGCCGATTGCAGTGTTATCGTCATCCTATACCAATTTAATCTGTCCTGGGAGGTTATCATTGTGTTCACAAGCCACAGGGGTAAAAATTCTATAAGAGACTCGGATCCCGAATTATTAGGTAAAAATACAACAGCGGAAATTAATGCCGTTAAGAAAAAGAGAGCTAAAAACTTTATGTCTTTCCTGAAAACTCTCTCGGCTCCGTATAAAAATAACGATCCTACGATAAGCACTCCGCCGTATGCTTTAAACTCGATCAGCGACCCAAACAATACTGCTGCAGCGGCCAAATCAACCGCTGAAAATTTTTCTTTCAGCCGGTAAAAAACCAATAGCCCGGCCAAAAGCATTACCAAAGAAGCCGCAAAAGGAGGGTTTAGCAAAGTAGAAATTGACTGCTGAGACCAAAACATTGTCTCCCCGCCGAAATCCCCGTTACGGAAATAAGATATGACCCAACCGAAACTTCCGCCAAAATATAAAAAGAAGGTTGCCCAAAATGATGCCGTAAAAGATTTGGAAATTTTAAATGTAAGTTTATAAATTAATATTCCTGCCAGCAAAGCAAAAAATACCGGGAAAAATCTGAACACTAAATCCAAAATACTCAGGCCGGAAATAGACACAAATTTAGCAACCAATAAATCATAAAAATAATGATAATTAGTTAAAGATATCCCAGAATAAATCGGATTCTGCGGAGGGAAATTTTTTGTGAGTTCGGAAATTAAACTGAGATGCCAAATTGCATCGTGACCGTTCGGACCCCAAAAACCCAATCCGTAGTTATAAACCAATCCGTTTTTAATTGAGGTAAGTGACCAGACAATAGATCCCGAAAATATCAGAGCAAAAATCCCGGCCTTCTTTATTCCTGGCCTCTTAATCTTAAGTTCCTTCAAGCCCTTTATCAGCCGCCTAACTGACAACGCGGCAGAAATCAGTGGCAAGCCCCAAAGCCAGTTATTGCTTGCAAAAACCGGCAATATTTTCCCTAAAAATCCGAGCAAAAATGCCGTTAATGTAAATAAAGTAAAGCCCAAAACGAGAGCCACCGAGGTGTCTTTTGAGAAAAGAAGACCCGGCAGAAGGAAGAACAAAATTAACAGACCGAAGAACATAAAAGCATCCGGCAATAACTGCTTGACCAAACCGGCGGTGTCGATTTTTGATTCAAAACTGCCTTCATCGGCCTTTGCAGATTGATTTTGCAAAGCGTTGATAATTGCCACCTGAATGGTATAGATTTTATCTCCGATTTTAATATCATTAGGCAGAAAAGTAATACTTTTATCAATACCTGATTGAGTTTTATATTTCACTTCCACATTTTCCCCGTTTGTTTGTACCGAGATATTGCCTGCAGGACCGTCATCTATTACCCATTTGGAATTAAAATTACCTTCATCAATTGCCGAATTTTGAGAGAAGGCCAGTTTTAATTGCTCGCATTTTTTATCAAAGCACTCCTCTTTTGTACTGTCGCCGTAAAAACGGAGATCCCGTATCTCGACCCCGGCATTCCCGAAAAACAAACCCGCCCTGTAGCGCGGACTCATTACCCAAACTGCCTTACCGGAACTTCCTAGCGGATCATCGGCAGAAATAACAACCTGCGGTGATATCCCGGGATTTTCCTTCATATAAACTCCTGCATATTGCTGCATCCCGTAAACACGCAGCCGGCCCCGGCTCTTCAATCCCGCTATCAGATCAATTTGCTTCTTATACTCTTCCCCGAATTTTGAAAAATCAAAATCGTTTTCTATACCGACCGTGGTTTGAGGGTAAATATTCAATAATTTTTCAAAATAATCCGAACCCAAATTATGGAGAATATAATCATTGGCCTGCACCGAATAGGTACTTTCGAAAACTCCGTGTCCGTAACCGTTGTAAGGATCCCTTGTTGCCCACTGCATTGTTACAACGCCCATTTTCTGCTCCTCAGATTGTGCCGGCATTAAAGCGTTCAGTTTGGACGGATAAAAGGGTGTCGACCAATACTGCCCCCAAACCTGATAGCCGTCGGTTGTATATTGGTCCGCCACGTCCAGATTGGCCTCGATACCGTATTTATCCTTCATATACCCCAAGGAGTAAGCATCAATCCACCAGGCCCCAACAGATTTAGGAGTTTTTCCGGTAATCTCTTTAAATTTCTTAAATGCCGTGTCGATCAGCCGGATTCTGTCTTCGGGACTGTAGCCTGTCAGCAGGATAGACTTTGCCAGATGCCAATTTTCGCTTTGATTATACGAGACACCCGCATCGCGGGTTATTCCGGGCGTAATTTCCAAAAATATCCCTATCTCCTGAGAAGCATCAAGACTTTTAATAAAACTCTGGACTTCGGGATCGGTTAAAGCGTCATATCTGATTAGCCAGGTTGCAGGCAATCCGTGACTCTTAATAATTCCGTACTGCGCGCGTGGGGTTTCCGTCAGTGAGAAATTATAATTCCAAAAATCTTTGCCTCTTACCGGATTAACTAAAACCACGCTGTTTTTTTCCTGAGCGGAAACCGTTTTTACCGGCAATAAAGAACTCAAAAGCAGAGTTAATATAACAAGAAAAAGTTTAAGCATTTCTAAAACTATGCAAAGCCTCCAGTATCCTTTTTTTTGCCAAAAGAAAAACAACCGTTGAATAAATCACAGCACCGGTAATTACCAGACCTATCAGAACCGTGAGATTTTTCGGCAGATATAGAGATAGTGCAAAAACAATAACCGCCATAATTAAAGACGAGATAAAAGGCACAAGCAGAGAAAAGAAGATATCGATTGCAAACATTTTTGTTACTAAAATAATCGGAATAATCGAGGTAAAGGAAATCAATAGATAAGCCACAGCAACACCCGTATAATCAAAGTAATATGCAAAAATCGGAGCCAAAATCCAGGTTAAGAGGGTCCACATAACCATTAAGTAGAGTGTTATTTTTATTTTACCCACCGCATTTAAAACATTGGTAAAAGTGGTCGACGGGATCGCCCAGAATGAAGCAATTGTAAAAATATAAATTAAATGCATTGTCGACTCAAATTTCTGTTTCCCCATTACCTCTATAAAAATCGGTAGAGTCGCCATAATCCCGAAAAGTACCGGATATAAAAGTACAACAGTTAAAAATAGTGCTTTCTCGATAATTGACTTAAGCGCCAGGCGGTCATTCTGGAGACGGGAAAATGCCGGGAATGTAATCCGTATAACGATACTCATTACTTCAAGCGGACGGTTAGCAATCCCCTGGGCCCAGCTGATATAACCGGTTTTTTCACTTCCTAAAATAAAAGCGGTAATAAGCGGAGTTAACCGATCTTTAAGGAGAGCCAACACGGAATTGAGCTGAAAAGGAACACCGAAATGAAAAAGATCTCTTGCGGACTCTTTTGAAAAACCGATTTTAACTCTCCAGGGAGCAAGTAAATAAATCGTGATTAATCCGATCACCCGTTGAGCCAAAACCGCCCAAACAAACGACCAGATACCGTAACCATTGAAACTTAAGTAGATCAATAAACCATTAAAAACGATTGCTTCAATAATATCCGTCCAAACAACCCGTTCGAATCTCAAGTCCCTTTCGAGTAATACGCTGGGAATAACTTTAAGGGAGGTAAGGAAGAAACCGATTGATAATGACCTTATCAGCCACATCCCTCCATCATCGAATTTGTAATAATCGGCGAGAAACGGAGCGACAAACCAGACAGAAAGCGAGATAATAAGAGCTACTATTTCCTGGATAAAAAAAGTTGTCTTCAGGTCGTGATCGGTTATTTCCTTTTTTTGAATAATTGCGCCGGCCAGTCCGAAGTCGGAAAAATAACTGAAGAAAGCTAATATTCCGGAGGCAATGACAAATACCCCGAGCAGCGAGAAAGGCAATATAGAAGCCAGGATTACATAGATCGTGACGAAGTTTATAACGTCTAAAACCGCTTTTCTTAAAGTAAGACTTAAGAAACCTCTGGTTAATTTTTTATGAATTGTTTTTGGATCCATTAAAGTATTTTCCCGGCTATCCTTTTATTTCTAATAATCAGTACCGAAATAAACAGTGATGTCAGGGTCAATAAATCAGCAATCAACCGAACCCAGGTATTCTTAAAAACACCCTCAACTTTATATTCTCCCGGAGAGAGCTTTATGCTTATTCTTCCTAAATCATATTCGTGTCCGTGAGGATATTCTTTTCCGTCAACATAAACCGTCCAGTTGGGAAAATCAAAAACCGGCACTCCGATGGCGGAATCCGTTAACGCCTTTGCCTTAAATGAAAATCTATTGCTCGAAACTGTATAGCCGGAAGTGCTGATTTCCCCGCTGATTATCTCAGGATTGTACGGGGCTCTTCCCCGCGGTTCATAAGCAGTTCTGGGCAAATAGTCCATTATTCCCGCTTTTTGCTGAATTTCCCATAAAGGATCCTGGAGTTTATTCGTGTCGTTAATCCAGGGATAAAAATCGCGGGGTATAAAAAAATTCCAGTTTAATAAAACAGCTGAAGTAACCGTAAGAATCACCAATGTTAGTTTTATTCTCTGTCCGAAAAAATTCAGAAAATATCCCGCAAGAAGCGATGCAGCAAAAATGGAGAGCGATAAAAACCTCCAGGGAAATTGAGCGAACTGCAGATTACCTATCATTTCCCAAATAAACGCCGACTTGTTATGCGTCATAAATATTGAAACTAAAAACATCCCCATAAAAAATGAAGCGATGGCAAAGATCTTCAGATTTTTCTTAAAACTTATCGCCAGTAAAGGCAGTGATAAAACCGCAAACCACCATAAAGGCCAGCCTATCTGAAAAGAGATTGTATCGTTGGGGCCGAACTGCGATCCGCCGTATCCCCAGGTCCGGTCAATAAAAAGCTGACCGACAGTTACAAAATGGGTCCTGAAATTACTCCCTCCCTGGGTCAGCGTTTCCGTTTGAACCAGATTTTTTTCAAGGAATACGGGCAAAAGAAAAAATGCGGACAAACCTATTCCTAAAGCAAAGCTCAAAAGAACAGGTTTCCAACTTTTCCATTTTTGAAAATACAAAAGTATAATCCCCCAAAGAACTACAAAGGGCATAAAAAGCATAGTCATAATATTGTGGGAGAGTAAAAAAGCGCCAAGCGAAAAACTGCCAAGCAAAAATACGGATTTAGAAGGCTTTTCAATTATTTTTATAGCATAGTAAAAAACCAGCGGAATTATGGCTATTGCAAAACTCTCAGCGACTGCTCCCCGGACGTATGAATCAAGCGCACGGTATGGAGCAAAGAGATATAAAACTCCAACTGCAAATCCGGCTTCTTTACCGAAAAGTTTTTGACCGAGAAGATACATAGAAATTCCTCCCAGGACAAGCGGAATAAAGAAAAGAGCTTTGGCAGAATTAATAAGCCCCAAAAAGTAACTTAAGATTCCCCCGATATAGTACGGGAACGCAGAATAATAATTAAAAAGCGGATATCCGTTACCATACCCCATATCAGGAACCCATCTGCAGGGAATCTGAAAATCCTTAAAACACTGCCTCATTTCAAAAATCCGCATCACCTGGAGATCGTCGTGATGGAAAAAATACCCCGGGAGAAACAACGGCCAAACAATTAATACCGATAGCAAAACAATTAAAACCAGGTAAAACCTGCCGGAGAAATCAATTTTCATACTTACCCATAAGATCATTAATTCTGATCTGAAGCAGTCCGAAGAAAGAATCGATTAAGTCCTGAGGAAACCTAACCTTTGAACCTTCACTGTGTTTCCAGGTAACCGGCATTTCCTTAACCTCAAACCCGAATTTTTTTGCAAGGAATAAGGTTTCTGCGTCAAATGCCCATCTTTTAATAAGCTGTTTTGAAAATATTTTTCTGGCCGCTTCTCTGCGGAACATCTTAAAACCGCAGGTAAAATCCGTAGCGCCGACCTGAAGAACGGCATTAGTCAAAACGGTAAAGGAGTACCCCGCCATTTCCCTCAGCCAAAACTGCTTAATTTCAATTTTTGAATCAGGATGTTCCCTAGAACCGATGACAACATCAACGTCCTCAGTCATCGCCTCATTAAAACTATCCAGAACTGTTATCGGCACGGAAAGATCGACGTCTGTAAAAAGTATCTTCTCTCCCATCGCCGAGGCAACGCCTGTTCTTATTGCCGCACCCTTTCCCATATTTGTTTTATGAGTCAGAATCTTAAGATTCATCTTGTTTTTAAAGCTCTCTAGAGTTTTAGCCGTTAAGTCCCAGCTCCCGTCATCAACCACCAACACTTCGGTTTCTTCCTTATAACCTTTTGTAAAATTGGCAATAATCTCAAGACTTTTTGAAATTCTTTTTTCTTCGTTAAAAACAGGAATGATTATACTTATCATCTTTTTATTTTTTTAAACTGCGGATATATCATCAAAATAAGTACCGCTAATCCGGATAAAACCGTTATTAAATTTGCGGCAGTTCTTATTGAAGTGTCCTCAAATTTAAGGCGGACCCTGCCTGAACCCTCAGGCACAGGAACCGCTATTATTCCCAATTCCGAATAGGCTTCCGTATTTATCTTACCAGAATTTCCCTCTGCCTCCCACCCCGGGAAGTAAGTTTTAGCTACGATTATTTTATTAGGCACAGGTGTATTGTAAAAAATATCATATGACTGCCCACTGGAGGAGAAATTTACGCTTCCGGATTGCGTTGCCAGACTGACCTCTTCGAGCAGTCCGTCAGGGCGCTTTTTTTGCCAGACCGTCGGAGGGATAAAATCTTCCGTAAAGTTAAGGTATTCCGGGCTCAAATTCCCTCTTACTCCATTTCCCAAAAGAGTTCTGTTAGCAAAGTATCTCTCCAGATATTGTTCATCAGTGGTCTGTTTATATTCCGAAGGATGATAGTGCCAGATATTGAAAAGAATCAGCATTAGAACGAGCGCAAAAATCGCTACGGAAGCACGTTTTTCACCCAGCTTTTCAGTCAGGGCGTCGATGACAAGGGCTCCTATAAACGAAGTGGATATTGTTATAAGGAGAAGCATTCTCCAGGGGAATTGAACCAGTCTCAATACCTGGAGTGATTCCCAAAAAAAGAGTGTCCGGTTATTTGTTAAAACCAGCGCCACCTCTGTCGCTATCCAGAAGAAAAATAAATACAATCTGTTCTTCCGGGGTATGAATCTGAAGATAAAAATTGATGCCACCAGTAAAATTAGATTTACCGTCCCGATATCAAAACTTATATCATCCAAATACCCCCAGATTGAGGGCCCGTAACCCCAATGAGGAATTATCAGCTGTTTAATAAAAGGAAAGTGATCCGCAATATTGATTTGTTCATAGGCTGAAATAAACCTGACTTCCGCAAATGCCGGAATCAAATAGTAAGCTGAAAGTCCGATGCCAAGGATAAAAGGCAAAAATATATTCAAATAACTTTTAAGACTGCTTTTTAAAGAAAGTTTACAAACCAGTCCGTAACCGAAAAGGAGAGTAAAGGTGAAAGGATGCAGGACGTTATGGGAAATACCCAGAAGTCCGATAAAAAGAGATGTCAATCCCAAATTCAAACCCGAAGGCTTATCAAGATACTTCTTCAAAAAATATGCACACCAGGGAACAAGCGCAAAAATAAACAACTCTCCGAAGGCTCCTCTGACATACAGATCTACTGCGAAATATGGCGAGAGTATATAAATTAAGGTACCTGTAACTGCGGAAATTTTACCGAAATGATTTCTGAGGAAAAAATAAAATCCTGCGGATGCAACGATAACCGAAACACCCATCATATACTTAAATGATTCAGTTAAAGAAAACCCCAAGTAGTAAAAAACCGTAGATATATAGAATGGGAGATGGTAATAAAAGTTAAAGTAGGGATGTCCTAAACCGAAATTAAAATCCGGTGCAAACCTGGGCGGTAAACCGTTGAATTGGATACTTCTTATCATCTGATAAACGTCGACGATATGTGTCTCATCGTGTACGGAGAAAAAGCCGGGTTTTAAAATCGGGATCAAGATCACCAAAACCACAATCCAGATTAAGACGACAGGATCTTTTAGAATTTTTTTTAAGCCAGCCATTTTTTGAAATACTTATGCCTCGGCGCCAGTAAAATTAAGATTATCAGCGCACTTATTAACGTAATAAAGTTGGCAATCGATCTGACAGGAGTATTGGTTAATTTAACTAAGATCTCGTGGTGTCCTGTACCGACGGGAAAAGTAACCAGACCCAAACAAAAGTCCTCATTCCTGCAGTCATTATTAACGTGATTGACGGGTTGTCCGTCAACAAAAACCCGCATTCCAGGAAAATCAAATACGGGAGCTCTTAAAAGCGCCGGCTCTGTTACATCCACAATCCAATGTTTAAAATCACTCCCCTTCCGTCTGGATTTAAAATCAGCTAATCCTTCCAAAGTTTCCGGATCCCGCGGCGCTGCGGATGTCGGGGGGAATTTGGCATAAATCGGCAGATAATCAAAAATACTGATTGTCAGTTGTTTCTCCCAGGAAATTCCAGAAAATTTATCTTTGTCGGTTATGTTGTACCACTCTCTCGGAGTGAAGAAGGGAAGATATAAAATCAGACAGGCCACGACTAAGATGGTGCCGTAAGTCAGGCCCCCGGGTCTGTTGAATATTTTTATATCCATTTTTCCGAGGATAAATACTCCGGTGGCGGATAAAACTGAAAGCAAAAAAGTACTGATAGATAAAAACCTCCAGGGGAACTGGAGAAAAATCAAAACACTCTCAAACAGAGTCCAAACTCCGGAAGATTTCTGGTGGACCATAAACAAAACCAACAACTCCACAAAGGCTAAAACAAAAACAGTGATTGCCAATTTCCTGACCTTCTTAAAATTAACTAAAGCCAGGACAACCGCAAAAACGGATCCCAACACCTGAATCTGACCTGCCGAAAGCGATAGTCCGTCATCAGTCCCCCAAACCGAGGAGCCGTATCCCCAAAAATTAGATATAAAAAGCTGGCTCAGACTTACAAAATGCTGGCGGTAATCAAAGTACCCCCCAATTAGTGTCTCAAGATGCGCGTAAGGCTTTTCTGTAAAAACTGGAATTGTAAAAAACGAAGCAAGTCCAATCCCTAAAAGTCCACCTACCAAAATATTAAGAAGTCTTTTATATTTCCTCTCAAGGACAATCTGAATAATTATCCAGGTAGCCAGTACCGGCAAAAATATCAGCGTCATTAAATTGTGGGTTATCAAGATAAGAAACGTGGCGATAGCAAAAAATGCCAGATTTTTCCGCCCACCTTCCTTAATCAATTTCCAGCTGGACCAAAACAAAAGCGGATAAAAAACCAAAGCCCAAAATTCATTCAAAGCACCTCTGACATAAACATTAACCGCTTTATAAGGGACATACGTGTAGATAAGCGCGCCGATAATGCCGGCTTGAGTTGATAGGTAATCTCTTAAAAATAAATACATAAAAAGAGCCGAAAGTACAAACCCCAGAGCAAAAATTATTTTGACAGAATCTATGAACTGAAATCCTACGAGATGAAAAAATTCACCGAAGTAATAAACACTCGGCGGATAAAAATTATATTGGGGGTAGCCGTATTGGTATCCCATATCCGGGACCCATCTGCAGGGAATCTGAAAGTCTTTGAAACACTCGTTCATCTGATGAAGACGGAAAGCCTGGAGGTCATCGTGCATCGGAAAATAACCGGGTCTGATAATTGTGATAAAAGAGGGCAGGATTAAAATAAGCAGTAAGAAAACAGGTTTTTTTAAAAAAGCACTAATATATTTTTGCATACTTTAATTTTGCCCGGCGGTTCTGGGGAAAACTTTAAGAAGCAGGATGGCATCGCGCTTGTATTGACTGTCACGCGGATCGGCCTTTGGATAAACAGCCAGAGCCTCGACACTTTCCGTATATTCCGGGAACCTGGATTTATTTGCTACATAATAAGTCGCCGATTTAGTTGCCTCGGCCCTTAAATCTTCCGACAAACTGGAGTTGCCGGGCTTAAAAACAACTTGCCGGTTTTTATCAAAATAAATTGTCAGCCCGTCAGGCAGTGTTCCGAAACTTCCTTCCGTTCCAACTATCACTAATCCTTTTTTTGATTCTCCGTCCAAAAACGCGGCAATTTCGCGCAATCCGTACCCTGCCGTCCAATCCTCTAGATACCCTCTTCTCTCATTCCTCGGTAAAGGGGCATTTTCCAAATCAAAAAATAATTTATTTGTAAAATAAACCGGCCAGCAAAGAAGAATTAAGATCACAAGCGCCAAAGCCATCCTGCCGTATTTCCGTAAATAAGATAAGACACTGTCCAATCCGAAAGCCCCTATCAATAAAAGCGGTGCCGCTGAAAACAATAAATATCTCGCGGTAAAAGTCCGAAGAAGAGCCATCTGAATAATCATCGGAACCAAAGCCATAATCATAACTGTGATCAAATATTTATTGCGTTTATAAATCCCAAAGAAAGCACCTGCAAATATTGCGATGATAACCGGATAGCCGAAAAACAGCGTCCACCATTCAACCACGTCACCAAGATGCGGCAAGAAAGGATCAAGAGGATTGTTTAAAAGATCCATCGGATTTCTCACATAATCCTGGTTCCTTGAATTAAGATTTGTAAATCCCGGACCGAGCCTTAAAACATTGTATATCGCCATTGCCACAACAACGGAAATTATAAAAAGCCCGAAGACCTTCAAAACTCTCTTTATCCTGCCTTTAGGAGAAAAATTTAAGGTAAGGACTGCAAGAGGCGCGGTAATAACGTTAAACATTCCGGGAGTTTTTGTGAGTAGTCCCCCGCCCAGCAAATATCCCAAAAACATTGCCAGATCAATTCTCGGAAACTTTACCAGCAGAAGCGAAAAGAAGATTGACCAGGTTACAAAGGCTGCAAGCATTGTGTCGACCAATGCCATCCGGTCAAAAAAGACAATGTAAGGTGTTACGGCCATCAAAAAAGCCCCTAAAAGTGCAACTCTCTTGTTGAAAAAGACAAATCCGATTGCAAAAACCCCGAGCAAAGTACCGAGTCCGGAAAAAACTGCAAGCAGTCTTCCGGCCAAAAGAGGATCGGCGATAATTTTAAATACCGGCATCATTACCCACATAAATAACGGAGTTTTTCCGTCCGATAAAGGCAGGAATCTCAAGGTCGGCTCGGATTTCATAATCTGGGCCCAGCGGATATAGATAGCTTCATCGGCAAAGATAGGCTGATAGGTTAAGTTCGGCAGGCGGAATGCAAAATAAAGGGCAATAATTAACCCTAAAAGCACCAGAGCCAAAAGGTTTTGTTTAAAAATACGCACAAACCCATTATACACAAATTCTGTCTTAAGGAGGATTATTGAATAACGCTTTTAAGACCACGGGCTTTCTCCTTATTGCTGTTTAACTTATCCTGAAGATATGTCCTGTTCACTTTATCCTTTAGCCCGATAAGTAATTCCTCCGCTTCCGATTGATATTTCTCCGCCTGAGCAAGCTGCATTTTTGCAAGAAAACCCATATTCCGGGTATTTAATTTTTCAGCCTCGGCCATTCGTTTTTCTGACAAGGTAAGCAGCCAACTAGTCCGGTCTTCGGCACCGAAAACAAAAAGAGACTGCAGGCTTTCTCTTCCTATCTTAATATAATAGATAGGCGATGGCGGAGCACTGCCGAAATAAAGTGCAACAAGAATAATGACAACAAGGGGAATAAAAACTGCCGGCTTCCGCAATATACGCACAGAAAGATGGTATCATAAATTCCGGTGAAAAAAATAAAAAAAACCTTTACTGAATTACCCTTTTTTATCTGGCCGGCTCTCATTGTTACTTATATTGTTTTAGTTTCCGCCAATCTTTTGGCGCTTCCAATTTATCTGGATGAAGGAATTTACATTTATTGGGCATACTTATTTTCCCTGGATCCTGCTTTAGCCTATGTCAGTATGCAGGATGGTAAGACCCCGCTCTTTATGTGGATTACCGCACTGCTTAACCATCCTTTCAACAACCTGCTTTTTACCGGACGGCTCGTTTCTGTATTTGCATCAACTATTACTCTTATTTGTTTCCTCATAATCGGTGCAAAAATTCTCAACAAGAAAAGCCTGATCATAATTTTTTTTCTATTTTTAATCACCCCGTTTAACGTACTTTTCAGCAGACTGGCATTTGTGGACTCACTTCTCGAAGCATTCTTCAGTCTTTCTTTATTAACATTTCTTCTTTTTAGAGAGGCTTCTAGGGCAAAAAGATTGTACTTAAGTTTGAGTCTGTCTTTACTGACAGGGATTTTTTTAGGTCTCGCCTTTATGACAAAAACAACCGCCAGAATTTTCCTGATTGCCGAACTGATTCTTTTCGGCTATTTAATATTTGAAGAATTGAAGAAAAAACAATTTAAAACTGCAGCCCTTATAGCTGTCTGCACTGCCGCTACCGCAGGCGTGTATTTTGAACTGACCGGCTACTTAAGAATCGGCGCTTACCGGTTTTGGGGAATGATTTCAGAGAAAGAATCCGATCTGATTTTCAGTTTATCCGAGATATTTAATAACTTATTTATTGCTCATACATATTTTACTTATCTTAAAAACCTACCAAATTTTCTTGAGTATTTCTTCGTCTACTTTAATACCGTAATTGTTTTCTTTATCGCGGGCTCATATTGGATTATCAAAAATAAAAAGCACCGGTGGCTTTTATTTATACCATTATTTCTCGCTGCCGGAATATTCTTTTCTGCAAAAATAATTGCCTCAAGATATCTTCTAATTATTGTTCCTGAGTTCTTGCTGATATCGGCTGTCGGATTCGCCTGGTTATGGAATAAAAAATTACGGTTCATTAAAGCAATATCCGTTTCGCTTTTAATTGTGCCGGTATTTTTATCATTTAAAATTATTTTTCAGCCTTTATCTGCATATTACCCTCATAACGATTTGGCCAATTTTGTAGACTTTAATGTAAACGGTTTAGGGCTTAATGAGTCAGTTGAATATTTATTACCCGAAAAGCAAAATACCGCCATTGGAGTTACCGGAATTTGGGGAGTAATCGAAGGAGTTTCATTAGGATTTCAGGAAAAAGGATTTGAGGTTCACAGAATAGATAACCTAATCACAAGTTCATTACCAGATGAAGATGGTTGCGCAAAGGATACAGTTTTAAAGAATGAACGGTGCTGGAAAATAAATTTGGGCAGTCTAGCAGATAGTAAAAAGACAAATAAATATCTCTATCTAAACCTTGATAAGGACTATCTTAAAACAATTGGAGATCTCATAAATATTGAAGTCGTTAAAGAATTTAACCGGCCGAGAACCGGTATTAAAGTCTATTTAATCAAGGTTAATCCCTGACAACCAGAATCTTATCCCTGTCCGTCTGTATTAGTCTGTACCGGTCACTTTTAATATTAAACTTATCCAATCTCCACTGATGAGTTATAAGAGCAAATTTCTCATCTGTTTCAAATAAAGGAACTAAGCCTTGTTCCCAAATTTTGCCGACTTTCTTATCCGCATAAAAATATGCCGCCGGTGTAAAATCGGATCCGTCAATATAAAATTTATAAGGATATTCTGAGGCTTTTTTAGATAAAATCGCCTCATCCGAAATATAGCGGGGAATATCTATAAACTCATACCAACTCCTTTTTATCTGCATCCAGGATAAATAACCGCTGAACAAAATCATTCCCGAAACAGTTAATATTCCGATAACTTTTTTCTGCTTTTTAAATATTCTTGCAGTAATCAACGACGAAAGAACCTGACCCAGTCCGAAAAAGCTCAAAATTATAAAAGGATATAGTGGTATCAAGTGCCAAAGCTGACCTTTCTCCGATAATACAAAAGGCGCAAAAAAACTTAAACAAAAAACAGAAATTGCAATTAGGTTTTTATTCAGAGTAAACGGACCCGCCAAAACCCCGAGCGCTCCCGGCCAAAACCATTTACCTACTCCGAAATGTAGATATTCTTTTATTTGTTTAAAGTTAGCCAGATAATCCGTCTTTTCCCCTACTCCGGGAGTCCCTGTTTTAAAATATTTATAGAAAACCGGAGGATCATAAATATATTGTGTAATAAACCAGGGAAAAGTAACCAGCCCAAAAGCCAATACCGGTTTAATTAATTCTCTAAGTTTAATTTTAGAATTGAAAAAAATTACCGCCAAAGCGGGGATTATAGTTAGAGGTATCAGAGACTTTGTTAAAAGCAGCAGTCCAAAGCTCAAAGCAAAAGGAATCAAAAATTTTGGATTTTTTGACGATTTAATTGCCAAATAAAATGTTAAAACAAAAAAAACGGTGAGAAAAATGTCCAGATTTCCTGATCTCGAGCGGGAAATATACCAATATGTTGAGGATAGCGCCAATGCCGAAGCGAACCCTACAGTTCTTGAGAATAAATCTCTTCCTAAAAGATAAACCAGATAAAGCCCTACAATACCGAAGATAGCTGATCCGACCCTCACTCCGAATTCGTTAACTCCGAATATTGATTCAGTTAAAGCGATGATCCAAAAACCCGCAGGCGGATGATCGGAATAAACCGCTCCGTTCCAGGACATAACCATTAAATTACCCGAGTGGATTATATTCCGGGCTATCGCCCCATACCAGGCTTCATCCCAGGAAACCAGAGAGGATTGTCCAAGCTTATAAAAATAAAGAGGCGAAAGAAGACTTAATAAGCCGATGTTTAAAAAATCCAAGCGGTATTTTTTAAAAACAATTTTAAATCCCTTAAAACGCATTTTAATATCTGCCCAATAAATCATTACCCCGTATCTTTAAAATATCAATTACCGCTTCTACCGAATCCTTTAAAACCTGTACACGCTCAGTACCGACGTGATGCCATTCAACGGCAACTTCTTTTACTTTAAAACCTTTTTTCCTGGCAAGAAAGAGAGTCTCTACATCAAATGCCGCATTGACTGCCGCACCCTTCTTTTCCAAATGTTTTTTCCATCTGTCTTTAAGAAACAGAAATATTGAATCAATTGATTTTCTATTGAATGCTTTAAACCCGCATTGCGTATCCCTGAAAGGTAATCCCAGCACCAGAGTTCTAATAAGGGAGAAGCCAAAAGCCATCAATTTACGGATAGCCGGAGCGCCTTTCCTTCCCTGCCTCGATCCAATAACAATATCGTAACCCTTATCAAAAAAAGGGAGCAGTCTTTCAATTTCAGAAATCGGGGTCGCCTGGTCCATATCGGTAAATAGTCCGATCTCACCTTTGCTTTCGAGCAACCCCGTCATCACTGCAATCGCCTTACCCCCGTGGTTGTTTTTAATCATTCGGAATTTTTTATTTTTCTGCGAAAATTTCTCTACAAATTCACGGGACCCGTCACTTGATCCGTCATCAACGATAATAACTTCATATTGGTATTTAGTTTTTACGAGATAGTCATTAACATTCTGAAGAACTCCTTTTTCTAAATTTCCGATCTCATTAAATGAGGGTATCACTACCGATAACTTCATTTAGCAATCTCCTGCGGATTATGGATTAGTTTATAAACTTTTACACCGTTAAAATCTTTTTCTGATTCAATTAATGTCCAGCCGAAAGCCGCAATTTCATATTTAGGATGACCTACCGGATTGCAGACCTTATCCTCACAGACCACAAACAACTGGTCTGTCTTATCAAAGGGCAACTGCATCGGTTTATGACCGTACTCATCAAGATAAAATTGGTATGCCGCATCGTAGTTTCTTTCTGCTATAAGTGCAAAATTAAATGGTTTATCCCCTGCCTGCTCAATTACAAATTTAGAAACCGTCCGAGTGCTTTGGAGCTGCCGGTTGGGTTCCTTAAGCAGCGGATTTTTTTGCAGATTTACCACAACCAGAATAAGAAAAAGCAGTACAAAAGCGCCCCGGATATATTGATTCGCCTTTTTGGAATTTATTGAATTTATTAAATTAGTAAGGGATCCGAATATCAGAAACAGCGCCGGATTCAGAAAGGAAGAATAATGGTCATAAATAGTCTGCTTATACAGGGCAAGCCCCATAACCCCGCCTACCAACCAGACACTTAATACAAAGTAAGGCCAGTTCATTTTTTTACGTTTAGCCAGCTGGTAGATAAATGATGCAACCGGGATCAGGATAAGAATAGACAGCAAAATCATTATCCAAAAGTTTTCGCCCGCCAGATATCTGTTGATCAGATTATCCGAGTAAATCGGCACCACTCTTTCAAGAGTGTTTAAAGGATTTAAATTTACCGTAGTTGCCCGGTCTCCGAAGAAGAAAGTGGTTATCGCCCGGTAGTTTTGAAAATTGTACTTAAAATCAAAAATAGCCAAAGGCGACATCAGGAATAAAAACACTGCTACCGCCAAAACAAAACCCTTCCAAAAATTCCGGACTTTTTTCTTCAGCCAGATTTTTTCGCGCAATTCGTTAAGCCAAATCACCCCACAAATCGGCACCAATATCAAAGCGAGCAGATGCATCTGCACTGCAAAAGCCAGAGCTGTACCCGTTAAGATAAACCAGAGAAAATTTTTTGTTTGCCGGGATTTATAAAGACCGATTACCGCAATCAGCGCAAAAAAGGGAGCGGGGTTAGGGTTCCAAGACGAGCGCGAGTAAATTATATTCACCGGAGAAAGAGCGTAAAGCGTTGCAGAAATTATGGCAGCCTGTTTACCGAACCAATTTCTTGCCAGATAGTAAATCAATCCGACTGTTGTAACCCCAATCAGCGCTATCATCAGCGCAGCCGCTACCGGATTCATCCACCAAACAGCCATACTCACCGCCATCATATAGTAATAAAGTGGGCCGTTATACATATTTCCGACGGATGTCGGCGGACCCAGAAGAGGAAAATCGTAATTGACTAAAATCTTCTTAATAATGAGTGCATCCCGCCCCTCATCCCCGAGAAATGTCATATATTCATCTATGCGGTAGATCCGCATAAAAGCGGCAATCAGAAGCAAACAGATTATAAAAATTACTTCAAAACGGTTTTTTTTGAGCCAAGCCATACTATAAATTCTGCCAAAGCCTTAAAATATCTGCAAAACTTTTTAATACAACCGACATATTTGCCCCTGTCGGAACACCTGCTGTCCGGGGATAATGGTGGACCCCGACTTCGGCAAACTTGTAACCTTTTTTCTTGGCTTTTATCAGCATTTCAATTTGCGTAACTTTTTCTTCGGATTCAATCGGAGAGATATCCTCAATGACTTTTTTCTTAATCAATTTAAAACCGCAGGAATAATCCCTCACGTTAAGACCGAGTAGAACCATAGCCAGCATTTTCCATCCCCAGGTAAAAATACGTCTTTGAAAGGGATCTGCCCTGTTTAAACGGTAGCCTAAAATAACATCCGCTTCATCAGTTTTAGCGATGAGCTTTTTAATTTCCTCAAAATCAAACTGTCCGTCGGAATCAACAAAAGCGACCCAGGGGTATCTCGCACTTGAAAAGCCGGTTTTTAAGGCACGGCCGTATCCTTTATTCACTTCGTGATTAACAAGCTTAACATTCGGATACTTTTTACCGAGTTCCTTTACAACTTCTGCGGTTTGATCTTTTGAGCCGTCATTGATCACCAAAACCTCCCACTCGATCTTCAGATCCTTTAAAACTTTAACAACATTCTCAACAGTTATGGCAATACTGTCTTCTTCATTGTATGCAGGTAAAAAAACCGATAAACTCTTCAAACTCATTTTATTATGCTAACATAGATCTGAGGCTATATACAGACTTTAAGGTCTTATGAATCAAAAAACACTTAGAAGTTTATTAATCCTGACCGTTGCCACCTGTTTAATTACTTTCCTGGTATGGCTGCCGCACCTTCTCCGGATGAATTTTTACGGGTTGAATTTTTCCGAAGGATTTAACACGATTTACAGAAATTTTGACGGTATTGAGTACATTATTATCGGTAAAACTTTTTATAACGAACGGGCGATAGCCTCCCTCCCGCAGGAGCTGCCTCACACCTATTACGCCGCACATTTCCCTTTCTATTCAATGCTCATCCTGGTGTTTGAACCGGTATTGGGATTTCTTAAATCGATGGTTCTGGTTACCGTACTTTCAACTATTGCTTCCGTTTTTGCGTTTTATTTTCTTGTCAGAGACTTTAAGCTTACCTCTCAACCCTTATGGCTAAGTCTGGTATTTTTGGTTCTTCCCGCAAGATGGCTTATCACCCATTCGGTAGGGTCATCCGAGCCGACATTTATCTTTTTTACTATTACAGCCGTATATTATTTTCTTAAATACGAACAAAAGAAAGATTATTACTATATCAGTTTAGCCGGAATGTTCGGTCTCCTCGCCCAGCTCACCCGCCCACCCGGAATTCTTCTTTTTATAGCTTTAGGAATCTATATTTTATGGAAGTCGTATTCAAAAAATTCCGCTACTCT
>CAYOSW010000010.1:0-15847 GCA_964406775.1 uncultured Gammaproteobacteria bacterium
TAGCTCAGTCAGAAAAAGCCTTTTTTTTATAACGCCCATTTCGTAATCGTTCCCGATTAATATTTCCGCACCCTTAATCCCAGATCGAAGCTGTGCATCTGTAAGTCTCGGTAACTGCATCCCCGGATCAAATAAATAGGGAATATTCAGTTCCTTGCATTCGGCTGCAAATTTAATCATAGCTTCAGGTAAATCTGGTGTAATAACTACAAAATCAACAGGTGTTTTGATTTTTTTTATGCTTAAATGCACGTTTTGGCGCATAGCGCCTGGATAAAAAGCGCTTATCTGATTATCCGCTTGGTCGGTCATAATTATTGCGGTGGCTGTTGAATCTCCATTAACAATATTGATATCTTCGATATTAATATCGTTCTCCGTCAGGAATTTTGCATAACTGTCAAAATCATCACCGGCATTGCTTAGGATTGCCGTTTCCATTCTAAGAAGCGACAAGGTATAGGCAATATTTGCTGAATTGCCACCGCGCTCTTTTTTTAAACTATCAACTAAAAAAGAAACATTTAATATATGCAGTTTTGAAGGATCAATATGCTCGGTAAATTTTCCCGGAAAATCCATTATTAAGTCATATGCTAGTGATCCTGTTACTAATATTCTCATTACTTTACTGTGACTGATTTGGCGATATTGCGCGGTTTATCAATCGGATTGCCGCGCTTTAAAGTCAGGTAGTAAGTTAAAAGTTGGAGGGGAACAACGGCTAAAACCGCTGTAAGATTGCCGGCTTCAGGAATTTTAATAAAGTAGTCAAACTCCTTGTGTTTAAGAGGGGAAATGCCGATTATCGTTCCGCCACGGGTTTTAATTTGTTCTACCGCGTTAATAACATCGTTTCTTAATTCTTCTCCGGGGACTAAGGCTATCGCGTGGACTCCTTTTTGTATCATCGCTATCACATAATGTTTTAAGTCACCGGAAGGAAGAGCGTGCGCGTGAACATTCGCGACTTCAATTAATTTAATCATTCCTTCGCGGGCGATCTGGTAATACTCGGATTTTCCGAACATATATAAGTCCTCTACATTCACTAATTTATCAGCAAGCTCTTTAATATTTCCGGTTTCACCCCCTTTTAACCATTCGGTCAGTTTTTCCGATGCTTGCATAGCGTCATCTTTGGCTTTATCCAAGGCGCCGTTTAAAAAATTAGCCAAAAGATAAAACCAGATGGCCTGGGAAGTAAAAATTTTGGTCGATGCCACAGCAATTTCAGGTCCGGCGTTCGCCATAAACGGAAATTCGCTTACCCGACTGATTGTCGAACCCGGCATATTAACAAAACTGGCAATTCTGACGTTTTTCTGCTTAACAATCTCAAGCGCCTCAAGCACATCCGCAGTCTCTCCGGATTGGGAGGGAACAATCACCAGATCATCGGCTTTAAATAAATCATAATATTCCCGCGATTCAGCTCCTATCAAGGCTATTGCATTAATTTTAGCTATTTTGCGGAGATAAAAAGCGCCGAGAGCTGCGGCAACACCGGCAGTACCTGAGCCGATTGTATAAACCGTCGTTTCAGGCTTAATTTCCTTCTTTAATTTTTCCAGCATTTCCTCATCAAGAAGCTGGACAGCTTTTTTTATGGTTTCCGGCTGCTCCAGAATTTCTTTAATCATAAAGTGCTCGTAGCCGTTTTTGGAGATTTCGCCTCCGGAAATTTCCAACGTTTGCCAGGAAAGTGATAGTTTATTACCGCTTTTCAGATCAAAAAGATCCGGTTCATCTTTGCCGATTTGTATGAGTTGAAAATTTTCGATGACAACGATTTTATCCACCATATCTGAAAAAGAAAGAGCATCCGAACTTAAAAAGTACTCACGGGCACTATTTGTACCCAACACTAAAGGTGAACCGTTTTTCACTGCGTAAATATTTCCCTCATTATCTAAAACGATAATGGTATTTCTTCCTTCCAACTTCATAAAAGCCTCCCGAATTGCGTCACGGAGTGTAAGTTTGCTTGTCTTTTTTAAATCCTCAATAAGCCTGACGATAACCTCAGTGTCCGTTTCACTTATAAATTTATAGCCTTTACCTGATAACTCACTTTTTATCTCCAGAAAGTTTTCAAAAATTCCGTTTTGAGCTAAAACGAATGTGTTGTCGGAAGATGAGTGTGGATGGGCGTTAGTCTGACTGACGCCTCCGTGGGTCGCCCAGCGGGTATGACCTACAGCTATACGAGAATCTTTATCGGCTTCAACCTCGCCCAGAGCCGAACCGATTGATCCGGTATTTTTTACGGTATTAATAATGGAGCCGTTTAAAGTAGATATCCCCCAGGAATCGTAGCCCCGGTATTCAAGTCTGGTAAGACCTTCGAGAACGAGTTTAAATGCCTCTTTGCTTCCTTTATAGCCGAATATTCCGCACATTGATTAACTGGTAGAATGACAAATCCGGGGCTTTAAGTCAAGCTTTTTTGTGCTTTGATTTACCTTTTTTGGAAGACTTTTGGTTTACTAATTTATAGGTTGCATACAGCGCAGGAAAAGACGGAAAACCGGCAAGTATAGAAACAAATCCTGAAGTGGGTAAAGCAATACCTGCGCCTATTATCTCCTGGAGAAAGGCAACAGATTCAAAAAGCAAAAAAAGTCCAATTAAACCCAAATTAGCTTTAAAAAGCAGATCTAAAACAGCTTTTGAAAAAATTGGTCTTCTGTATGCGTATGAATAAGCGGAAACATTCAATCCGGCTCCTAAAATTAAAGTCAAAAGTCCGAAAAGCTGATTGAAACTTGTGCCGTATCCGTAAGATATGAACGAAAGGACGTTAATCACCGCAAAAATCCAAACATAAACCTTCCAGAGCATTAATCTATTCTCTGCTTAAAGGCCGGCAAGAGTCAATAGATTGCCAATAAAAGTGGTAAGTGGAATACTTATGTTATGACCGAAAATCAAAAAGGAGGAATTATCCCGATTGCCGGAATTGCAGTTGCACTTATAATTATCGGAATCTTAGGCTATAGCTCATACCGCGACTACTTCAAAGGCGGAGCGGCGGAAACTCAAAAGAAAATGGTTCAAAAACCATCCGGAGATACCGTTTTAAAAGAAGCTTCTCCTTCGGCTACGCCTTTTGCTTCAGGTTTGGTTTTTAATAACCCTCAGCTGTTGGCCTATGATGAAGAAGAGACTTCTCCCGACGGTAAATATACTTTTTCGCTCGATATTGCCGAATATCCTTCTGAGCTATGTTCATACAAACTGACAGAGACCGCGTCAGGAAAAATTATTAAGCTTTCTTCCCTCAGTGATAGGATTCCCTGCGAGCAGGGTATGGGAAACACATCCGCGTTTCTAGGCTTAGGCGATAACGGGAAACTAGCTGTGGGACTCGCATCGGGAAAAATTGCCATAATAGATATTCCTTCGGACACGTACACTTATCACACTTATAAACCCGAATTGATGTTCCGTGCCGTGTCAAAAGACTTCAGTAAGTGGCTATTCAGTAAAGACACAGGAGACTCTACCGTATTTAGTGTCCGGGATATGAGTAATGCGGAGCTTTTGGAGATTTCCGTAAGTTCGGATGAAGAGAATGCGTATGCCCTCTTCAGGGTTTTAAGTGATATGAAGAATAACGGCTTTGTTTTTATCTCAAGAAATTACAAACCGCCGAAAAACGGTAGCGGAGATTCAAGAGTGTCTTATAAATTCGATTTTCTGCCTGCCGATGATTTAAATTTTAAAACGGTCCTTGTGACGGATTATAAAAGCGTTCCGGGGCGGGGCTGCGGTAACGACAGGTTGGCATCAGTGCAAGGGGAAATTATAATAAAGCCGAGCTGTATTATGGTTAACGATAAATATATGTCCTCAGACAATGCGATACATATCAAGCTCTAATTGCGGATCTGTGTTAATATCTTAACGATGGCTAAATTTATTATTGAGGGTGGAGTACGCTTAAATGGGGAAGTCAAAATTTCCGGGAATAAAAATTCTGTACTTCCCTGTCTAGCAGCCTGCCTGTTAACTGAAGATCAGGTTACGCTGACGAATTGTCCGCAAATATCTGATGTTAGAGTTTTTCTGGAGCTTCTTAAAGGATTGGGGGCAGAAGTTTCCGAAGGCTTGGATGGTGAAATTAAGGTTAAAGCCGGGAAAATCTCGGGGGATGCCTTACCTAAGGATTTAATGGTCAGACTGCGGGCTTCGGTTCTTTTAGTCGGACCGCTTCTGGCACGTCTCGGTAAAATAGAATTTTACCACCCCGGGGGAGATATTATTGGAAAAAGGAGTATCGATACCCATCTTAAAGGATTTTCGGATTTGGGATTTGATTTTGAAAGGGAAGATAAAAGATACCTGGGCAAGAAAACCCGTGAAGTTAATAAGGATTTACAGATTTTTTTGGATGAGCCTTCTGTCACAGCTACCGAAAATCTGATTTTGGCTTCCGTTTTAGGGAGCGGACAGAAAATTCTTAAAAATTGCGCGCAGGAACCGCACGTTGTGGACCTTTGCAACCTGCTTAATAAAATGGGGGCAAAAATTAACGGTGTTGGAACTTCCACTTTAATAATCGAGGGACAGGAGAAGTTAAAAGGAGCCGAGTTCAGAATCGGCCAGGACTTTGTAGAGATCGGAACTTATGCCATAGCCGCAGGGATTACCTACGGGAATCTGACTTTGAGCAACTGCACTCTTGAAGATATGGAACCGATAACCATCCCGTTAAAGCAATTCGGAATTAACCTTCAAAAATCAGGTACGGATAAAATTAAAATTTGGGCGGAGAATTTAAAAGCGGTTGAACGGATTCACGTCCGTCCCTGGCCGGGATTCCCGACCGATCTGATGAGTGTGTTTATTGTTCTTGCATCGCAAGCCCACGGTGTAACTCTGCTTCACGATTGGATGTATGAGTCACGGATGTTTTTTGTCGATAAATTAATTCAAATGGGCGCAAGCATTGTGATTGCCGATCCGCACCGCGTCTTAGTCCACGGCCCCTCAAAACTTTTAGGACGCGAACTTGAAACACCCGATATCCGTGCGGGAATGGCGTTAGTTTTAGCTGGGCTTGTCGCAAAGGGAACAAGTGTTATTAATAAAGCAGAACTGATTGAAAGAGGTTATGAGGATGTTGTCGGAAACTTAACCCGTTTAGGGGTTAATATTCAAAAGATGGATTAATCTTCTTCTAGCATTCCGTAGCCGAGGGCAGCAAATCTTCTTGTTGCTCTTATTAATGCTATATTCGGGCCTCTCTTTCTTCTATTTATAGAGCTTCTTATTTCCTGGGCCTGATCTACAATGGCTTCTACCGCTTCCATATCACCTCTTGCAATTTCGTATGCTTTACAAACTGCCCCTAAGGTAGGGGCTGAAAATCCCTGCCTTCCTAAATCTCCAATATAAGTTTCGGTTAAATGATCGGCCAAATATAAAAGCCAGCTGACATCTCGGGCTCTAACTCCCTTACTTTTTAAAAAGGATCTGTGCGCAGGAGTAAATTCAATGAATTCGCGCGAACTTGGTCTGCCCATACGCAAAAAATAACACTAGGATACTAATATGTCAAATTATATCAACTAGTTTAAGGGTTAAGAATAAATTCAGATGAAGCTGAAGAATCCTTAACTCTAGTGAATACGCCCGCATACTGATCTTCATACGGTTTCTTCCATTTACCTTCTTTAACAAGTTGCTCAAGTCTGCCGTAAATATTCTTATCCTTCCACATTAAGACATTGTCATATTTTGATTTATCGACATCTTCCCAGTCCTGCTCTAAAGCGTAATATTCAGAAAACGCGCTATAACCGTTTGAATCTTTCCAAAGATGCATCCGTCCGTCTATCGAAGGCTTAACTTCCGGGAAATTCCAGATAATAAATCCTCCCCATCCGTAAAGTGTTAGCAATTTATCGGTCAATTTATTGTCGCGGACATATTCCAGGGATTGAAACGTACAATTTCCGTATTGTTCACAATAAATTTGCCAATTCATATCGATGTATTGTTTGAACGGAAGCTTAATATAACCGGTAATGACAATATAAAAAACAAAAAGCACCAACGCAATTTTCCGTGCGGTTTTTTCCGAATCGGGTTTTACAAAATCGGAAATAGGTTTAAGCAGGGGAATACCTAAATAATACATCGACCAGGCGTATCTTCTGACCCACCAGGAAAGGGTGAAAAGTACTCCCAAAATTCCTGTCCAGGGAAGATATTTTTTTATTGCGCCTGAAAAGAAAAGGAAAACAGCACCCAGAAAAACTATAATTCCGAAAAACATCTGATTCCACCAGGGTTCTGATAAATCGTCAAAGGGCAGATATTCAATAATGTATTGGAGATCCTGATTTTTGAAATGCAAAAAGGCATCGGTATAAATTCCAAAACCGAAAGGGTGTATTAGTGTTGCCGAAAATGAGGCAAGAAGTATAAACAGAATAAAACTGGTTTGCCTGAATCTATTTTTTACAAAATTATTGAGTGCTGAGAAAAGTTTTTTTATCTCAAACGGTTCTTGCAGAAATTGTCCCAAAAAGTAAAGAAAAAACCAAAGTATCAGAATCCCGAACCCTAAAATAAATTGTCCGTGAATATTAGCCCAAAATAAAAATAGAGGTATTAGCCAAAGCAAAATCTTTTCCGATTTAAGTTTCTCAAATTTTGAAAGTATCAATATTAAAAGACCCAGCATCATAACGGAAACTGTCTGACCTCGGAAGGAAACTTCATTTACGGGATTTTCTAAAATTATGAGGAGTGGAAAGATCACGACCTTTTGCCAATAATCCAAATCAAAAGCTTTCGCAAAAAAATAAAAAGTCAGTGTTATAACCAGTGCGGCAAGCAGCGTTAATCCGAAGAACCCGAGCAGGTAATAGGCCGAATAATAAATCAGATCAATTCCCCAAGAAGTGTTCGGCCAGATAAAATCCGTCATCTCCGTTGAGAAAATATTTTCTTTTAAAATTCTGCCGTGTTGAAAAAAATACTCTCCGTACTTTAAATGCCATCCTAAATCCGCATCATATGGCCGGTATAAAGAGGCTAGAAATACAAATATAAAGGGGAGAAAATCGCTAATTTTCTTTAGAAAAACACTTAAAAATTTCATCAAAGGTAGTTTACAACAGTGTATTACTTCTATCTAGTTGTTATCTAATTTGACCGAATTGACGTAAATTTGAAAGTCCCTTAGTATATCAACACTTAACAAAAGTTTTTCTATTTGCTGTACTGAGCTAGGCTCAATATTAAGCCAATAGCTAAAATTATGACTACCTGCCCAAAAACTATTTACGACACTTAGTTAATTTTAACCAGCCGAAATAAGGCTGGTTTTTTGATGGGTTTTGAGCGAGTAGTAAACGAATGGAGGTGAAAATATATGAATAGTAAAATCGCAATGAGCGGTCTCTCAATTCTTGCATCGTTTGCAATTATGGGAGGAGCTACATTTGCTTATTTTAGTAATGCAGGAACTTCATCTGCAAATACATTTGCAACAGGCAGCTTAGATCTTAAGCTTACGGATGCAAGTGAAACCGATCAGGATAATGTAAGCGCAAGTTTCGGTAGCGGTACATTAGCTCCTGGTTCCTGTACTGGAAATCAGACTTTATCGCTTAAGAATACTGGAAGTGTTGCAGGAGATCACGCTGAAGTAAAAGTTACTAACGTGATAACAGACTCGAATAATGATGCCAACCCAGATATGGATGCTTTCTTAAGACTAAATCTTCTGACTTATGACGGAGTAGATCAGACTCCTCAGATTACAGATTTTAATGGTAACGGATACAAAGATTTGGATGACTGGGAAACAGGAACTGGTTTGGATAATTTAGCGCTAGTTGATTTAAATACGAACCATCCCTTAGTTATGGATGTGTGTTTGAATGCAACAGCAGGTAATGAAATTCAAGGTGACAGCGTAGATGCAAGCTTCGCAATTGACTTAAATCAACACGTAAGTCAATAGTTTAGTTTTTTTACCGATAGCGGGGGAGTGGTTTCCCCGCTATTAGGTAAATAGAAGTTAGAAGTACGAGATTCGAAATGCGAATTTAGAATTAAAATGAAGAAACATTTATATATATCAAAAGAAATTACAAAAGCTTTTTTGAATGTCACGATTTTTGTGCTGTTGCCTTTAGTTGTTTTTACATTAATAACATCCAAGACCGATATTATTGCCGGAATAAGATCCTATACGGTTTTAACAGGCAGTATGTCACCGCTTATTCCGCAGGGAGCGATTGTATATTCCCAAAAACACAGCGATTACCAAAAAGGCGACATAATTACTTTCGAACAGGGAGGAGTTAACGTAACTCACAGAATTACCGAGAAATTCACTGATCAAAATAAAACCTTCTATAAAACCCGCGGAGATGCTAACAACACAGAGGATTCAAATCCAGTGCCTTTTGAAAATGTTGTGGGTAAAGTTGAATTGTTTGTCCCTGAAGTAGGGAAGTTAACAATGTTTTTAAAGACTCTTCCGGGATTTGTTGTTTTAATAATTCTGCCTGTTTTAATTTTTGTGGGGTTTGAACTTTTTAATATTAAACGGGAATTGGAAAAAGAAATTGAGAAAAAAGTTATGAGGAGGATGAGTACTAATGGTTAGGAGAACTGCCTTTTTAGCGCTGTTTACTTTACTAGGGCTCGGAATTTTAAGCTACAGGGTAACTTATGCGCTTTTTTCCTCGAATGCATCTTCCACTAACAATATCTTTGCTGCTGCATCTATTTTCCCTTCACCGAGTTTTTCACCTTCCGCATCTGCCTCTCCTACAGGCTCTCCGAGCGGTTCGCCTTCGCCAACACCTATTGCCTGTAGTGGTCAAATTTTTGCGAATGGAGCTGTAGTAAATACTGTAGGTGTAAAAAAAGACGACTCGGCAATAACGGATCCAAACAGAACCGATCCGAATAAGGCAACAGGAGCTAATGATTGGGTTGTCGGTACCGGTACGAATTTTTACAGCCTTGGGAAAAATGGAGTTATGACTTTAACTTTTGCATCTCCGCTTATTGACGTACCTGGATCTGACCTTACTTTTTATGAAGCTACAAACGGAAGAGAAACATATCCTGAAGAAAAAGTTGATGTATCAGTAAGCTCTGATGGGGTGAACTTTATAAACATAGGAAGTGTTAATAGTGAGCCTGGACCAGGTACTGACGGAATTACAACTTTGGATTTATCAGGAAACAGCAACATTACTCACATTAAGCTTACCGAATCTACTAACTTTACTCCGCATACAAATGATTCAGACGGATTTGATTTGGATGCAGTAAAAGGATTTTGTAGTCAACCATAATGAAATTAAGTTTATTTAAAATCAGCGTAATATTTTTACTTATTGCAACTCTTGTAGGTGTTGTACCCTGGACAAACTTTTTTAACGGTACCTCTACTGTCCGGGCATCGGGTGACTTAACTGTAATTTGGGGTGTGCCGGAAGGGGACCCGATATTTGTTATTGCCAACTCTGCTCCTGGAGATGTTGAAGAAAGAACTGTCACCGTCTCAAACGGAGCCGGATCTTCAAGGCCTGTCGGAATTAAAGCTTCGAAAACGGAAGGATTAGGCAATCTGGAAAATGTTTTGCAGGTTATTATTTCGGAAGGGGCAACCGATTTATACGGCGGATCCTCTCCAACAGGACCGAAGACTTTAGCCGACTTTTTCTCAGAAAGCAGTTCGCTTGAGTTCATTGCACTTTCGGATTTAGCACCGGGTGCATCTACTAACTATAAAATTAAAGTCACTTTTGATCCGAATGCCGGGAATGAATACCAGAACACTTCTGTTACTTTTGATTTAAATATCGGTATCGGATTTGAGTTGCCGGAAGCCTGCAAAAACCTTAACTTAAGTCCAAATCCTATTTTCGGAACATCAGGCAATGACACTATTCAGGGCACAAGCAAGAGCGATCTGATAATAACTTTTGAAGGAAATGATAAAGTCTTCGGTAAAAACGGCAATGACTGCATTATCGGAGGTACCGGAAATGATGAGTTAAGAGGTGAAATCGGTGATGATGTGATTCTCGGGGAAGAAGGTAATGATTTACTTATAGGAGCGTTGGGCAACGATAAAATTTTCGGAGGAGCCGGTAATGATGATATTAGGGGTGAAAACGGAAAAGATATTTTAAACGGCGAAGAAGGCGACGATAAGATAACGGGAGGAATGGGAGATGATGTGATTTCATCGGGATCCGGTGACGATAACTCTAATGGTGAGGCAGGAGATGATACTGTTTTCGGTGATGAAAATAACGATACTTTAAAAGGCGGAAACGGGAAAGACAATTTACAGGGTGGGGGAGGAACCGATTCGGCAAACGGGGAATCGGGTAAAGATACTTGCGACGCTGAATCAGAAATTCAGTGTGAAATTTGAAAGGAGGTGAATAATAAATGTTAAAAGCAAAATTATCTGCTGTTGCAGCAAGCTCTGCTTTGGTGCTAAGTCTCTTAACGCCAGCTGCATTTGCAGACACAAATGTTGATATTTCAGGTAACGGTGTAGGATCAACCAATACATCCGAAGTAAAAAACAAGGATAAAACTGTTGTTGAACAAACAAATAGTACTGTTGTCGGAATTAACATCGCATCAAGTGCGAAAACCGGGGGCAATAAAGCCAACGGAAATACCGGAGACGGTGATGTGACTGTTGATACCGGAGATGCAACTTCAACTGTAGCTGTTGAGGTAAGCGGATCATCCAACGAACTTACGTTGCCTGATTGCGGCTGCGCAGCTGCCGCTGATACCGTAACCATTTCTGGAAACGGTAAAGATTCAACCAACACTTCTACTGTTAAAAACAAGAAGAAGAAAGTTACCAAACAAACTAATGGTACGGTTGTCGGCGCCACAATTGCTTCAAAAGCAAAGACAGGCAAAAACAAAGCCAACAACAATACCGGTTCTGGTAATGTTGAAGTAAAAACGGGTGAATCAACCTCAGACGTAATGGTCTCAGTTGACGCACCTTCAAACGTAGTAACTCCTTAAGAGTTTTTAGCGTTTAAAAATTAAAAGTCCCGGGGAAACCCGGGGCTTTTTTTATCCGGGAATTGCAAATACCAGCAATCTTTTAAGTGAAGTCCCGACAGGCGTACAGGTTTGGAGTATAAGCTCGTTCTTTGTAGCTTTTGTTAAAGCCTCAACCTCGTTAGGCCAAACCTCAACAGAATTCTCGACAATGTATTTATAGTTTTTTCCGGCATAATTTACCGAAATTCCGTCACCTTTTTTAAGCTCTCCGAGCCTGAAAAAAACGGTGTTATAACTTGAGATTCTCCAGGGGGAATCGGAAGAGTGAGCAAAAATATAAACTGTACCGCTTTCTCCGGGTTTTGAAAAACCTTCTGCAACCGCAACACCTCGAGTCAATGCTTCGCGATATTCGGTCTCATTCCAAGGATCAACGTTATCAACCAGCGGAGCGTAAGCATTAATTTTCGGAATACTGATCGAAAAATCAGGATCAGGAATAGGAACGGAACTTACGGGAAAGTAAATCCGCAGTATTGGCCAATAAATAAGCCCCAAAAAGATAAGCCCTAAGGCTATTAATAAATTTCCCAAAAACTTTTTTAAACTTATCGCCGAGCGAGAAACCTGTTTCATCTTGTGCGTACTCATAATCTCCACGCAAGATTACACCAGCAGTGAGCATAAGTAAAGCTAAAACGGTCAGCATCCAAATAGATAATCCTCCTGTGGCAGGCAATACGGCACCCAAGACCTCGCCACCTCCCGAAGAACTGCCACCGCCGCTACCTCCACCGCCAGGACCGGGGATGTCGGTTGTCGGACTGCAGCAGGAGCCCTGAGGAGGGCTTGAAGGAGAGGGTGACTCACTGGGACCGGGCGTTCCAGAAGGCGAAGGAGTAGGAGTCGGGGTAGGAGACGGAGAAGGACTTTGGCAACAGGAAGCTTTGATAACGGAACTATTAATGTCCTTATTTAAAAGAATTATGTCCAGCAGAATGCTTCCTGTGGCAATTAAAACTTTGCCGCTATTTTTATTGGCCTTGTTGCCGCCGGTATTGGCATTATTAATTATTGAATTGTTCAGATACAAATCATTAAAAACCAGGTAGTTATTTTCTTCATCACTTGATTCGGTAATCGTATTTACGCTGTTTGCGCCGTTGCTTGCGATCTTAAAATTAAATAAATTATTAGCAGATGAAGCTGAGATATAACTATTATTAAGATTCTTATTTAAGATTTGTGCCAAAATATTAACTTCACCTGTTTTGATTGTGACATCTCCGTTATTATCATCCGCTTCGTTATCCCCGGTATTAGCCGTAATTTCAATATTATTATCAAGATTGAGTTTATTAACAGTAGTTATGTTTGTTGCCGAATCCTGTGTAATCTCAACGGAGTTTTGAGAATCTTCACCATTGTCGGCTACCACAACCGAACCGGGATCCTCGGTCGGACAGCAATCTATTACAGCCGTCGAAGTATTACCTGAATTAACTATTTCCGTAGAAACTTGTGCATCTCCCGTTTCTATTTGAACTTCCCCGGAATTATCATTTGCTTCGTTGTTGCCGGTCTCAGCCTCAGCTTTAACATTATTCTCAACCTCCGCTTTATTTTCCTGATGAGTCTGATTATTATTCTCAGCCTGATAGGAGATACTGCTCGAAGAACCTTCTCCGTTGCCCGAAACTGTGAATTCCTGCGCCGATACGGCGAATATAAAATTTTGATTTATTAAAAGTAATACCGCCACTAAAGCGTAAAATGTATTTCTTATTCTCATTGTTAGAGTTTTTAGGGCAGAATTAAAGGAAATTAGTTTAGTTTGCAGACGTAACTAACTGTTTTTTGGCAGTTTTAACCAGTTTAAGGCGATTAGCCCGCAAGGCCAGTTCAGCTGACCTTATTCAAAAAGTAGAGGCAAACTGCGATCAATGAACCCAGAAGTACACCTTCTGCTCTTCTTGTAGCGAGTTTATTTTTGATCTGTCTTGTGTAGTAAGCGATTCTCAATCTGGACAAAGCGATAAGTCCCAGTAAAGGCAGAGCCAATACCAGCCAGGCTAAATTAACTTTAATCTTATTTTTGCCGACTAAAGCACCTTCAGGAAGTTCCAACTTAGGCCCGATTTTTACTCCTGCAACTTGCGAAACTGAACTCAATACCGATCCTGCTCCTCCTGAAGTTGTACCGCTGTTTCCAGTTGCAGCACCAACGACAGGTGAGGCAGAAGCCTTCACTTTTTTAATCTTCTTTGTTGTTCCGGTTGTTGAAGTTGAATCACTCTCTTGGGTTTCTTCATCTACAACCTGTTCTTCTTCCTGTCCGCCCTGAGCAACTTCGGTAGATGGTTGATTCTGATTACTGTTTGAAGCTAGTTCTTCTTTTTTACCGTCTGGAGTAATAAAGTTTCCCTGCCAGGATCCGAAGACATTAACTACTGTGACAAATAATTTACCTCCACCAGTTATATTGTTATTTACAAAGTTGACTATGTTGGCTACAACATTTGCGTCTCCGGTCTTTATTTTGGAATTTGCACCTGTATTATCGTTTGCTTCGTTGCCACCTGTATTTGCCGAGAGATTAACGTTATTTACCAGATTTACGGTGTTGTTTTGAGTTGTTGTATTAGTTTGATTTTGGGCAATGTTGGTTGTGTTGTTTGAGCCTGCTCCGTTGCCTGAGTTGACTGCAATTACTTCTCCTGATTCGGTAACTATAAACTCCGTACCTTCGGATCCAGCCATATTTGTGCCGTCCGGTGAACCGACGATCTTTCCTACCCAGTTTCCGGCTTCATTTACCAGAACCAGCCACCATACTCCGCCTGCTACGTTGGAATTAGCGACGTTTAAGACTTGAGCGTCTACGTTAGTATCTCCTGTTGTTATCTGGTTATCTCCGTTTGTGTTACCGGAAGCGCTGTTTCCGGAAGTAGAAGCATCAATTACCAAATTATTCTCTATATTTGCATCGTTATATTGGTAGGTATTGTTCTCTGTTGTCTGGTCTACGTTAACAGTATTATCGGAATTTGCACCGTTTCCTGAGTTAGCAGCTAATACATCTCCGCCTCCGCAAGTTGAGCATCCGCCTGCAGCCTCGATATATTCCTTCGGCATAACTATATCTCCGACCAAGTCTCCAAAGACGTTAACCACTGTATAAACTACATCTCCAGCAACATTGTTATTGGCAAATGTCAGGACGTTGGCGGCCACATTTGCATCTCCCGTTTCAATATTTACATCACCGTTAGTGTTTTTGTTTGCCTCATTGTTTCCTGAGTCTGCGCTTAAGGTAAGGTTGTTTTCTACGTTTGCATCGTTGTTTTGGAAAGTTTCGTTAGTCTGATCCAAGTTTACATCAGCATTATTAGTTGAATCCGCTCCGTTGCCGGTATTGCCAGCCTGAATCGATCCTGTACCACAGTTTGAGATACAGCCCGACGCAAAGTCCAAGACAATGTCTCCTACGTGATCATCTTCCACATTAAACTCTGCAACTGCTACCCCTGAAACATTGGTATTGAGTGAATTGACAATTGTTCCCGTAACGTTTGCATCTCCCGTATTAACGTCCACATCACCACCGGTGTTTTTGTTAGCGCTGTTTTGACCGGTGATTGTTGTTTGATCTAAATTATTTGATACCTGGGCGCTGTTATTTTGATTATTTGTATTGGTATTTGAAACAGAAAGTGAGCCGTTGTTGTTTGATCCTGACCCATTGTCAGAATTAACCACTCCTGCAGAAGGGCCGGAATCCGAAACTCCTGCACTTACTCCCGGGGCTTGTGCAAAGTTTGAGTTAGCGCTAGTCAAGAGGCCGGCTGTGTTTGTCGCGTCTCCTGTATTAATGGAAGCTCCGCCATTGTTGCCGCTGGAATCCTGCGCGCCTGATTGATTACCTGAAGGCAAAGGTGTTGGTGCCGGTGTTGAAGAGGGTTGGGAAGAAGCAGCCGATTGTTCAGGTGAGGAGGTAGGTGCAGGTGTAGAAGAAGGATTTGAAGACGGGGACGTTGAAGGAGACGCTGATGGCTGGCTTGAAGCTGGAGCGCTTGACGATTCGGGTGTTGAGGACGGAGCAGGAGTGCTCGACGGTTCTGTACTGCTTCCGGGGGCTGGAGGTGCAGGGGGAGTGGAAGGTGCAGCAGGAGCTTCGGGTGCAGGAGGTGGTGTTGGTGCGCTGGGAGCGGCGATAACCGGAGTGCTTAAAACGTGACCGAATAAAAATACCGATAAGGTAAATAGTGCTGTTAATCTTTTTAATTGTTTTAATTTGTCTGTTATCATTTTTCTAATTTCTAATTCTTTCAGGATTTTTGGGGATCCTTGCTGAAGTGCAAGCAAGAAATCCCCGCAATCCAATTTACCTAACCAAAAATTGAACCTAACATCTCTTCCCAATCGAAATCAAATTCGAATTCTCCTCCAATTCCGGCTTGGTTTGAGTTGAACTGGTTAACTACTTCTGAGTCAACTCCGGCGTCTCCGGTCTCGATCGCAGGATCGTGGCCTTCAGAACCTCCAGTGTTATCTTCAGCTTCGTTATCTCCGGTCTGTGCATTTAACTCGTCGAGTTCGTTTTCAAGGTCAGCAGCGTTGTCTTGGAAGACTCCGTTGTCCTTACCGCTTGAAAGATCTAAATCGATTTTATTATCTGTGTCAGAACCGTTGTCTGCGATTTTTGCTGTCAAATCATCGAAAAGACAATCGCATCCGAGTTCAGCCCAGTTGAAGTTGCCTACATTAGCTACGAGAGAACCAACCTCAGCGTCTCCGGTTTCAATTGAAACCTCTCCGC
>CAYOSW010000010.1:15947-44747 GCA_964406775.1 uncultured Gammaproteobacteria bacterium
CTGTGTTGTCATTTGCATCGTTGTCTCCAGTTTCTGCATCAACATCGACTTTATTGTCGACATCTGCATCATTATTCTGAGTGACTACGTTCTCGCTAGTTAAGTCTGCATAGATATCATTATCGGAATCTGTTCCGTTTCCTAATATCCAAAGGCTTAATGAGCTACCTTCGCTATCTCCTCCTCCGATTTTAGCGAAGTTGGAATTAACAAAGTTCAATACGCCTACGCTAACCTCTGAATCACCGGTCTCAACTGAAACATCACCATTGGTGTTGTCCTCAGCATCGTTATTTCCGGTTTTTCCATCTACGTAAACCTTATTCTCAACATCTGCGTTGTTATCTTGGTAAACTCCGTTAGAAGCTTCCTGATCTAAATCAACTTTGTTGTCGGAATCAGATCCGTTGTCAGCGATTTTTACTGATGTATCACCTTTAGTGCAGCAGTCAATAGAGGCTGAGTTTGAATTCAGCATATTTTTAACTGCGACAGCTACATCTGAATCACCGGTTTTGATTTTTACGTCTCCGCCTGTGTTGTCATTTGCATCGTTGTCTCCAGTTTCTGCATCAACATCGACTTTATTTGTAACGTTAGCTGTGTTGTTTTGAACGACAGTTGCAGTTTTAGTAAGGTTGATGTTTGCGGTATTGTTTGAATCAGTACCGTTGCCTGAAAGAGTGATAGTTGTTGCTGCAAAAGCAGGGGTTGCAAAGGAGTTTAATAATAAAGCTCCTGTTGCTACTGCTGTTGCTATTCTTTTATTTATCATGTGTTGTTTCACCTCCTCCCTTTTTTATCCCTGGTGTTGGGAACACTTCAAAGTAAGTATCCTGAGAAAGAAAGTCATCATCCCCGACAAGGTCGGGCGGCAGATAGAATGTCTCTTCTCAGGTCCGCCTGCTCTTTTTGGATTACTCCAGAAAGTCAAAAAAACGGAGGCCCTCTTGCAATCTATTGGCAGTTAAGCCTGATTGTAAGATAGCCTCCGTTTGCGGTCGTCTATCGCTTCTATTTACTTTTTAACATATAGTTTTTATCTTCTTTGCGGAATATAAAAAACTATATTTGTTACTTGATATTATCTATTGGGATAACCCTTGTCAATAGGTTAGTAATCAATTTTATCCGTAACTTTTGACTTCATATTTATTACTATATCTTTGATACTTGAAATTGTCATAGCCTATTAAAAAACATTTTACGACTACCGGCGTTGTGAAGCGAGAGTACGCCCCCTAATTTTGAAATTTAAGAGTAATTTCTTCGTTTTTCATTCCCGGGCGGTTTGTCTTGCTTATGGTTTTTGTTTGCGGTTTAATTTTCTTGATTTTTTTAATAATTCTTTGGGTAATCTGAGTAATTTGTCCGTCCTCAAGGTAAACTTCAACGCTACCATACATATTACTGTCCATAGCTTTGTTAATAATATTTAAGAGATCAGTGGTCGGATTTTGTTTCGGATCCATCTTAGGGCTAAATTTTAGAAATTAATATCAACCGTTGTTTTATCGCCTTTAATTTCACCTATTTTAAGCTTGATATTTTTATCGCTTTCACTGATTGCAAAACCGACCCTAGTAGGTTTTACGGAAATAGCGTCAACTACAACAGGGTCGTTGTGAATGCTGGGGGAAAGAGGCTCATTTTCGTTGTTGTTAACAAAAAGTCTTGCGTAATCTTTTGTGTTCATTGAAATTGTTTTACTACTATCGTTAGTTATTTTAAGGTTAAGAATCAGGAAGACTCTACCCTTAACAGCGTATGCTTTTTTACCTTTGATAATTATCTCGTCTCTTAACTCAACATTTTCTATTGTATATTTGATTTCGCCGACTGTTTCGTTCTTCTCATCTTTTAATGGGAACTTAAACTCCCGGTTTAAGGGTAAAGTTTTCAAAGCGTCTTTTAAAACAGCTTTGTCGCTGCTAGAAATAGATTTTGATGCACCTGAACTGAAAGGATTAAATCTAACAAAAAGAAAAATTGCTACCAGGAGAACTGCGCCTATAATTACGTAAGTTCTTATTTTTGAATTGTTGAAGCGTCTTAAATAATTTCTTTCCATCAGTTATAAGGAGGCAGTGTCCGGCAGTGGGAGCGATCCTAGCAGAGGAGCTTAGGATCTGTCAACGGTTATTGTAACTATTGATGCATTTTGATCCTTTTTGATAGTGATATCAATTTTTTCACCCGGTTTTACCGCGCTCAACTTGTTTAAAACAGATCCGTTAGTGCTTGTCTGGGTAAAGGATTTCGCATTAAAGCTGGAGGATCTGATTTTCTCTTTATACCACTCGGTTACTTTTGATGCGCTATCCTTGCTTTCCAATTCAAGTTTTGAACTTTCTGTTTTAATTTCTGTCGACCCAGGATAAACATAACTGTCAAGAGGAGCGGGGGAAGGAACCGGGGTTGCAGCCTGACTGGCAATTTGAGGAGTATAAATCTCACCCGATTCAGTTGAGGTATAGACCTCTTTATCCGCCATAGATGAATTGTTTGAATCCTTTTCCCAAGCCGAGCTGGGAAAGCCCGTTCTGTGATTGTTATAAAAAACCGCCACTGCCCCTGTTACCAGAATTATTACTATCACCCCTATGGTTATATTAGGTGTATGCCTTTTCATAACAAACTTATCAGATTTTCTATACTTTCTAGATTATATACCGAAACTGCAACTATTTGTTTGCCCAACTTTTTCAGCTCTGCCTTCAATTCTTCGATTCCAGCTTCATCCGTAAGATCGGACTTAGTTAAGATTATCATCTCCTTCTTGCGTTTTAAAGACGGATTAAAACTGGCGAGTTCTTTTGAGACTGTGTGATATTCGTTAATGGGATCTACTGAATCGCAAGGGATACAATGGAGAAGAATTCTTACCTTTTCTATGTGTTTTAAGAATTTAAGACCGAGTCCTTTACCCTGATTTGCGCCTTCTATAATTCCCGGGATATCAGCGATTATTTTTCTTTTTTTGTGGGAAATATTCATAATTCCCAAATTAGGCTCAAGTGTTGTGAATGCATATGCTCCGACTTTCGCATTAGCTGAAGTCAGCTCGTTAAGTAGGGAGCTTTTGCCTGAGTTTGGTAATCCGATTAGTCCGATGTCAGCGATCAACTTAATGTGCAGTTTCAGACGCCTGAATTCTCCTTCAAGACCTGGCTGTGCATATTCTGGGGTTGTGTTTCTGGAAGAACGGAACTCGGAATTGCCTCTTCCTCCCAAACCCCCTTTGCAGATCAGCAAAGTTTCTCCGTCCTTTTCTAAAAAAAATTTTTCTCCGGTTTCAAGATCGGTTATCTCCGTTTGTGCAGGAACCGGGATTACCGTATCCGGAGCATTTTTACCGAATTTGCGATTGGACATACCTGGTTGTCCGTTTTCAGCGGTAATTTTACGGTGATTTAAAAAAAAGCCGAGAGTTGAAACAGAATCAGATGCAGTTAAATATACATCTCCGCCTTTGCCTCCATTACCTCCGTCGGGACCCGTTTCGCGCACCTTAAAAAATGACACACGCCCTGGTCCGCCGTGACCAGCTTTTACCTCTGCTTCAGCTTCATCAATAAACATATATGTATTCTACTCTAATTCGCATTTAAAAGTTGTATTATTAGTTTAGAATTAGAAATTTAACTTATTATGTTTAAAACTGCCCTTATGCTTTTACCGGTTTTTCTTATTGCGGCTTTAGCCTTTTGGCTCATCTTTCCGGGAAAAAATCCGCAGTTTTTAGTAAGTAACGAGAAGGTATCGGTCTCAGAAGACGGCGGACAAAATTTAGATTTACTGAACAATAAATTAAGCCTTCTCGAAAATAAGGTAAATCAGCTCGAAGGATCAAATTCGGCACTCCTTTCGAAAATTTCCGGACTGGAAGCAGGAAAGAGCGGAACAACTCCTCAGGTTGCTTCCAATAAAACTCCGGTTTTAATTCCCATCAACCCGGGCGGTTCGGTTAATTCTACGTCCTGGACTAATCTTACATCCGGTTCAATTACGGTTGATCCTGCGAGTTTTCCCGGTTACAAAAATGCGTACCTGATTATCAACCTCTCGGTGTATCAGGGACAGGGGACTGCTTACGCACAACTCGTTAATACAGCAAATACTTTAGCAATCATTCCTTCTCAGGTTTCAACAGGATCTTTCTCTCCGGTAAGTTTAACCTCGCAGGGATTCAAACTGCCCACAGGCTCAAATACCTACACAATTCAGCTTTACACCCAAGTCTCGGGGTACCCTGCTCAAGCAGCAGACAGTTATCTACAAATTACATACTGAGATCTAACCAAATCTATTGACTTCTTTAAAAGATACTGATTAAACTGAAAAAGAGTTTAAAGAAAGGCGGTGATTTTACAAATGGATCCAATGAATGGAAACAACGGAGGTGCTCCTGCGCCAGATCCGATGGGAACACCCGCTCCAGCAGCACCTATGCCCGGAGCGCCTGAGGCGCCGGCACAACCTGCCTGGACACCGCCTGCAGCACCGACACCAACACCCGCAACACCTGAGACTCCTGCAGACCCTGCAGGCAATCCGGGAGGAGCACCTGGTGGAGGAACACCTGCTGCTTAAGGATTTTTTCAGCTTTGCTGAAAAGATAAAAATAATCTCCCCTGACATTTTGCTTAACGAAAGGCTTAGAGCTATTTGTACAAAAAGCAAAAAATAGGGGAGATTTTTCGAAGTTATGATCAACTTGCCTTTTGAGCTAAGAATTCGTAAAATTGCTGGTGTGAAATTTGACTATGCCACAAACAACTGCGTTCGTTGTGGCAGATTCTTATTTAAAGATTTACACTGATGTAATCTGCCACAATAGCCAAGGTGGTCAAGGCGGGCGCCTGAAGAGCGTCTTATCCGGGTTCGACTCCAGGTTGTGGCACACTTCACTGCGTTCAGTGTAAACAGGTATGGAAATATACGTTTACATTATTGAGTGTAGCGATAAGAGTTTTTATACGGGTATAACTTGGAATTTGCAAAAAAGGATGCTTGAGCATAATAACGGCTTGAATGTTTCTACTAAAAGTAAAATTCCAGTTGAACTTGTTTACTGGGAGAAATTCCCGGATAGAATGGGTGCAGCAAAAAGAGAAAAAGAGATTAAAGGTTGGAGTAGGGTAAAGAAAAGTAGTCTAATAGAAAAGTTTACATTGAGCCGGCGTAGCCGGTGAAATGCGGGAGTAGCTCAGTGGTAGAGCGTCTCGTTGCCAACGAGAATGTCGAGGGTTCAAATCCCTTCTCCCGCTCTTTTAAAAAAACCGGCTCTAAGCCGGTTTTACTTTGAATAAACTCAGGAAACAATGCGGAAGAATCTTTGCTAAACACTTAGCTTTGGTGAGGCTTTAAACTTATCTCTCCGCCCGGTGATAATGAATCCTTGAGCACAACCTTTAGATTTCCTTCAGCCTTTACATCATATGTATCCGTTATATTTTCAAAAGCAGAGATGGCCATAGCCTCGCCAAATTTACCCGCCGGACAACGTCTCCTCCCTTTTCCGAAAAATATAAGTTTTTGAGATAAAGAGGGGGTTTCAATAAACCTCTCAGGCCGGAAAGCTGTTGAGTCGACTCCCCAAATATCAGGTCTACGGTTATATGTGTATGAAAAAAATACAAATCCTCCACTTTTATACTCTTTACCGTTAACATCGACCGGATTTGTAATATTTCTAATAAACCAGGCTAACGGCTGATAGAGTCTTTGGACTTCGTGATAAAAAGCATTTCTGTATACGGAATCACTGCGCACTCTAAATTGCTCTCCGCGGTCTAGTCTGCCATAAGCTGCCAGGCTGAATCCGAGGAAAGAAGCAGGACTTGAAATTGCGCCCCCTAAGATATTTGTTAGCTCGACAATAATACCGGTTCTGTCGATCCCCAATTCTCCGGACATTTGTTTGTATTTGAGAAAAAGAGGATCGTCTTTCTCTTCCAGATGCATCCATACGTCTTCAGTATGAGAAGCAATGACTGTCAAACTTCGGTTAAAACGTTCCTGAGACTTGCCGAAAATAAGGGAAGATGCTTTTGCCAAAGCATTCTTTTCTTGAGGCTCTGGCGCCTCCCTCTCAATCAACCCTTTATAGCTTAGCTTAGGATATCTGCCTAAGTCTGAAAATCCTTTAGTCACGGTAGTGATTGCACACCATTGATTGAAATCGGCATAAGCAGTTGTTATTTCGTCCAAAGAATCTTTAGACAGTTTAATTCCAAACATAACTTGCTCTGAAATGCTCAACATTAAAGATCTGCTTAAGTCGTTCGTGTTCGCGGTTAAACCTGATTGTCCAACTAATAACTCAACTGCATCTTTTGACGCAACGTCTACTGCTTCCCTATAGTCTCTTGTTCTCCCATCGCCGAACACATCTCTAACTACTTTGCGCATTCCCCATACCGGCGCATCCATAGGACAAAAAGCAGAGCGGTCGGATCCTGCAAATTGGTTAGGGTAGTACAGGCTTCCGGATCTGGGTTTATCAACTAAGTTCCCGTCAGACCTTGCAATTAAATCAAGTCCTTGATCTGAGGCGGTAAATACACCGTAAGGGCAAATATTGACTGTTAAGGCCCCACGTCTTTTAAGGACGTTATGTACTACTCTAAGACTTAAAGCAGCTTTCTCCTGAATATAACCCATAGAGCGTATGTTAATATATTTTAAGCCTATAAACAATTCTACCAAATTATTTCTGTCCAGTGATAAATTAGCAACTAACAAAATCCAGGTTTTTTTGTGGATGCTAAAAACTAATTTATAAATCAGTCTTCTGCCATAAAAACTAACCGAAGAAGTATTTGAAGAGTATCGTTATAACTATAGTTGCTACAATTGAGGAGGTAAAAGGTATATATAAGGTAAACCCGGGTTTTTCAATATCCAGGTCACCGGGAATTCTCGGGAAGGTCTTGAGTAAGAAATTGGCCAGAAGGGTAAATAGACAGAATACTCCGGCAAACAAAGTCAGGATCCTAAAAGCTTCACTCATTAGCTAACTTTAACTTAGATGTTTATATGAGGTCAAATAAACAATATTTGTGGGCAGTAAGGGACTTAGTTCGAACACTTTAACTGGAATTATACAGCAATATCAGGCACTTGAGAAAATTGGGTTCTTCGCTAAGGAGAAATTGTTATTTCTTTAAAACTTTTCTTACCACCCATATAATAACTCTAGCGACTACCATAAAAATAATTATTGAGATTAAGAATCCTATAATAGCAGCTATTCCTTCTGCACTAGTTTCAGAATTGAAAAAGTCATCTCGGTTTAACCAATATGAGTAAATAATAGCAAGAGCTAGGAGAATAAAATCTATCTTTGTTGGTTTAAGAAATCCCATCAATAATTATTTTCGAATAGTGTTCGAGAAATTGCAATATATCAAATTTGTGGGCAACAAAGGATTCGAACCCTTGACCTACTCGGTGTAAACGAGCCGCTCTAACCAACTGAGCTAGTTGCCCAAACATCGCTATTATACAATAAGGTGCGGATGAGAGGAGTTGAACCTCCACGCCTTTTGGGCACTACCACCTCAAGGTAGCGTGTATACCATTTCACCACATCCGCTTATTTGTGGGCGAGAGAGGAGTTGAACCTCCACCTCATTGCTGAGACAACGCTCTGAACGTTGCGTGTCTGCCATTCCACCACTCGCCCGAAATTATATGCAATTTTACCTTAATTTACCAATATTTCCTACCCTTGCGATATTGTGGTAATCTTAGAAAAACATATGAGCAAGCTGAACCAGAAAATCGTTACTTTGGGCGGGGGGACAGGACACTTTTCCTTGCTCCGCGGTCTGGTGGATTATAACTCTCCGGAATCCATAACAGCCATAACCGGTACCTGGGATTCGGGGGGAAGCTCCGGCAGACTCCGGGTTGAGATGGGGGTTTTACCTTCGGGTGATACAAGACAGTGCCTCTTGGCGTTAATGGAAGATGATGCCCAACGCCAAGTAGCTCAAAAACTGTTCAATGAAAGATTCAAAGACGTCGAAGGGCCGCTTAGGGGTCACGCACTCGGAAACTTAATCCAGTCCCAGCTTCAGCTTTTATATCAGGGCGCAGACAGAGGATTGGATGCGGCAAGAGCCTTATTCCGGGTCAGAGCTCAAATAGTACCTGTTTCATTATCGGATCTTGAGCTTTGCGCCAAAACCGTTGAAGGGAATGTTATCGAAGGAGAAACTTTAATCGATACCCGGGGCGAGGAGAAAGATTTCAAGGAAAAAGATCGGATATCAAGAATTTATTTTGATTCAACAGCGGATGCAAATCCTAAGGCTCTTGAGGTCATTGCACAGGCAGATAAAATAGTCTTATCACCTGGAGACTTATACACCAGTATTTTGCCCCACTTACTCGTTAACGGCATAGTCGAAGCAATTGTCGCCTCTAAAGCAAAACTTGTTTTTGTATTGAACTTAATGACTAAAAGAGGGGAGACCGATTCGTTTAAGGCTTCCGATTTCCTTAAGTCTCTGATTTATTACTTAGGAGACCCGGGCAGAGTTGATTTTATTGTCTCAAATGATAACCATATCGACCCGGAAATTGAGAAACTTTATGCGAAACAAGGCCAGAAAATCGTTAAATTGGACGAATCTGAATGCAAAAAACTAGCTCCGAACGCCAAACTGGTGAATACGCCTTTGGCAAAATACTCTCCCAAAGAGCACCTTTTGCGCCACGATCCAGACAAGCTCGCACAAACTCTTTTAGAGCTCTAGAACAACCCCTCTAATTTGACTCTTTACTTGCTATAGGATATAATTCTCAATTCAATCTTGGAGTACACCCAAAACTTCGGGATTCTTTCAATAACACATTGTTGTTGAAAGTAAAAAAAATGACACTTCAAAAAAATATTTTGGGTCTTTTAATTCTTTCCCTTTTAACAATTCCTGGTTTAACACAGGTTAAGGACGCTTATGCTCAATCTGAACAAATTGTTCATATCGAAGCAAAGCCTGTTGATAAACGTGCACAAATCTTAAAGGACTATTTAGCTAAATATGATTCGCCACTTGAAGACAGCGCGCAGGACTTTATTGATGCTGCTGACCAGTACGGTCTTGACTGGAAATTAGTTGTTTCCATTGCTGGTACAGAGTCTACATTCGGAAGATTTATTCCGGGCGGACACGATCCTTTATACTCAACTTACAACGGTTGGGGATGGGGAGTTTACGGAGATAATGCATTAGGTTTTAAATCCTGGAAGGAAGCTATTTTTACAATCTCAAAAGGCTTAAAAGAAGATTATGTGGATAAAGGTTATACCGAACCTTATTCTATGAACAGAAAATATGCAGCTTCAAAAACCTGGGGAAGCAAAGTAAGCTACTTTATGAATGATTTAGATAAATTTGCATCAACATACCCTGTAGATGTTGAGCTTGCACAGATTGAATATAGTAAAACTTTACCTGAAACAAACGGCTTGAAAACCGAGCTCGCAAATAATATACACTCCTTCAGCTTGGATCTTTTGAACTGAGAACTATATAATCTTAGTTAATGGGTACGACTATAATTCCTGTAGCCTTAGGGAAACTTATCTTTTCGCTTTCGAGACTATTCAAAATCGGAGGAGGATTTGCCGCCCCAGGCCTTTACGCTCTTAAAATCGATCCCGATATTGTAGGTAAACTTACCTCGGAGATTCCCGTTCAGATCTTAATAACCGGAACCAACGGTAAAACTACCACCTCCGGAATGCTTGCTCATCTTTATGAAAAAAGCGGGGTTAAAGTCCTGCGCAATAAAACAGGATCGAATCTTGAGCGTGGGATTGCTTCAACTCTTATAAAGCACTGCTCCTTTTTCGGTAAAATCAAGGAAGGTGTTGCTGTTTGGGAAGTAGATGAAGCTGCTTTTAATACTCTGGCACCTAAAATTAAGCCCGATTTAATCGTCTTTTTAAATGTCTACAGGGATCAGCTCGACAGATATGGCGAAGTTGACAGTATTGTCAGAAAGTGGGTCCAGACACTTAATAAACTCCCCTCAGGCACCAAACTATTAATTAATGCAGACGACGGCAATCTGGAAAGATTCTTGGACTGCGGCAAGCAAATTGAAGCTTTTTCCGTTCCGGGAACCGGTTTTAAAGGAGAAAAAAAGACTGAGAGAAAAATAAATGCCCGGTTTTCAGGCTTAAACGCAAAGAGCTCGCTACAGGAATCAAACTTTATCTTTGAATACGGAAAAGAGAAATTGCCCGTCAAACTGACGATTGCCGGTACCTACAATATTGATAACGCAGTAGCCGCACTTTCATCAAAATTTTTAACCGCGGGGTTAACCGAAGCTGATGCAAAAAATTTGGAAGGCTTCGGCTCGGCCTTCGGAAGAAGCGAAAGGTTTGTTCTTAATAATAAAGAAGGCTATATATTCTTGATCAAAAACCCTGCGGGCGCAACTCAGGTTATGGAAACTGTGATGCCTAATTTAAAACCCGGCGACACTTTAATACTCGCATTAAACGATAACTTTGCTGACGGTACGGACGTGTCCTGGATTTGGGATATTGATTTAGAAAAGTTTGAAGTTTCAGATTCTAAGTACCGTATTCGTATAACAGGAACAAGGGCTTACGACTTGGCATTAAGATTAAAGTATGCCGGGGTTCCGGAAAAAAGGATTGAGATAGCCCCCGATATGGAAACCGCTTTGGAGGAAAGCGGAAAGGAAGGCAGAGTTTTTGTTTTACCTACCTATACGGCAATGCTTAATTTACAAAAAATACTGGTTAAAAAAGGCGTGAAAAAGCACTACTGGAAGGAATAAAATGAATAACCCAATAAACAAATAAACCAGTTACCAATATTTTTTGTATTTTATTGGCAATTTGGAATTGGGTTATTGGCTTTATTGGTTTATTAAACAATATGAAATTAATAATCGGTTATTTATACGGAGATTTAATGAATATTTACGGTGATACCGGCAATATTACCGTGCTGAAAAAAAGAAGCGAATGGCGCGGAATTAAAGTGGAGGTTAAAAATATTTCCGTCGGAGATAAGTTAAAGACCGGTGAGTGCGATATTTACTTCTTCGGCGGAGGGCAGGATCAGTCGCAGAATAAAGTTGCAAACGATTTACAGTCTAAAGCTAAAGTTTTAAAGGCCGAAGCTGAAAGAGGCGTTCCGTTTCTTTCAATTTGCGGAGGCTATCAGCTTCTCGGGGAGTATTATGAGCCCTTTACGGGGCCGAAACTGGAAGGAGCTGACATTTTCCCGGCCTACACTAAGGCTTCAAGCGAGCGGATGATAGGAAATATTGTTATAGATACAGAATTCGGGAAATTAGTCGGTTTTGAAAACCATTCAGGTAAAACTTTTCTGAAAGAGGGTGCAAAATCTTTAGGAAAAGTTATTAAAGGCTTCGGGAATAACGGAGAAGACGGCTTTGAGGGATGTATTTACAATAATGCCATAGGTTGTTATATGCACGGTTCGCTTTTACCTAAGAATCCTGAACTGGCAGATTGGCTAATCGCTAAAGCTCTGGAAATTAAATACGGTAGAGTATTTAAATTAACGGATCTAAATGATAATTTTGAGAATAAAGCCCGTAATAACGCACTGAAACTTCATAGATAATTCTTTCTTAAAATTTGATTCTGCTAAATTAATATCCTATAATATTACAATGTTAGACCGATTTCAAGAAATTGCGAGATCTTTTGCCGGCCATCAACAAGAAATTTTAAAAAGACGGCAGCAGGCCTTAAAGCCGGTTATCACAGTTGTTGATGCTCGAACTCGGATTGAAAGATTGATGGAAGAAAGGCACTGGATTCTTCCCGTAGGAACACCGATACAAGATCCTTCGGCATTGGTTAGCGTAATAGGAGCCTCGCTTGAGCTTACCCACAAACGGCTTGATGCTCTTACCCGCCCGCTTGCAGCGACTGTTCAGGGACTGCAATTAACTCTTGATGATCACCCAAGCTCAATCCTTCACGAAAGTGGTTTATTCAGACGGCATAGAACATTTACTCTAACTAGTGAATATGATAATTACTTATGGTTCGCGGATTTTGAATACCGAAAATCAGGATTAGTGGACACCGCCGCCTTCGTCTTAGCAAGTTTAAGCGATGCTTCTGTTGTACAAAGAGAAGGTTTTGAAAAATCGTTTTCAAGATTCGGTCAGGACTCCGAAACTACTTCACCCGGATACACACCATCAATGCCTCATATACCTAAAAAATACCTTGATGGTCTAAACTATAGAGAAACTTTCTCAGATCTTCGGGGAGCAGTTTATCTCGAACTGGATGACTCAACAGGATTTCAGAGTATAAAGTCAGTTTTTGCTTATCCTGATGGACTGGGCAAGTGGGAAGATGTTATATATCCTATCGCTCCGAAAGCGAACAGTAGAGGTGTCTACACCGCCTCGAGGGCCATATTAACGCACACAGCTGTGGGTTACCAAACTTACCAATTCCGTGGAATATCTTACAAAGTCGGAAGGGATGGACTTTTCAGAAGAGAACTTGGCAAAGAAGAAACCCCGACAGTTGAAGAAGAAGTTGTTGAAGTCCTAAAAAGATTGCCCTTTTCAGACGAACATTATAGTGAGGAAGCTTTAAGAAAACTCATTGCAGGTTAATTAAATAATGTGCCCAAGAGAGGACAATACACCCTTTGCTGCGCAAAGCCGAACCATCGCCCCTTGCGCTTAAGCGTTGTTTTGCATTAGGTCCTACAATTTGAAACTACAATTATGTGGGCGAGAGAGGACTCGAACCTCCACGTCTTTTGGACAATAGGTCCTAAACCTATCGTGTATACCATTTCACCACTCGCCCATAATTAAGTTTCAAATTGAGAGTCAACCTATCGTGTATACCATTTCACCACTTGGGCATAAGGGAATTTTAACAAAAAAGAATGCTCAGTTCTATAGAACCTATAGTTTTGATAACTTTTCCTTCCTTTGGTATAATTAACATATATGAATCCCACTCAAGGTTCGGCAGGAATAGGCAGTTATAATAACCCCTTTGAAAATATCGAATCCAAAAACGAATACGAACAACCTGAACCGGTCAATGAAATTGTTGCTCACCGGCCTGAAGATCTGCTGGAAATAAGATCAGGGTGGGAATCGTTTTATAAAATGAGAACTGAGGACGTTGAGTCCAAAAGCGAGACAGCTTCTTTTAAAGTTGAAAGCTACAGAGAAAATATAAGTACCGAGAAAGCGGATGATGATCCTTTTAAGCCTGATTTAAAGCCGCTTTTCGCTATAGAAACTCAAAAAGGAAGCGGTTCGCTATACGAGGAAACCGGCATAACTTTAAATCCTTTTAAGAAATTAGGGGAGATCGGCAAGAGTCTCTTCGGAGTATTTTCCTTATTTAAAGAAATATTTATGGATACGGTTACTCTCGTTACCGGTAAAAAGGAAAAGAAAAAGGCGGAAAAAATGCCCAGCGATCCTGAAAAAGCTAAGGCAGAAGCTGAGAAAAAGGCAAAAGAACAGAAAAAGAAAAATAACATCCGTGCTTTTTACGACGGTTTACGCGCCCAAAACTCTTCAGTTGCCTCCGTGGAAGTCGTCCAAATGGAAGTCCAGGAAAAGGCCAATATCAACAAAACGGCAAAAATCGGTCACGAATCCTATAAAGGAATTAAAACATCCTTCGGCAGATTAACGGTTTATGCAACTTCGATGTTTGAGAGGGAGCAGCTTGATCACGAAAAGAAAGCTAAGAAAATTGAGAAAGAACAGAAAATAGCCTCTATTGGGAAGGGCGGCCCTGATTTGGGGCTTGATAAGGTGGCCGAAGGCGGTTTCTTATCTTCAACCGGTGGTCAGGGAGCCGGATAACCGGATCAACAGTATTGCCGGAAAAATTACCGTGCAGAACCATTAACTCCAAACGTTCCTGTCCATATCTATTTTGAGCGATACTCTCATAAGTTTCTATTATCAGAAGTCTGGATTTACCTGACGCTATAACCTGACCATACACCGGTTCTCTTGACTCAGGATCATACGCCGTAATCTCCACTAAAAAGGACTCGTCAGAATAAGCCGAAACCAAGTCACGGATAAAACCGGATGATCTTTCTCTATTAGTCATAGAATTACGGGGAGAGAACGGCAGTATACAAAGTGTGAACCCGACAGGACTCGAACCTGTGACCTTCTCTACGTCAAAGAGACGCTCTACCAACTGAGCTACGAGTTCAGGCTGTGATATTTTAAATGAATTAACTCCCGCCCGCAAGTTTTACAAATCCGGCTATAGTTGGTACATTATATTTATGTCCGTCCTGAACAACAAAAAACTCACCGCAAATCAGTGGGTTAAAAAGAGAGATATTCTTTTTGCCAACTTCATCGGGGGGATCGCCTGGGGTCTCGGGTCGGTAATCGGAGCCACAATAATTGTAGGAATACTGGTTTGGATACTGACTATGCTGGGTTTATTTGATTTTGTAAAAGACTATTTTCCGAGGAACGGTATAGGCAGCGCTCAAGTCTATAAACTTCCGTGAGTTAAAAAATCCGCGTTTTTATTTATAAGTTAAATTAGTCTATTGACTCTTCTATAACAAAGTACTATAAATGTACTGTATGGTTAAGTTCTCAATGCATCTTAATTTTGTCGCTTTTATTACCACCCCTAAAATGGGGGGGTAATTTCTTGCGGGTATAACCCAAAAAGATAATTGGCCTCCCTCCACAAGGGGAGGTTTTTTTTGGAGTTTTTACCCGGGAGAAGAAAGGAAATTTATGATCTCGGTAAACGTAATGAACAGTTTAAGTCAGATGACTAACGCGATTCAGGCGCGCAGGAAAAAGACTCTTAAAGTAAGGCCGGAGAAGGAACTGGAAGATTACAAGCTCGTCGAAGAATATGAGGGTTCGTGCGATGAATGTGACCGCGAAAAACAACCGCCAAAGTGCCCTATTTGTGACGGCCACTGATTTTGATATATTACAACTGAAATGAAAAAAGAATCCGACCTTGACCACATTAGACACTCCTGTGCGCATCTTCTGGCAGCTGCAGTTTTAAATATTTGGCCCTATACCAAACTTACAATAGGACCGGCTATCGAAAATGGTTTCTACTATGATTTTGAGTTTGAAGATGCAATTTCCGAGGACGATTTCCCGAGAATTGAAAATGAAATGGGAAAAGTTTTAAAGGGCTGGGAAGGATTTGAAAAATCCGTACTTTCGGCAGATGAGGCAAAAAAGAAATTTAAAGGCAATAAATATAAGCTCGAGCTAATAGACGAAATCATTAAGAACGGCGAAGAAGTAACAATTTATAAATCCGGAGATTTTGAGGATCTTTGCAAGGGAGGTCATAGCGATAACCCCAAAAAGGATATCGGCGCGTTTAAATTACTTTCCGTTGCCGGGGCTTATTGGCGGGGGAATGAAAAAAATAAAATGCTTACCCGTATTTATGGAACCTGTTTTCCTTCGCGTCAGGAATTAGATCAATATCTGGAAAATCTCGAACAGGCAAAGCTCCGCGACCACAGAAGATTAGGTAAAGAACTGGATTTATTTGTCTTTTCGGATCTTGTCGGCTCAGGATTACCTTTATTTACACCTAAAGGTACTGTTCTGAGAAAAAAATTGCTGGATTTCTCCGAAGAACTTCAGGAAGAAAATGGATATCAGAGAGTTTTTATTCCGCATATCACGAAAACCGAACTATATAAAAAGAGTGGTCATTGGGACAAATTCGGAACTGAACTGTTTTTGGTTGAGAGCCAGGAAACTGACGAGCAGTTTGTCTTAAAACCGATGAACTGTCCGCATCATACTCAGATTTATGCCTCTCGCAAAAGAAGCTACCGCGAGCTTCCGATAAGGTATATGGAGACAACAGTTCAATATAGGGATGAAAAACCCGGAGAATTATTGGGTTTATCAAGAGTCCGGGCTATCACGATCGATGATTCCCACGTTTTCTGTACTCCCGATCAGGTGGAGGAGGAATTCAGACGGATTATGGAGATGATCAAGAAAATGTATGCCTCCCTTAAGATGAACTTTCACGCCAGACTTTCTTTCCGTGACGATTCCGATAAGTATTTGGGTGATAAAAAACACTGGGAGGATGCCCAGAGAACCATTGAGGACGTTGCTAAAAAACTGAATCTGGACTATACCGTGGCTGAAGGCGAAGCCGCTTTTTACGGCCCAAAGATTGATATTATGGTAACTGACTCACTCGGAAGACAGTGGCAGTGTGCCACTCAGCAGCTTGATTTTGTGCAACCCGAAAGATTCGGGCTTACTTATACTGATGCCGATGGACTGGAAAAAACCCCATTTATGGTTCATAAAGCCCTCCTCGGATCGATTGAGAGATTTTTGTCGGTTTATATTGAACACACGGCCGGAAATTTTCCGGTTTGGTTGGCTCCCGTTCAAGTCGCGGTTATTCCCATATCCGAAAAACACAACGATTATGCAGCTAAAATTCACAACTTGCTAAAATCAAGCGGAATCCGGGTCGAAACGGATAACCGTAATGAAAAAATGCAGGGTAAGATCCGGGACGCTCAAAAGAATAAAATTCCTTTTATGGTAGTTTTAGGTGATAAAGAAATAGAAGCAAAGACTGTTACAGTGCGCACTAGGGAGGGTGAAAACAAGTTTAATGTGGAGCCGGAGAAGTTTTTAAAAGAGCTTTTAAGCAAGATTTCCGACAAATCGTAATGCGTGTTGCCATTTGTGCGTGCCTTATGGTAAAATTTCTGATTGAGTTAACTTAGGAGGTTAAACTTTTAGTTGTATAAGAAACACCAACAAAAACCGCAAGGTAAATACTACCGGTTAAACCATAATATACCGGGGACGGAATTTTTGGTTGTGGATGCGCAGGGCGAAAAAATAGGTGTTCTGCCGAAGGATCAGGCTATACAAAAAGCCCGTGAAGCAGGAGTAGATTTGGTTGAAATAGCTCCGCTTGCAAAACCTCAGGTAGTTAAGATCATTGAGTTCCAAAAGTTCCGGTACGAGGAGAATAAGAAGGAACAAGCGGCGAAGAAACACGCCAAGGAAGTGGAACTTAAGGAAATCTGGTTAACTCCCAGAATCGCCGAACACGATTTGATGACCCGTCTAAGAAGGGTTGAGGAATTTATCGGTGATAACAATAAGGTAATGTTTAGGGTTAAGTTCAAAGGACGTGAGATGGCTCACACTAACTTAGGATTTGAACTTTTAAAAAGGGTTTTGGAACTTTTGGGAGATAAGGTCGGGATAGAGCGTGACGCGAAGCTTGAAGGAAGAAGCATCACACTGATAATCGGAAGAAATAGAGGACAGAATAAAGAAAATGAGAAAAGTAAGCAAAATTAAACAGAAAACAAAGAAAGCTTTAATGAAGCGTGTTAAAATCACCGGAACCGGTAAAATAATGCGTTCTCATCAGTTAAGAAGCGGACATTTAAGAAGAAATAAGGCTAAAAAGACTTTAAGAAAGCACGCAGTACCGATTGCACTTGATAAAAGCGCAGTCAAAGCGGCCCGAAGAATGCTGGGTATATAAATGGGAAAAAGCCGGAAGTTTAAAAAGAAGCTTGCCCCGAAAGTAACCAGAACAAAAAACGAGCCGGTACTGTCGGTGAATATTATAGGAAAGGAATATTTTAAGAGGGTTAAGGAATTGGTATTACGCCTTATGGCTTTTACTAAACTGAAAACCGCAACAAAAAATTAACTATGTCAAGAGTAAAAAGAGGAACTACATCAAAAAGAAGGCACAATAAAGTTTTCGAGCTGACTAAAGGCTTCAGATTAGGCCGCAGCTCGAATATCAGACAGGCTAAAGAAGCTTTACTTCACGCCGGAAAATATGCCTTTGCCGGACGTAAACAAAGAAAACGCGATATGCGCAGACTTTGGATTGTTCAGTTGGGAAATGCCGTCCGCGCCGAAGGAAACTCATACTCAAAATTTATCGCTCAAATGAAAGCAAAAGGTATTATGCTTGACCGCAAGATCTTAGCCGATCTCGCAGTAAACAAACCTGGGGAATTTAAAAAAGTTTACGAACAAATCTCTGCCTAATTAAATAAAGTGTCAAGAATTCTCGCAGTTGAATTCGGCATTCCGCCCGGCCTCCATAACCAGATTCTAGAAGTAAAAAAAGCTTACGGTCAAAGCGACCGCCAGGCAGTAAGTTTTATGTTTACTCTCGGCACCCGCATAGAAAGGGCCTCATTCACTCCGGGGCAGGAATTTCATATTGAAAGAAAAGATACCGGCCGGGACACATCTTTAGCTTTGTTCGGAGATAAGCATCTGTTCGGAAATCCCGTAGTCGATTGGCTGCTTAACAACTTGGAAAGAAAGGGTTTGAGATTTAATTTACTTGATAGACAGGTTCATCTGGAAATCGAAGAAGAACTGCAGCTTCCATTATTACAATGGTCACAGCAAAGATCAATACGGGCAGACCAATATGCCAGAGAACTGGTTTTAACAGGAGGAGTTTTAGATAGAGCTATGCGGAGCCCCTTTCACACCGTTTGGGTTCCTGGTAATGAGGGATCAAGGCAGGTAATTTCGGCAGCTGCCTGAAATTATTGTATATATGGCTCGTGCGGTGGTAAAATCTCAGATGATGCGTGAAGATTTGCAGAATTTAGAAAATAAATATAAAGAGCTGATAAATTCTGCCCAATCTTTAAAAGACCTCGACGGTCTTTACTTAAAACTGTTCGGTAAAACAGGCGAAATAACTCTTTTCCCGAAAAACTTTTCAAAACTTAAAAAATCCGAACTTAAAGTAATCGGCCCCCTTTTTAACCTGACTAAAAAAGCACTTGAGAGCGCGGTTGAGGAAAGGCGCAACGAGGTAAAGCAAATCGGCTTTAAAAAAATTCTTCAAAAACCTTTGGGACTTACCCGGATTGATACTGCATCTCTCAAAAAAATTAAAGTCAAAAAACGGGAAGGTCATACACACATAGCTACAAGATTTGAGGAGGAGATAGTAAGAGCTTTCGGTAAGCTGGGCTTCTCACAATACGACTCGCCTCAGATTGATTCGGATACTTATAACTTTGAGCTGTTGAATATTCCCGAGGAACACCCGGCACGCGATCTCTGGGACACACTTTACCTTAATACGGAAAACCTGGGGCCCAATCCGGGAAGATTGCTTCTACGAACTCACACCTCGAACTCTCAGGTTAGAATTATGAAGGAATTTAAAGCCCCGTTCCGGAAAATGATTTTAGGCAGGTGTTTCAGATATGAAAATACCGATGCGCGCCACGAACACACTTTTGAGCAATTCGAAATCGTTTATGTCGATAAAGGATTATCTATGGCCAATCTTTTATACTTATCGGAATATTTTTTCCAGGCGATCTTCGGCTACGATGTTAAAGCCCGTCTTAAGCCCAAGTATTATCCTTTCGTTGAGCCGGGAGCAGGAGTTGACGGTCTTTGCATTTTCTGTAAAGGAAAGGGCTGTAAAGTTTGCGGAGGTGTAGGCTGGCTGGAGCTAGCCGGAGCTGGAATGATTCACCCCACGGTTCTTAAAAACGGCGGAATTGATCCTGATGTCTATTCGGGAATAGCCTGGGGATTTGGACTGGGCAGAATGCTGATGGTTAGGGAAGGAATAAACGATCTAAGGATTTTAAACAGCGGAGATTTAAAGGAGTTAAAAAAATATTAAATGAAAGTTTCCATAAACTGGCTCAAGGAATTAGTAAAAGTAAATAAACCGATAAGTGAGTTGATCGAGGAGATAAATATGAAAACAATCGGCACAAAAGAAGTGACCGATAGGTTCATTGAGCTCGATATGAAAGGCTATAACCGGGCCGATCTTTTATCCCTGCGCGGAGTGGCTTATGAAACCGCTTCACTTCTTAATTCGGATGTACTTTTCAGTGAAACTGAAGAGGATTTCAGCGAAAAAAAATTGCCCGGATTGAAAGTTGAAATTGAAGATGAAGTGGCTTGCCCTTTCTATGCTTTGGCAAAAATTGAGGGTTTAAGTGTTGAGGAATCCCCAAAAACCGTTAAAGAAAAATTGGAAGATTCGGGATACCGGAGCGTGAACAATATTGCCGATATTACTAATCTGGTTATGCTTGAATTCGGACAACCACTCCACGCTTTTGATGCGGATACAGTTGCAGATGAAAAAATTATAGTACGTAAAAGTAAGAAAGGAGAGGCGATTACAACTTTGGATGGAAAGGTAAGAAAATTAGAAACTTCTGACTTATTAATTACGGATCCGGAAAAACCCATTGGAATCGCCGGGATTATGGGGGGAGAAAATACCGAAATAACCGATAAGACTAAAAACGTTCTGCTTGAAGCAGCGCTTTTTGCACCGGTTGGTCTGCGTAAAACTGCAACAAGATTGGGTCTACAGTCAGAAGCCAGCAAACGTTTCTATCACGGCTTAACTAAAAAAAGACTTTTGCAGGCGCTAGATTCGGCTATTAAGGAATATGAGAAACTAGGGGGCAAATTAACAGCAATCAGTATTTTTGATAAATTTAACGATGAAGAGAAGGAGATTGAGCTAAGGGTATCAAAAGCCAATTCTCTAATCGGAATAGATCTGGAACAGAAGGAGATCGAAGACCTTCTGAGACGGCTTAATTTTCAACCTAAGGAAGTAAAATCCCGGGTCTTAAGCGTCAAAAGACCTTACTTTAGACTTGATGTATCACTTGAAGAGGATTTGATAGAGGAAGTAGCAAGAATGTACGGGTATGACCGGATACCTTCTAAAGAATTGCCCGGAGAGTTGCCGGAAAAACAGGATCAGAAAGCTTACGAGTTTGTTGATAATTTAAAAAAACAACTGATGCACCAAGGGTTATCGGAGATTCAAACTTACTCATTTTATACAACCAATACGCTCAATGCATTGGGGTTTGACGAAACAAAAAGAAAGTTTCTGCTTAAAATCTCCAACCCAATCTCAAAAGAGACCGAATATCTGCGGCTGAATATCTGGCCGAATCTTGTTGAGGCAGGGGTATTTAATAATAAATCGCTGGAGGATGTGGCGGTTTTTGAGATCGGAAAAAGATATTTACCGGGAGAAAAGGGAGGGACTACTGAAAAATATGCCCTCGGAGCCGTACTTATAAACGGCGGCGATAACCCGGCGGCCGAACTGATAAAGATTTTAAGCGGTGTTTTTGAAAATGCCGGACTGGATGCCGGGTTCGGAGATACGAAGCTTTTGGCTGATACTAAAAATCTTTTCCATCCGCTGCGCTTTAAATCGATTATTTATAACGGCAGTCAAATCGGAGGAATTGCCGAACTTCATCCTCAAATCGCCGACAATTTCGGAGCTAAAAGTACCATAGCAATCTGTGAGATTGATTTGGAGAAACTTTTAAAATAGTCACAGGTCAAACTGCCTCAACGGGCCTGCCTTCTGACAACTCCCTGGATTTTAAATGCCTCTTTGTGATTTCTATCAGCTCTGCTTTGATCTGACTCAGGGATTTCCGTTAAGATAGCTTTTTTATGCGGCTCCTAACCACTGCTATAAACCTGCCCAATGCTTTCTCGACCATTTATAGAGAAACCGTAACGCCGATACTGGATGTGTGTTTGGCTCCGTTATTATCTTCCAGCTCAACGGTTATAGTGTGTGAGCCTTTGTCGCCTGCAGGAAACTCTACGTGCATTGCGTACGGCTCACTGGTTTGTGAGGATTTCACTCCGCCGTCAACCATCCAGGTAACTTTTTTCACTCCTGCAGGGGAGTTAGCTCTTGCGAGAACATCAAATACTCTCGGTACATTTGCGCCATTCGGAATGTTGGCAATTGATATGACATCATTTCCTCCGCCACCGCTTGAGAAACCGGGAATACCAGAGCAACCTTTGTCCGCTCCGACAAACAGTGGATTAGCTGCGGTCAAAACCCACTGATCAATACCTTCCTGCCATTTATTAGCTCCTGTGGGATCATCTTCTTTGAGCAAAATTACGTCTTTATCTTCGGCATCTTCGCCGTCGTTTGCTTGTCTGTGGGGATTAACTTTACAAACCTTAAGCCTCTGATAGGCCTGAGAAATGCTGGTAGGTTCTGTACCTTTCTGGAAAAATTCGTGGCGTTTCGGCGAACCATCCTTCGGCTGTCCGCCCATAAGTCCGTCTATCTCAACATCAACAACACTTTCCGGCTTCGGCAGAGTTTCATTAGGTTTATCCTTAAGAGCTGCCGTCATTATTCTTTGCCAGATAGGGGAGGCTCCTGTAACACCGGAGGCAATTTTGGGATCCATAACCGAATTGTCGTTATTACCTACCCAAACCCCGGTCGTCAAAAGAGGCGTGTAGCCGACAGTCCAGTTGTCCCGTTTTTGATCGGTGGTTCCGGTTTTGACCGATACAGTTTTGCCCGGAACGTTTAATACCGAGTTGGAGCCGAAAGCGGCAGTTCTAGCTCCGTTATCGGCTAAGATATTGGAGATTATAAATGCTATTCCTTCATCCAAAACCCTAACTCCTTCAGTCGGACGGTATTCGTAAAGCATTTTTCCCGATGAATCTTCGACTTTAAGGATTGAGATCGGCTCCTGTTTTTTACCCTGATTGGCAAATACCGCAAATGCTGAAGTTAAATCTAAAAGTCTGACTTCACGTCCTCCCAAAGTAAGTGATAAGCCTACGGAGCTGATATTGTCTGCTGTGGGTTCCCAGGTTGAAAGACCCATCCTATACCCCAAATCCATAACATTTTTAACACCGACTAAAGCCAGCATTTTAACTGCGGGGATATTGAACGAATTACCCAAAGCATAGCGGACTTGAACTGGGCCGTGGAATTGTCCGTCATAGTTAACCGGGATGTATTCAGGAAGTCCGGCACCTCCGGGGAAAACGGTTTTAACATCCATTAAGACTTGAGCTGCGGTATATCCTTTTAACATTCCGGCTGCAAATGTAATCGGCTTAGTCGCCGAACCGGGCTGCCTTTGACCCAAGGCAACGTTAACATTACCTTCAAACACGCAGCTTTTGCCTTCAATACATCCCTCAGGTTCCGAATTTGCAAAGTAATCTTTACTTCCTGCCATTGATAGGATTTCCCCTGTTTTAGAATCAAGCACAACGGCCGCAGCATTTCCGACTTCATAATTTTTGAGCTTATCAACCTCGGTTTTAAGAATATCCTCAACCTGTTCCTGAAGTTTGTAGTCAAGAGTTGTGACGACTTTAAGACCGCCTTGTTCAACAGTTCTTGTATCATATTGTTCCTCGAGTTTTTGCTTTACATACAAAACAAAGTGGGGAGCCTTAAAGCCCAGCTCTTTTTGCGAAGTCCTGTAAATTAGCTCCTGACTTTTTGCCCGCTCTGCTTCTGCATCGGAAATATATTTATCCTCAACCATCCTGCGTAATACTTGCTCCTGCCTTACTTTTGCAAGCTCAGGCTGAGAACCGTAAGGAGAATAAACTGAGGGTCTTTGAGGGAGTCCGGCCAAAAGTGAAGCCTCGGAAAGATCAAGTTCGGACGCGTGTTTTCCGAAATACAAATTTGACGCCGCCTCAATTCCGTAAGCCGTACCTCCGTAGGGGATTTCGTTCAAATACATTTCCAAAATCTGATCTTTGGTGTAAGCTCTTTCGACTTGTATGGCCAGGATGAGCTCTTTTATTTTTCGGACAACTGACTGGTCGGAGGTAAGAAGCGCATTTTTAACAAGTTGCTGAGTCAGCGTCGAACCGCCTCCCTCAACCCTCCTGTGAATGATCAGGCGGTAAAAGGAGCGTAGAATCCCCCAAACATCAAATCCGCCGTGTTTATAAAAATCCTTATCCTCAATTGCTATTGTCGCCTTTTTAACAACATCAGGGATATCGGCAAGTTTAACAGGGGTCCTGTTTTGATTCTGGAATATATCATATAAAAGTTCACCGTTGCGGTCGTAAATCTTCGTTGATTTTGCCACAAATCTGGACTGGAGATCCTCAGGCGAGGGGATTTGGGTGAAAAAATAAATAACTACACCGATTATAACTACAACTCCGAAAATAAATGACCAGAGCACGAATTTGGAAAATCTCGAGAGAAAACTGACTTTCTTAAGACCGGAATAATCTAACTGGCGTTTTAAGCGTCTAAAAGGCATAAAGAGTCTTTATTTTACTTTAGTATTTTGTAGTTCAAGTTGCAATGGCGGGTAAGGAATATCGTTCTGTCCGGAGAGAAGGAGAATACACCCTCCGCTTTGCGGAGCTGAACCAAATCATAGATTTGGCATAAAATCCTAAACTCACGAACATAAATATATTTAGCGGTAAACGCTAACTATATTTCTGAGTCCGGAGAGAAGGATTTGAACCTTCGTAGGCGATTGCCGACAGATTTACAGTCTGTTGTGATTGACCACTCCACCATCTCCGGGTACGGGCTGAAACTCAGTTATTTTACCAGTTTCTAAGCTCATATTAAAGTTTCAGGTAACGAGGTTGATTTGCGTTCTGAATATAAATTAATATGAATTAATGAGTGAAAACAGCGACGCAGATATTGCTACCGGTATTACCAGGGCTTCAATGAATAGGGAGGTAATGGATGTGTATGCAACCGGAGACAAGCTGGGAATATTGTCCCACCCCGAAAGACAAACAGCCCACGCACTAAAAGAGTTCTTCCCCAAAATGCTTGAAGGGTTGCTGGACGTTGAAGCGGCAGTTTCCCAAGTATCACGCCGCAAAGACGGCAGTCCCGCTCTCAGTCACGATGCGCAAATGGAATATGACGGATTACTCAGATTGACAACTGCTGTATCCAGAGTATTATATTTCCCGGAATCTGATGACGATTGGTTTTTAAAAAGGTACGGAAAGAGTTTTTCATCCTCCTCCTCGGTTACCTCATATACCAGTGCTGATTCAAGTTACAAACCGAAAGAGTTAAGTCCCGAACATTTTGACTTTAGACAACCCTCGGTTTGGAGTCTTCAGGTAGAGGATACTGTTAACGGACAAAAAGTTTTTTTTGAAGTATTTCCGAGTCCATACACTCATTACGAAGGGTTCTCCTCATTAGATGGGGCATCTCCGGGCGTAGCAAAGCAAGCACTTACTGAACGACGTGTTGATCCCCAAAGAATAAACACGGTACTTGCAGACGCTCAGAGAACCGCAGTCGGCCCGCATATGAGGATCCGTCTTGAAGGAAGGGATGGAGAACCCATCTCAAGAGTCGACGGTGATCTGGTTAGTAGACAGACAGGAAGCAGAAACGAGCTGGGATTCAGACTGCATTTAAGAGGAAGAGATCCCGAAATGATTGTGAAAGATGATGCTTTTGAACTTTCAACAAAAGATCGGGATATCATAGCTCTGGAACAGCAGGCAGTGTTTGTAGCGATACCTTCACTGAAAAAGGACGGACAAGTTGTGCTTGCTCCACTGGCCAGAGCATTTACGGGAATGGGCATAAAAAGGGAATTTCAAATAAGGCAACCTGTTCAGAATACGGCCTTAAGAAGATAACACTATTTCCGTTCTTTGCTGAAGGTTACCTCTAAACGGTTTCCGCGGTGAACGGGGTTTTCAAAAATAAGCGTTTGTCCTTCTTCTCCCCTAAATACATCCTCCCTGGCAACTACCGGCATACTTCCATTTCCTTCGTATAGAAAAATGAATGCCCTCGGGCCGGGAATTTTCCAATATGTTCCTTCATTTGTGTCCTGAAGTAAAACCCGTAAATTTTTACTGCCCACATTACCGAGAGCGTAAGAACGGGGACGGTTATCTAACACTTCATCAATAGGCCCCGAATAACTGTGTCCGCTAACCTTTGTTGTCATACTACCGGCACATTTTATCAGAAGGGTCAAATTTAATAAATTTACCGGGCAACGGGAGCTTTGATCCAGGATAATCTCTGGCAGACTTTAAGTACAAACGACAGTGCGTGATAGTAGGGAAGTCCGTAATAAATTTTTGCGGCGTTTTGCAGAAGTTGGTAAGTTTTTCCCGACTCCATCCGTTTCCCCGTTGCTCCGTGAATATGAATAAACTTTGCCGAAGGAGTGTAGTAAACGGGGATATCTGCCTTCTTAAGGCGTCTGCAGTAATCTACGTCCTCAAAATAAGTAAATAGCCGTTCGTCCAGAAGACCTATTTTCTCTATAATTTTTTTCGGCAACAGGAAGCAGGCCATCGCCGCCGCTTCAACCTTAGTATTTTTATTCTGCGCAGGGGCATACATAAAGAATGAACCCTTAAGGCCTAAAAAGTACTCTTTTAGGGCGCCGGAGATCGTCGGAAGCCTGAAAGCCGAATCCTGCTGAGTTCCATCCGGAAATACGAGTGAACCTGTTACTATTGCCTTTTGACCGTAACTTTCCGCTTCTCTATAAATTTGAGACAGACTGCCTTCCTTTACTTCAATATCGGAATTTAACATTAAAATATACTTGCCGCGGCTGAAACTTATGGCTTTATTGTTCCCACCCGTAAAACCTGCATTAATCTTATTTTGTATGAAACGCACTCCGAGATATTTCTTAACAACAGACTCGCAACCCTTTTGCGAACCGTTGTCTAAGACTATCACCTCGAGATTAATATTTTCAGGGGAATGGTTTTTTATGCTTTTAAGCAGGCTATCGATCAGATCGGGGGTATTGAAATTTACAGTCACTACGGATAAATCTATTTGAAACTGTGAATCGTCATTCCATTTTTGTGTTTCCCTGGGCCCGGTTTTACCGCTGAAAAAATCGGATACGGCATTTCTTTGAGCAGATCTGCCCGTGAAGTAGTGGGATAATGCCTGACGCCATAGCGCGAATTTGGTTCTTTTCGGCGCATATTTGAATCCGAAATAAAGACGGTTTCTTGTTAAGTAGTAATCAGTCAGCGAAGAGCCGGTTTGTGTGGTTTGAGAGACTTTGTGATAAATGGAGGCTTTCCCGTTATAGAAAATCTTAAACCCCGAGTCAATGACTCTTTTAGAATATTCCGCGTCCTCAAAGTAAGCAAAATAATCCTCATTAAAAAAACCTGTTTTTTCTAAGGCTTCACGTTTTATAAGAAAACAGCATCCCGTCGCAAAATCAATCTCCATCTCATTATCGTAAATACCTTCATCAACCTCATCGATCCCGCGGTGAATACTCATCACATTGTTCCAATCAAATTTTCCTCCGGCAAACCAGACAACTTTGCCTTTATCTTTTTCCTGATATCTGTCTTTATGGAATTCATAACCCGGAGCAAATAAAATTTTAGGCGCCACTATTCCTGCCCCGGGTTCTTTTCTAAATGTCTCCAGGAGTGTTTGAAGAATTTTTCCGTCGGGGGTCAGGGCATCGTTATTAATAATAAAAACATAGTCGGCACCCCAAGTTAAGGCGTGATTTATTCCGCGGTTATAACCTCCCGAAAACCCCTTATTTATACCGTTTTGGAGAATATCAACCGACGGATATTTTTTTGAGGCTGTTTTTACAAAGTTGTCGCTCGAGGCATTATCAACAACAACAGTCCGCAGTTCATAGTTTGGAGTCCGGAGCCCTTTAAGGGAATCTAAAAGTTCCAAGGTGTCTTTTTCTCCGTTAAAATTAACCGTAACTATTGCAACCTTAAGCATTTTTTAATTATACGACCACGGAGTTATTTAAAGAAGAAGTTGAAGATTTTCCAGAAAATAGACGGTGCGGTCGAAACTCCCTGGACATCCTCTTCCGAACCGACCGAAAGATACTCATCAGGTACTTCTATTAAAGCATCCGGCTGACCCGGAAATCCCAACTTTTCTTTTCCGGAATCTTCCCTCTCCGGTTTTCTCTGCGCTGAGGATGATGCCTGGCGTTTTGAATTTTTCATAAATTCCAAACACCTCTCGGGATTATCATCGCAGGATAAAGGCCTACCTAGACGGCCTGATGCTGTCGCTGATTTTTCAAAAAACTCTTTACATTTTTCCGGATTTTCCTTGCAGACTTTATCAAATTCCTCAACGTCCTTCTTAACAGCTTCTCTCATCTTTTCCATACTTTTTTTCATTGCTTCAAATCTTGCCGGGTTTGTTAGTGCTTTACATTTATCGGAATTCTCGGATTTTTGGCAAAGTGCTTTACAGGACTCTTCGGAGTCGCATCCCAAAATTTCTTTAGCTTTCTCAATAAGTTCTTTAATTTTGGAATTTTCCTTGATCAGGTTGTATTTTCGGGCAAATGCAGCACATTTTTCCAGATTTTCCGTTTTCTGACAGAGAGTTTTGCAGTCAGACTCGGTGGAACAACCCAGCTCGGATTTAGCTTTTTCTATTATGCTCCGTAATCTCGCATTTCCCTCGGACTTATTGCCCTTATAAAAGCCTTTTTTCTGAGCGTAATCTTTACAGACCTGCTGATTTGCAGGTTCGTTACAAAAGGCCTTGCAATTTTCCAGAGATGAACAATTCCCAAGTTCCGCAATCGGAAAAGTCACCTGGTATTTCTTCAGAGCTGCTTCCTTAGAGGCCTCGGACTCCTCAGCCTTCACAAACCCCGGGGTTAATATCAGCAGTAAAAAAATAACTGATAAAACCACTCTGTTTTTAAAAAATATATTCATCATTAAATTTCTCACAAATTAGCAAAGGGATTTTGGTAATCCTGGTTTTCAAAAGGATTTTCATAAGTTGCGGACGCACTAAATGGATTTTCCGAAGCGGCAGGAGAAGGTTTTACCGACGGACTTGCTGAGATGCTAGCCGCAGGTATTGCAGAGGATGTGGAAATCTTTATA
>CAYOSW010000011.1:0-33348 GCA_964406775.1 uncultured Gammaproteobacteria bacterium
TTAAGCATTTGAGCATTTATTTCATCAATAAGCCCCCTTGGGTCAACAGCGGTGAATATTGTGTAATCGGATTCACGTACGGCAATGCCGCCCATTAAGGGCCTTTTTCTGGGATCTCTGTACCCTTCCGCACCGGTCAAAGTTATTAATTTGCCGGAAGTTTTCTGCTTTAAAGCTTTGAGCGCATTTTCAAGACCATTAGGAGTATGGGCGAAATCGATAATTATCTTTATCCCCAGGTTATTGACAACCTCCTGCATTCTTCCTTCAAGACTTCCGAATTGCTCAAGCGTCCTTACCGCGGTTTTTGTTTCAACCCCGAAAAAGCTTGCGGCAGAAATGGCTGCCAATGCATTTAAAATATTAAAATCACCCGGAATTTTCAGAGTGAATTTTGTATTTTCCGGATTAAAGTCAGCTTCTTTGTTAAACCCGAAAGTTACAACTCTCCCGGGAGCTAAACTTTTAAGTCTCTTGTAGTTTTCTTCATCATAGTTTAAAACGGCGGATCTTGAGTTTCTGATTAATTTGGCCTTGGCAATAAAATATTTTTCCCAGGTTCCGTGATAATCGAGATGCTCCTGAGTGATATTGGTAATTACTCCAACCTCAAATTTTATTCCCCAGGTTCTGAATTGCTCCAATCCGTGGGAAGTTACTTCTAGTACAAAAATTTCAGTTCCGGCTTTTTTAGCCTTGGCGATTAATTTTTGCAAAGCAAAATAGTCCGGATTAGTTACGTGAAATCCCGTATCAATTTTTTCGCCGTTTATTTCGGCATTGATAGTTGAAACCATAGCTGTTTTAAAACCCGCATCCTTGAGAATCTGATAAATCATATTGGTGGTTGTAGTTTTTCCGTCGGTGCCCGTTATCCCTATAAATTTAATTCCCCGCGAAGGAAAACCCTGAATAATATTTGCCAAAACAGCGGCAGGAAAATGTCTGAATAAATTTACCAACTCGTTAGGAATGTGTTTTCTTATATTGACAGCCATTTGTTTACTATCAGAATTATATTACTCCTTCGGCGGAATTCCCAAATATGTAAATATTTCTTTAGCTATCGCAAAAAAGGTCGGAGCTGCGGTATCAGCACCGAATATTGAAGATTGAGGTTCGTTGTACCGCACCAGCATTATGAATTTCGGTTTATCTGCAGGGGCAAAACCGATAAACGAAGCGATGGTTTTATCTTTATCGTAATGACCGGCAACCGCAACCTGAGCAGTTCCGGTTTTTCCGGCTATCGGATAATCCAAAACACCCGCTGCCTTTTTATAATATTGCGCTTCACCTCGGTCTACAGCGTTTACCATCATCTCCGTCGCCAATTTTGTCGTCTCCTCTTTTAAAGGCTGGGAGATTACTCTAGGTTTAACTTTATAGACTTTACCCTGGTCACGGATTTCGGAAACGACCTGGGGCTCCATCATCTTTCCACCATTGGCAATCGATGCTACCGCCGTTACCAGCTGGATTGGAGTTACGGATATTCCCTGCCCGAACGAAGCCGTTGCAAGATCTATCTCTTTCCAATCCTCTTTCTCCCTCATCGGAGGAGAGCTTTCGTCCTGTAAATCAATTTTGGTAGGCTCTCCGAAACCGTAAGCTTTTATGTATTGGTAAAATTTCTCAAATCCCAGTTTTCTCGCCGTAAAAACCATACCGGTATTGTCAGAGTGAATAATAACATCAGTCATAGATGCATTAGCCTGATACTTATTGTTCCAAGTTTTGATTGTATAACCGGACAAAGTCACGGGAGAATCACAAATATCGCACTTTGTGTCCGGTTTTACTACATCTTCATTCATCGCTGCTGCCATCACTAAGACCTTAAAGGTTGAACCCGGCTCATACGAATCGGCAGTATTCGGATTACGGTGGTAATCGTTGGGAAATTGAAACGCCCTTAACGGGTCATACGAAGGAAACGAAGCCATAGCCAAAACTTTACCAGTCATCGGATCCATAACTATTACTGAGGCCCCCTTTGCCCCGTATTTTTGAATACCTTCCTTCAGTTTTTCTTCAACGATATGCTGGATTGTTCTATCAATATTAAGCACCAGAGTTTTTCCCGGCTTTGCATTCTGTACAAAAAACTTACCGATCAGAATAGGCAACCCCATCGCATCTTTTTCCTGCGTTAAAACTCCGTTTTTCCCTCTAAGTTCTCCATTATAAAACCCTTCAAGGCCGAAATATCCCGCCTCCTCACCATACGCATCCGATGCTACAAATCCCAATAAATGCGCTGAAGATGAGCCTTCCGGATAAAATCTCAAAGATGTTTCGTCAAAACCAACTCCCGATAAGTCCATTTTTTCCAGCTGCTGTTTACTTGCCAAATCTATTTTTCGGTTTAGCGAAACCCAATGAAGATTCTCTTTAAGCTTAGAAAGTAAATCGGCTTTTACCTTAGTTTCCTTGTCTTTTTTAAGAGCTTCAATCACCTCTGCGGACTCCGTACTCTCAGTATTCTTAAAATCCAAGTCATTTAAAAATGTTCCGAGTTTTTGAGTTAAATCATTTTTATACAAGTCGATAAGTTTTTGTACATCCGAAGGCGCCTGTGCTGTCAGCAGATCGGTTTTATGTGAATCGGTAAACTTTTTGGTGATTTCAGCATCGATTACTTTCGGCTGAAGATAAAGTGAAAACGCAGGCTCGGATCCGGCGAGTACCGAGCCGTCAGAAAAAAGAATAGATCCGCGGGGTGCCACAACCTGTTTTTTGATAATTCTCTGATCCTCAGCTCTTGCCACCAGCTCATCGTGATAGAAAACCTGCCAATAAAAAAGCCTTATACTAATTAAGGTCAAAAGACTATAAAAAATCCAGCGGATAACGTTAAGTCTCATTACAAAGAGATTAGAACTTGTTCGGGTTTAACGCAATGGTCTCAGGCTTAATATACTGGATATTTTTAATCTTACCGAATCCTATGCTTGACGACTTTTTCTGGTTTAAATCAAGTGATTTTTTCTGAGCTACTGCATTTCTTAAATAATCATTTTCAAGCTGGAGAGAATACTTTGTTGACTCAAGACCGTTAATTTTCTCCCCGAACGTAGCAAGTCTGTTAGCTACCCAAATTTCAACCGTCACAACAAAGATGATTATCAAAACGAGGGTAATGACTATTTTTCTCTTGATATAGAATTTAGGCTCAAAAGAGCGCGGAATCGTATCGGGCATTATGCTTATTGTCGCATAAAAATTTCCACAAGGTCAAGTTTTCACAAACGAACTCGGGATCAATTAGAGTTTATAAAAACAGCGAAGATTCCTGCACCCGGAGCTTTGGCCATAAGTTTACTGCCCTCAACTTTTGTTTCGAGCAGATCCCAAGTGTTTCCGGCCTCGTTATATCTGCCTATCTGAGCACCTGAAGGCGCATTATCAATAAGTTCTATTGTTAAATCACCGGCCGGAAAAACTTTAGCCGTAGGCAAATTCATAGCATAGACCTTACCTAAAGCACTTTTACCCTGAGGCAGTTTAGGCGCACCGGTTAAATCATTAACCATAGTGTAGCCGATCAGCGACAACTCATCTTCTGGTGCGGCAGTCTTATATTGGAAATGATTGTCTGCCGAGGTTACTAGTCCCAAAGCAACATCAGGTTTCTGTAAATGCCAACCTGTTACCATCCTATAAACGACATTCGTTTTATCTCCGCGCTGGTACGGCTTTTTAATTTTCAGTATTAATGTTCCGTTTTCAACATTCTTATCAAAAACGCAACTGGCAATAATAAATGTATCCGGTTTAGAACAGGTTCCGAACAAAATTTCCTGTCTGTATTCGTTTCTCTTATCTTTAGCCTCAATAGTTCCTTGAACACCGCGGTCGATGTTTCCCACCCCCTCATCAGCAGTTGATCCGGATGACTGATAGGATAATTCGTAATTTATTGAATCATATGCGGCCACTCTATAAATATTCAGATTAATGGCATTGCCGTCTCGGCGCGGTTCCAGAATTGCGTAAGGTCCTTCGGGAGCGAAAGAGAGATCAACTTCCTCTGTAGGTAAATTTTCCGGTTTAACCTCCAGATATTTACTGACGCCAAATCCGGCACCGCCGAGAATTAAAAGTAAAATGACAACCAGAGCAAAATTTATTTTATTGGAGAAGAATTTTTTAAGCTGATCCATTTTAGACAGTTAATCCGCTTTTCGGGCAATAAATCCGGCTAGCTCGGAAATCTTCACTCTCTCCTGCTTAGCCGTATCCCGGTCACGGATGGTAACCGATTCATCTTCCAGTGTATCAAAATCAACAGTAATACAATAGGGTGTTCCGATCTCATCCTGCGAGGCATATCTTTTTCCGATATTTCCCCTGTCATCCCAGGCCACCGAATAATCTCTTTTCAAAACCTTATATATTTCCCGGGCTTTATCAACCAGCTCCGGCTTATTATGCAGCAGAGGAAATACGGCCGCCTTATAGGGCGCCAGTGAAGGCTTCAGCTTCAGGAAAACTCTCCCTTCCTCCTCTTTATAACTGTCCAGAAGAACGGCCAAAACAGATCTGTCGACTCCCCAGGTAGGCTCAATCACGTGAGGCCAGTATTCCTCGTTTGTCTGGGGGTCGCGGTATTTTAAGTTCTGACCCGAATTTTCCTGATGGTTTTTTAAATCAAAATCCGTTCTGTAAGCCAATCCGTAAAGCTCGGAAACACCGAAGGGAAATTCATACATAAAATCTATAGTCCGTTTCGAATAATGGGCCCGGTCTTTTTCGGGAACTTCATACTCGGAAACTTTTTTCATATCCAGCCCCAAATCAGACTCCATCCAGGCAACCATTTCTTTTCTCCAGTCTTCAAACACAACCTCCCACTCCTTATCTTCTTTAGGAGGAGTAAAGAAATATTCTATTTCCATCTGCTCGAATTCACGCGTTCTGAAAATAAAATTACCCGGTGTTATTTCGTTTCTGAATGCCTTTCCTATCTGGGCAATTCCGAAAGGAAATTTAACCCGCGTTGAATCCAAAACATTTTTAAAATTTACAAACATCGCCTGAGCGGTTTCAGGACGGAAAAATGCCACATTTGCCTGATCCTCCGCCGGACCGATAAAAGTCTTAAACATCAAGTTAAACTGCTTCGGTTCCGTCCATTCAACTTTTCCCTCGTGAGTCGCTGTATGTTGCGCTATTAAGTCTTCCTGGTCGGCGCGGAATCTGGCGTGACAGACTTTACACTCAACTAAAGGATCCGAGAAATTTGCGATATGACCGCTGGCTTCCCAAACTTTAGGATTCATAATTAAGGAGGCATCTATCCCGACAATATCGTCCCGGCTTCTCACAAACCTTTTCCACCAAAGCTGTTTAACATTGTTTTTCAGTTCAACTCCGGCCGGTCCGTAATCCCAGGAATTGGCAAGTCCTCCGTAAATATCGGATCCGGGATAGATAAACCCTCGCCTTTTACAAAGAGCTACGATTTTTTCCATTAAGTTGCCTGTCTGATTCTGATTATCCATTTTTAGTTTGTTTCATTACGTCCGCACTTCTCAGCTTGGATTCGAGTATTTGCTCAATATAATATCGTAAAACGGCCTCCAAAGCTACAATACGCTCGGAATCTACCTTGAACAGTCCGATCTGGTCATAACTTGAAGTCTGCAATTTTCCGATTAACTCTTTCATATCCCCGTCAACTCCGGGAAGAGCCTTAGTTGAGAAAAACCCCAACAGGTTTAAAAGCTTAATTTCAAACGCCCGCAAGATTATCTGCCGGGGGGTGTCCTCCATCCTCAAAAGCGTTTCCTTGATTAAATCATAAGCTCTGAAATTCGGATCATTTTCCGCAAGAAGTCTTCCGGAAAGTTCCAATATATGAAAAGCGGCTGTTGTTGTAGCCAGATTCGATTTAATTCTCGGAAAAGTTTCGATACTTTCGGCTTCGGTTAAGGTGTATCCTTTTCCTTTAAATAACCCGATTCGGACAAGGTTTAATAGCTCAACATTTCCGGCTCTTCTTGAGGTAATCTTCCTTACACCCCTTGCTACAACGGAGATTTTTCCTAAATTTTTCGTCAGAACGGTAATCATTCTATCCGCCTCACCGAAATTGGACCGTTTTAAAATAATTCCCTCAACAGTTAATGAAGCCATACCCCCAAGTTTACTACTATCAATAAAACCGAACTACATTTCTATTCCAAACCTGCGCACTACCGCTCTCTCAAAAGGCAGTGCCAGCATATAAATGCTGCTCATCCTGCCGTTTTGTCCTCTAAGCGGTATTAAATCATAGTCAACTATTCCTAAATTTCCTGAGGAAAAATTGTGCGGGATAAGGACGTTGCCCAATCTCTGTGCCGATCTTGAAATCCCGGTTTTGGCAAAGAAATCCACCAAACCCTGTATGCCCATTAAATCCAGACAAAATCCTTCTCTGTCAACCAATTCTCTGTTGATACCGACTATTTCTTCAAGCTCACTTCTCACCTTACCCGCCAAAGGCCTGCTTATCGCATCAGCTGCTTCCAGAGGTCTCCCGTCTATATAATCACTGATCAAACAGTAGTCGGATCCGGATGCGAGGACTTCGCTTTCGGTAAAAAAATGCCCGAAGTATCCTCTTACTAAAGTAAGATCTCTTAACTCTCTACCGGACGATGCTTCCAGTCCGAAGGGTGGGCGGGTCGGAAATTTAACAACCTTAGGTTTTTCGCTTGAAAAGTCGTATTTATAAACAATATGGTGGCTCCCGCGGCTTAACGGTTGTTTATCTAAAAGTGCGGGGTCAAGCCCAACACTGCCTATTCTTTTTTCGACCTCAGCCTGTCCGGAGATTAGCATAATTTACTATAAGATTATAGTCGAATGATAAAAATAAATAAAGTTGCCGTGTATTCGCTTTAAATGGAGTACTTTAGGATTTTATCGCTATCCAGTTTAAACTGCTCTTTCTTCGCGCCGTTTATATATATGGAATAGTCAAAATCCCTCGTACCGGGTTGTTTTTGGACAGTTAAGTCGTAATCCTTACCCGAAACCGGCTGAGGTAACTCATATTCAAAAATCAACTCTCTGGAGCTCCCTGGCCGTACCTGAACAAACGCCTCAAATACTGTCTTGCCTAAGTCATCTTCAATAGTTGTTACGGCATTTTCAGAACCTTTTGAATTGGTTAATTTTGAACCTTTTGGCACATAAGCCCTTACATAGGTTCTGTTAATACCATTCAGCCAGACTTTGTATTCTTCGGGATTTCTGTAATTAATAGTTAATTTATGTTTAACTTTCCCTGAATTATCTATATTTATCTCAAGTTTTACATCGTCCTGAACATACAAATTCGTTTTCCCCCCGGCGAAATTAGAATCATTAATCATCAGGTAATCATAGGTATAAGGTTTCATTAGTCCTGTCCAATCAAGCTTATTTAAAGCCTCCTGCAGTTTCTGATCGTGCATATAAAACATTAAGTGCTTGCCCTGGGCAAGTTTCACACCGGCATTGATAAACTCCGGCATTTTCTCTGTTGCCGCACCTAAAGATCGGGCCAAAATCTGCTGCATTAATGTTCCCAAAATAGCCTTTCTGTCTTCCTGACCTTTTTCGATTATTTGAGCATATGCCTCAAGTTCGTAAATCACGTTTGGACAATTACATCTTGGATCCTTATCGGCCGAATATGTTGTTCCGAAAACCTCAATAGGCCCTGTGATTTTGATTAATTCCTCAACAACGTGAGTATCAATCAGGATAACCCCATCCCAAGGCAATCCTTCCCCCAATAGGTTATACATATTCTCAAACTGCTTCATTGATGTAGGGACATCCGGAGACATATTTGAATCACGCATTGACCAGGCAGTTCTGGGTTTACCGTTAGCCTCCGGTAAATATCTAACAATCGGTGCGGGTGGTGTAAGCGGACAGATTTTGGACCTGCAGACTTTTAGTAATTTTTCGTCAAGTCTGTATATGTCATCCGAAGTAGATGAAGAGATTCTTCCTTTATCCAGAGTCAAAAACGCATAAGCCGTCATAAATCCTCCGGTTGGCCGTAATTCTTTATCATTCTGGAAAATCATCAGATATGTCTTCTTGGACGGCTCACCTAAAGCAGCGGGCGCAAGAAGCAATGCATCTTTCGCTTGCGTAACTGCGTAATGAGCGCCGGTAATGAAATTCTTACCCGTCTCAACCTGGCTTCTTAACCTGTATCTGCCGAATGTCTCCGGATATTTATTAACATCAACGGAGGCAACTTCATCGGCAGCTTTTTTCAGTTCAGGCTCCACCTTATCTATCTGGGGAAGCACCTTATCAAGGATTCTGACAAGCTGAGCAACCTTATCCTGTCCCGGTGTAGGCTGACCGTTAAGTCCCAGCTCATTTTTATATGGATCAAGACTGTTGACTAAGACCTCGGTTGCCTGAAGCTCGTATTGGGCTGCTTTCGAGAAGTGCGACGCGTCCGCATAATATCCTCCTACAAAAGGAATAACCCGCATCCAGATTAGAAAGTTTAAAGAGGTATTTAAGGAAGAATTCCCCGCCTTAACCTCACTCAGTCCTTTTTTTATTCCCTCGAGATCATTATTTTTAACCGCTTCACTCATTATCCTTGCACCGGCGATCATTTTCTTGCCGGAAGAATAAACACCGCGGATGGGGAAATAGATAAGAGCAATAACTATCAAAACACCAGCTAAAATTTTCCAGAGACCTTTAAGATTTCCCGTTTTTTTGCCGTAGATTCTATCTTGCCTGTCGAGTTTCTTGTTCAGATTGAGTAAGGGCATTGATTTATTGTAATGAAAATTTTCCGTCTTTTCAAATTTCAGACTGCACCCCGCCCGAAAAGTACAGCGGGTACTGTTTTTAAGATAAGATAGATATCATAAAAAACTGACCTTCTTTGAACATACTGTGCATCCATCTCAACCCTTTTATCAAAATTGATCTGAGAACGCCCAGATACCTGCCAAACACCGGTTAGCCCGGGCTTTGATGATAAAATAATTTTTACAAAATCGCGAGACTTCGGATATTTTTTCTGCTGCTCTTCAAGCTCAAAAGGATAATAGGCGCGGGGACCGACTATACTCATTTCCCCTCTCCAAATATTAAAAAACTGAGGGAATTCGTCAATGGAAAATTTCCTGATAAACTTTCCGACGTTGGTCACTCTGGGGTCATTATGAAGTTTATAGCTGTTTTTTTTGTATTCTTTTAAAAGTTCGGGGTTTTTCTGAAGAAGATCCTGAGCGCCTACTACCATCGAACGAAATTTATGCATTTTAAAAAGCTTACCGTTTTTACCAACACGCATAGGGGTATCCGCCATAATCGGACCTTTAGAATCAATTTTTATGGCAATTGCGACAGCCAAAAGAAGCGGGGAAAACATTATTAAACCCAACGCACTCCCCAGCATATCCATCATTCTTTTTATAGAATCGTAAAACATAAGCGTAATTATATCCTAAAACGGTTTATTCGGCTGTTATCTGCAACAATCTACTCAACCAGCCCCTTTTATCTATTTAAGATTAACCAATTCTAGAAGACGGGCTTTAAAATTTTCCTTAGAAAACTTTTCCGCGTTTTTATAACAAACTGACGGATCAATATTCATTTTTTCAAATTTATCGAGGGCTTCGTTTAATGCACCAGCATTTTGACTGCTGAAATAAACTCCTGTTTCCCCGTTTATTACCGTTTCCAAAACTCCTCCTTTACCGAAGCATATTACACCTTTCCCGAATGCCTGTGCTTCGATTGCCGTCATTCCGAAATCTTCCTCAGCCATAATAATTAGTCCATTGCATCCGGCTAAAAGATTTTCCAACAAATCATCACCAACTTTCCCTAAAACCTCAACATTTTTTCCGGCTTTTTCTTTAATCAAGTCGAGCTGAGGGCCGCTGCCGACAATCTTTAATTTTCTATTTTCATTATGAAAAGCGCTAACCGCTATCTGTACTTTCTTGTAGGTATTCAGCCTGCTGATTATCAAATAATAACCTCCCGGAAAACTTTTCTCCGGATTAAATTCATCCGTACCCACAAAAGGATAAAGAACTTTTGATCCAACTCCGTATATGGATTTAAGTCGCGCTGCGCAATTTTCCGATCCCGCAATCCAATAATCAACCCGACTCGCAAAAACTTTATCAAAATTACGGAAAGTGTTAATAAAAGGGATCTGCGGGGTTTTTTCATTATTAAAATTCCACAAAAATCTCGGCGGGGTGTGAATATAACAAACGTGCTTTGTATCAGGTTTTGTTATTATGGCTTTTGCAAATCTTGTTGTGTGGGAAATAACTAAATCAAACCCTGAAAAATCAAACTGCTCAAAAGCAAGTGGGTAAATGGGCATCAAGGGTTTATACACCTGTTTTAAAAGAGGGGTTTTTTGAAGGAAGGAGGTAATAATTTTCTTATTTTTGAAATTATTTTTGATAAACGGGTTTTTAAAATCAGCGATTGCAGTATAAATAGGAGCTTCGGGGAAAATATTAGAAATTTCCGCTAATACTTTTTCCGCCCCACCCCATTGGATTAAATCATCGTGAACCAAGGCAATCTTCATTGTGTATAGCGTATAGGGTATAGTTTCTTTTTTCAACAATTTAACCATATAATTACCCCTATGAGCACTTACCATATTCCCGTTATGCTGAAAGAAACCCTGGAATTTCTGCAGGTCAAAAAAGACCGCTGGTATGTTGACTGTAATTTGGGAGGCGGCGGACATACAACCGGAATCCTTGAGCACGGAGGGAATGTCTTAGGAATTGATCTTGATCCTGATGCAATCAGCGAAGTTTCATCAAACTTAAAAAAATATATTGACTCGGGTAATTTAAAACTGGCCCAAACCAATTTCCTGAATATTAAAGATGCCGTATCCCAAAATAAAATTCCGGGTGTAGCCGGTATATTGTTTGACCTTGGTGTTTCAACACACCAACTGGATATTGCCGAAAGAGGTTTCAGTTTCAACGCTGATGCCCCGCTGGATATGCGTATGGATCAGACTAAAGGAGCATCTGCTAAGGATTTAATCAACGGTCTTTACGAAAAAGAGCTTGCCGAATTATTTTTGAAACTGGGGGAAGAAAACTTCTCAAAACCTATCGCCCGGGCAATTGTAAAATACCGCGAGAATAAGCTGATCGAAAGTACAAACGAATTGGCAAATATTATTTTATCCGTAAGGCGGCGCTCGCCTTCCGACAGAACTCATCCGGCGACAAGAATATTTCAGGCTTTAAGAATTGCCGTGAATGATGAGTTAAATTCTTTAAAAGAGGCACTACCCAACGCCTTTGAAGTTTTAAACCCCGGCGGAAGAATTATCGTTATAAGTTTCCACTCGCTTGAAGACAGAATTGTTAAAAATTATTTCCGTGAACTGGAAGAAAAAAAGACAGCGAAAATTTTAACCGATAAACCCGTTGAGACTACCGGAGAAGAAGCTGATTTGAACCCCCGATCCAGAAGTGCTAAACTCCGCGCAATTGAAAAAATATGAGCGAACGATTAGGTTCCATTCTCAAAGCACTTCCCATTAATAGGTCTACTACTCTAGATTCTTTCCAGCCTAGACCTGGTATGGGGGATTTGTGCAATGATTGCGGATTTCAAAATGTTGAGGAAGGAAAACCTCCTTGCCTTGCTATGTACCCGGACCTGACCCGTAGAGAGACTTTGCAGGAAGTCTGTGGTTCCTACAGACCCTTAGACCGGCTTAAACAAAGGAGATCAGATCAGACGTCAAATAAACCTCCACTGGGTTTTCATAATGTTAGACAGGTTCACACATTCCCGGATTCCAAATAAATTTCCAGCGTCTTCTCAGTCATTTTCCTCCAGCTAAAATCCTTGTATCTTTCCGTTCCGGCTTTTACCAGTTTCTCCCTTAATTTTCCGCTGGTCAGCACATTTGTGATTTTCTCCGCTATATCTGCCTGGTTTTTAGGATTAAAATATACACAGGCCTCTCCACCTATTTCTTTAAGAGGTCCGATTTCAGAACAAACAACCGGGCAACCACAGGCAAATGCTTCAAGTACCGGTATCCCGAATCCCTCCTCAAGCGAAGGCATCACAAAAGCTTTGGCATTACCCAGAAGCGCCACCAAAACCTCATCAGTTACAAAACCTGTGTAAATAATGCCTTCGTCCTTGAAACGATCTTTTATTCTCTTCCAAAAATAATGATCCGCTCCGGCTAAAACAAGTTTAAGATCGGGATTTGATTTCCTCAGCTCTCTGAAAGCCCCTATTAACCTCTCTATATTTTTGTGCGGATGAGCATTACCGACGTAAAATATATATTCTCCCGTGATTCCGATTTTTCCCAGCAGTTTAATTTGAATTTTTTTATCTCTTTTTTTCTTTATCTCAAGAATTGAATCAGCAACACCTTCAGTTGTTACGATGATCCTTCCGTTATTTATATCCCACTCATTTTTTAGCTGACTTTTAACGTACTCCGACGGAACTAATATTTTCTGCGATTTTTTCAGAGCAAAATCGAACACTTTCCTGTAGCCAAACTGCTTAACTTTATAAGTAAGCGGATCAAGCGTCGTTGCCCTATTCATTGTAAAATGCTGATGGATCAGGTCGTGGATAGTAACGACAAATTTTCCCTTGTAAAAAACGGGCACATTAAAATGAGGAAAATGAACAAGATCAGGTTTTAAATCATTTAAAATTTTCGGCAGCTTAAATTGCTCCGATACGGAGTACCAATTAAAATCGGCCTCTACCGCCGTAAAGTTCCCATCAAATTTAAAGCGTCCCAGATCCCTCTTTTTCAATAAAATTTTATATTTGTTTTTGTGATCTATAACCTGAAGATTTTCCAGAAGATTGCGGATATACCTGCCTACTCCCGATTCATTTATAAGCCTGGCGTCTATACAGATATCCATTTATACACTCATCCTGATTCTAGCCATTCCCCACTTTAAGTAAATAGCCAGATAAACCAGCCAGTTGACAAAGAAAGGATAGTTTTTTTTGTAATGTTTATTATAAAAAATCAGCATTGCATCGTAAAACGCATTCATAGCCCGGGTTTTTGTTTCCCTTCCTGCCGGGGATAAATCTTTTGAATGTTTTTTAAGTCCGTGCGATATTCCTTTGTAGTGAATAATCTTCACTTCCGGATCATAAACTACTTTAAATCCCGCTTTCTTTATACGCAGACAAAGATCGATGTCTTCTCCGAACATAAAAAACTTCTCATCAAAAAGACCAGACTTATCCAACACATCTTTTGTTGTCATTAAAAATGCACCTGTAATTGCGTCAACTTCGTGCAGGACTTCGGGGTTATTCCCCGTTAAATGATAAAGACTGTCGTTCCCCAAAACATAAAGCAAAGACGCATACGGAGTCGGAAATCCCCGGTGCGCAGTCATATCGGTTTTGCCGTTTGATAAAATAATTTTACAGGTTGCAGCCCCGACAAGCGGATCTTCAAAATCCTCCAGAATTTTTTTTATGACTCCCTTTTCGAGAAGACAATCGGGATTTAAAAGCAGTATGAATTCGGTTTTTAATTGCCTGAGAACCTGATTGTGAGCCCTACCAAATCCCACGTTTTCCTTATTTTCAATAAACTCATATTCCCTGAATTTTTCCCTGGCTATTTTAAAACTTTCATCAGTCGAATTATTATCAACAACAACGACTTTTATTTTGGCTTCATTTTCTACGAGTTTGATTGATGATAAACATTTACTCAGATACTCTCCTGAATTATAATTTATAATAGAAATTGTCAGGTCTTTCATTTCTGATTTTCCACTACTTCCTTATAAACATCACTGAGTTTTTTGGCAATTGAGCTGTATGAATAATTTGTCTGAACCAGATTTCTGGCATTTAACGCAATCCTTTTATAAAGTTCCGCGTCCTGTATTACTTTGACTGCCATTGCCGCCAGATCATCGGGATTATTGCCGATAAGAATTGATTCACCTTTAACGGCATCTATACCTTCCGTACCTATCTCGGTTGTCACCACAGGCATTTTTGAAGCCATTGCCGCCAATATTTTAAGTCTTGTTCCCCCGGGGCCGTAAAGAGGCGCTACCATAATGCCGTTTTCCTGATAGGCTTTTTTTACCGAATCGATATCATCAACGGCAAAATCGGAAAGCTCTATATTTTTATCTCTGAGATCCGATATCTTTCCCGTATTCTGGCCTGCGATAACTAATTTGCAGTCCGGAATTTTTTCCAAAATCTTAGGAAATACTTTTTTTGCCAGAACTCGTGCCGCTTCAATATTTTGCAGCCAGGCATAATTCCCCATAAATAAGATTGTTTTTTTAAAGTGAAGAGGAACGTTTTCGATTAAATCCTCCCCGACACCGTTAGGGATAACCGTAACTTTAAGGCCTTTGACCAACTGCTTCATTTCTTTTGCGTCTCTTTCCGAAACCGCAATTACTCTCGCCGCCTTTTTCCAAAAATATGTTTCCCAGTAACGGATTTTCATCACATCCAGCATCAGAAGCGGTCTTAAGAAAGGGATTCGGAAGTTATTTGCATAGTGTCTGTAGACCTGATATTCAATGGTTTGATCAACTAAAACTATCGGAATGTCAGTCTTCGGAATATGCGGGGAAACATAAAAAGTTTCAGCGTGAATCAAATCAAATTTTTCACTGGCTATAATTTTTTTCAAATCTTTTTTTTGCTCGCTGGAAAAATTCCGGATAACCAAAAAAGGAAACGCCGAAAAACCGGTGTTAACAATGTTGGAAAATGTCCAGGGTTTTTTTGCGCGTTTAAAAACATAAATGTTTTTGCAAAACGGTTTTAATTTATTAACATACTTTTCTTCCGAATCGAATTTGATTAAAGAACAGAGTGTTATTTCGTGATTTTCCGATAATTTTTTGATGAGATTATATGAACGGATTTGCCCGCCCGACGTCGGAGGGTAAGGCAGGTAAGGAGTCAGCATTAATATCTTCATCTAGTCTTTATAAGGGCTCTTTAGAATTTATATCTTTGAAGTCGGGATTTAAAGAACTCAAATCAACAATAATATATTCATCCGTTTTTTCAAGAAGTTTGTATTTTTTTGCCAGCCAGGCGGTTTTTGCATCATTGGTCGTTGAAACATAACCCGTAATATTCTGGTCACGCATCATTTCCTCAACTGTCGTATTAACCTGGGGGAAGCCCGATCTGTTAATTTGATATAGAAACGCTGAGTCGCCCTGATAGGGCGCAACAACAAGTGCATCCTTAGGCAATAACCTATCGGCGGCCTGACCGCCGTGAACGATCGCCCAGTTATTTATCTGGTAAAGTCCTTTAACCTCATACCAAGTCAGATAAAGCATTAATGCTAAAACAAAGATCGCCAGAGGCATTGAAATTATCCTCGGCAAAATAAACGGCAGTCCCTGAAACAAAAGTAAAAATCCGCGGGCTACAAAAATTGACAGAGCGGGCGTGAGGATTGCCTGATAATAGTCGTGCTGAACATTCCCGGTAGCGAATACAACCAGGTAAAGAAACGATGATAAAACAAGTAGATGCAGCAGATAATTTGATTTCGCAAAAGGTTTAACAACAAGCCCGAGGAAGAAAAATGCCCCACCGGCAATTGAAAGAATTTCCCTGCCCAACCTGTCACCGACAATCCAGCGGAAGAAAGAAGGCTTTAATCGGATGCCGTTACCGTTTAAAAGCCAGCTCGATGCCGGAATTCCCTCCGCAAAATTCATTATCCACCACCTCCAAAGCCCGAAAGGAGCCAGAGCGAGAACTATGAAGATAAAATAACGCCAGTGAGGAAATCTTAACCCCTCTTTTTTGAAGTATGAATATATAAGCGGCAGCAAAAAAAATCCGGCCATCGGTTTGGTTAAAAAAGCACAGGCTGCAAAGAATACCGCGAGAATTCCAATTCTCAATTTATTTTCATAAATCCATCTATCGGTAAAGTAAAACATCCCCAGAGAAAAGAAAATTAAACTGGGTTCAGGTAAAGTTACCCTGGAATAAAAAACGGAGAAAGGTAAAACGGCAAAAATAAATGAACTTAATAATGCGTGGATTGTTGAAGAATTTTTCTTAACAATTAGGTAAAGAAAAATCATTGATCCCAGCGAGAAAATTACCGATACAAGTCTTGCCAATCTCTCATCAACTCCGCCGTTTAAAAGATAGGCGAAATAAACCAACGAGGGGTAAATCGGAAATTCAACAAAACGGTAACGGTTCAAATTCAGTTCGGGTTTAATTTCTGAAATTGAGGACATATCATCCCCTCTCGGAAAAAGCGGATTAAACCCTTCCTGATAAAAATTCCTTGCAACCGCCGCAGTATCCGCCTGTCTCCAGGAATGCCAATCGGCAATCGGGTTATCTATTTTATACAGTCTGAGCCATAGACCTAAAATTAATACGGCCGTAAGATATAAAAGCGGATTGGAAAAAAATCTACTTACTGTCTTCATAATTATGGGCAATACCCCAGGCTACCCCTAAAATAATCCAGAACAAAACAGCAATTTTGGAAGCCTCAAAAATATCTATAAACGCGGCAGTTCCAAACATCACGGCAATGGTACAAAGCGTTGCAACAATAAAGTATTTTTCAAAATTAGCCAGCCTGAATAGGGCTTTTATATATTTTTTTATCAAAATAAAGAAAACCAGCGCCAAACTCAGGAATCCGACAATTCCGGTTTCCCCCAGCGCTCTTAAATAATCGTTATCTGTTGCAATTGTTATCGATGAATAGCCAGTTCCGAAGATAGGATTCTTCTGAAATGCCCGGATTGCTCTCGGCCATTCCACATCAAACCTGATATTAAACGAGCGGTAAACTCCAAGCTCGGTATAGTTTACAGGCTCGCCGGGGGCAATATCCGCGGGAACCTGGGGCTTTGTTGTGGCACTTGCCGTAGCTTGAGCCGAATCTGTGGCATTATATAATGAACCGGTTTTTGTGGCCTCACCTATTGAGATTGCCCTCGGCGTAAAGTCGGATATTTCGTTTTCTGCCGGAGTATATTTAGGACCCCCGCCCTCCAGCAAGTTAACAGTAATGGTCGCGACCAACCTGTGTCTTAATTGGGGAATTGCCGCAACCGCACCCACTGAAGCGACAATCAGCAGTATGATAAGAAGGCGTTTTTTTAGAAATAAAAACGACAATCCGACACCGAAAATTGTCGCAACAAACGAAACCCTCGCAGCAGTCATACCTAGTAACGCAAAGCCCGCGAGCGAGCTTAGGACTATGGCAGCTTTTTCTTTAAGCTTTCTGTAATAAAAAAACATTGTTCCCGCAAACACGAGAGCAATCGATAAATACGCAGCCAGGTCGTAATGACCGGCAAAGGTAGAATTAGGCCGGGCTCCGGGTGTGAGCGTAAGTATTAAACCCTTGGAGAATTCCCTGTTAGTGGTCGAGATGACCGGAAAATTAAAATAAAGTTGTCCGAATCCGTATACCGTTACGATTATGGTTGTAATAAATAGTGAATAAAGAAATACTTTTACCTGGGAAACGTTTCGGATTGTGGTCGCAACAATCAAAAACGGCAGCATATATTCTACTCTGCGCAGAGTATGGAGCAGGCCGATGTTTTTCGATACCGACTCGGTCAGATAAAGCCCGGAGAAAAGCGAGATCAACCCGATAACCCAAAATAAGAGGAAAGATTTTGTGACTGTCATCCTCAGGATTTTTTTCATCCGGGTTAAGTTAATGACAAACCAGCAAAGCCCGACAAAAAACAGAAGTAAGTCCTCAAGCCTTATTGCAACATACGTCCCTTCAACAACGGAAAGAGGCAGTTTCGGATAAAGAGGTATAAAAACTGCAACAACCACCATTGCTGCAAATAAAATATCGTTATACTTCTTCGGCAGTCCTTTAAGAACCGATAAGATTTTCACTTTTTGTGTTCTGGTCATAATTTAAACAGAATCTTTGTGTAAGTTTTAGAGTAATCCAATTTACCCATAATAGCAAAGAATACGATCCGCAATAATATAGCTAAAACTACCATTACCCTGACGAAAAATCCGTATAGAGAACCCATATTTTTGTAGCTGAAAATCAGAAGTCCTTTGAACTCACCCAGCCACTGGGTTAACCGGGGATCCTCGGAACTTGCCCCGCTATAGTGGACCACTTCAACATCAGGGTTATAAAGAACCTTAAATCCCTCTTTTTGTGCACGGTAAGAAAGATCAACATCTTCAAAATACATAAAGTAGTCCTCGTTAAAGTATCCCGCTTTTTCCAGGACTTCTTTGCGTATAACCATAAAAGTCCCCCCTATCCAGCCGGCATTTTTACTTTTATAAAAATCTTCGCTGTCCATATGAAAACTCGGTAAACCGAGTTTATCGAGATTAAAAAGCCAGGATAAAAGAGGGATACCCGTAGGTAGATATCCGCCGTTTGATACCAGACGGCCTTTTTGATCTGCCAATTTACTTCCCGCTATCCCGCATTCTGGATTTTCATTCATAAATTTCACCATTTTTGAAAGTGCATCATTTGAAAATTCCGTATCCGGATTAAGAAGTAAAACCAAAGGCGATTTAATTTTTTTTAAAGCCAGGTTCTGACCCGCTCCGAATCCTAAATTCTTACCCGGTTCAATAAGTTTTACCCACGGAAACTTTTTTTTAACCATCTGTGCGGAACCGTCTGAGGATTGATTATCAACAACCCAAACTTCCGGCCTCTTCATATCCTGATCTTCCAGTCTCTTAAGGGTTTTTTCCAGCAAACTGCTGGTGTTATAGGAAACAATACTGACGCTGATCATTTATCGCTAAGTGCTTTCCTGAACAGTTTATAAATCAAAATCATACATACCCAGGCTAAGATATACAGAAATACTCTTACGGCGACTGATGAGCCGTAATAGCGCACTGTCGTTTTGCTGAGATAATAGGAGCCTTTTATATTAATTTGAGTCGCGCCTTTTCTGTACTCTTTACCTTTCTCATCGAAAGGCTCAAATCCGTTTACGTATAAACTGTCGCGGAAAGGATATGTAAATTGCTCCAAATAAGTGCTGGGTTGCTGGTCGCGGATATAAGTAAAAGCTTCCTCGGGAGGAAGATTCATTCTTATAGGCGGTATTTTAAAACCTAAAAAATTCAGGTATCCGAATTGTCCGGAATAAAAGCCTGTCACTTCTTTCCGTCTGTTGTTGGAAAAATAGGCTGCGATATTCTTGTTTTGGGTCGTATCTCCGGGTTCATCAGATTTCAATGAGGTTGCTAATTCAGGAATTTCGTTTATTGAGGCAGGTCCCGGCCAGACAAGATAAATAAGTCCTATTACAAAAATCAGAACAAGTAGTTTTTTAAGTATCATTGGAATAGTCTCGATCTGCCCAAAATATATTCGGGATTCTTGTTTCTCCGCTCACCGATTTTTTTCGCGGGTACACCTCCTGCAATTTCGAATTCGCCGATATCTTTTGTAACAACTGCTCCGGCACCGACTACCGCTCCCCTGCCTATTTTAACCCCCGGTAAAATTATCACTCTGGGGCCGATAAACACATAGTCGCCGATCTCAACGGGAGCGGAAACGGGTTTAAAATCATCAGAGTTAATATCGTGTTCGGAGTTGTAAATTAAAACATCCGAAGCAATGTCGACATACTTACCGATAACCAGCTTATCGCGCCCGTCCAAAAAAGCATTCTGCCCGATGATCGCTCCCTCCCCTATCTCAATTTTTGATGGATCAAAAAATTGAGTTCCCATATGGATGTGAACTTTTTTACCGATTTTAACTCCGTCAAGTTTATAAGCTAAAATCCTAACTGAATGCAGCGGGAACCAACCTAAGAGTCTCAGAAAAAAAAGATCCAGGTCTTCAACATAGCTGAAAAGCCGTCCGGTTATTTTTCCGATTGCGGATACGGCCGAAAGTTTTTTACCCATCTTATCTTTAAACCCGAATCCAGTTGAATCAAAATATACGTGCTCAGAATAAAGCATAATTCATTATACAGATATTACCGTAAAGAAGAAAATTATCAGAATCAGACTCCGTTTAAAACTTCAACTGTTTCCTCCGCCATTTTCGCCCAGGAGAATTTTTTAGACTGTCCGAGGGCTTTTTTGGCCAGTCTTTGTTGGAGTTTTTTATCGGTAACCAACAATCTGATTGCCTGTTCTATCTGGGTCTCAGACTCCGGATTAACCTGAATTCCGGCATCCCCGGCAACTTCGGGAAGTGATGAAACATTAGAAACGATCACCGGAATCCCGCAGGCCATAGCCTCAACAACCGGAATACCGAATCCCTCCCAAAGTGAAACGAGTGTGAAAGCTTTAGCCCCGGCCAAAAGGCAAGGAAGTTTTTCAGTGGGTACAAAATCGGTAAATATTACGCGGTCCCCGATTTTAAGTCTTTTAGGCTCGTTTAAGATCTCCTCATTCATCCAGCCCTGCTTCCCTAAGCCTTTAATTTTCCCCGCAATCACCAATTTTAACCCCTCTATTTTTGAAACCGCCCTGACTAATCTGATCAGATTCTTACGGGGCTGTATTGTCCCTATATAAATAATGTAGTCCCCGGAAATTCCGTATTCGGATTTTATTTTTTCTATCTCTTCTTTATCCGTCTGAGGCTTAAATATCTCTTCATTAAAACCGGGATAAGCAACGGTTATTTTACCCGGAGCGAGTCCGTAACTTTTTATTAGATCCTTCTTAGTTGAATCGGAAATTGTAATTATCTGACTGCTTTTCCCGACAGTCTCTTTTGTCCAGTTTGTCAATTTAAACAGATCGTCTTTTTTAAACATTTCAGGAAAATGCAAAAAAGATAAATCAAAAATAACCGGAACAATTTTCGCTTTGGTAAAAACCGGTGTGTAATGGGTAGGGGAAAAAATAATATCGGGTTTTTGTTTGGTGATTTTATAGTATGCAGGTATTGTCAATCTTGTCCAAAGTTTTCCCGGCCAGAGAATTTTGTATTTCCAGCCTTCCCGTTCTTCCGGTAAATCCCCCATAGGTTTGCGGGGAAGCAGAACGGTGTAATCATTTTCCCTATCCTGCCTTTCAATATTTTTTAAAAGCTCAAAAGCCACCTGTCCCGATCCGACTCTTTGCGGAACGTTTGCTTCGTAACCGTCAATCCAGATATTTTTCTTCATAATAACCCTTTATATAATTCGAATGTTTTTGCGGCTGTTTTATCCCAGGTAAATTCTTTTGCCCGCCTGCTTCCTTTTTTAATCAATTCCTCCTTTATACTTTTATCATTTAAAATTTCTTCAACTTTTTTTCTGATATCCGCCGTACTCTCAGGATTCACTAGAAGAGCTGCGTCTCCGGCAATTTCAGGCATTGAAGAAATATTTGAGGTTATAACAGGAGTTCCACAGGCGAAAGCCTCAAGAATCGGCAAACCGAAGCCCTCGTAAAGGGTGGTATAAACAAGAGCATCCGCCGAGGAATAAAGAAGCGGCAACTCATCCTCACTCACCTGCAAATCCTTAAAACTGATAACCAGATTCAAATCCTTACACGCCTCGCTTATTCTTTTTAAATTTTTGCGCTCTCCAATCCCTCCGATTGCCAATACAAAATTTTCAGGTAATTTATATTTGGATTTGAATATCTTTTTCTCAGATTCAGTTGCAGGTTTAAAATTATCCGATACACCTTCGTAAATTACCTCAATCTGCGAGGGTTTAAGATTTGAGACTTCTAGCAAATCTTCTTTTGTCGAATTGGAAACCGCTATAACTTTATCGATCTCGCTTTCCACAAGTTTTATCCTGCGTTTGTTGACAGCTACAATTTTCGGATGCGACCAGTGAGGGTATTTTAAGGCGATTGCGTCGTGATAAGTCGTAACCCTTTTAGCTTTAGACGGAGGCTGTACCCAATCGGAGGAATGAAAAATATCAACAGATCCGATGAATTTTTCTATGGGAACATTTCTTATTCTGTTGAACAAAACCTCAAATAAGCTCGGGGGCAGTTTAAACTTTTTAACATTTTTCAGCCCGCCTCTATAGCTTTGTCTGAAAGCCGAAAAGAAAAAAACCATATCCAAATCCCGGTTTTTCTGTAGTTCGCGGGCCAAATTCTTAGTATAGTTAGCCACGCCTCCGGGATGTATTATTTGAGAGATATCCAGTCCGACTTTCACACCTATATTGTAGCAGACACTATTTAAGAATTTTGTAGACTGAAAAGCCTCCAGGGGCGCCTAATTTCACATCAGAAGACCCGCCAAAAGATGATATCTCCCACAAAGAGGCTGTTTTGAGAGGATAATCATTAACCGTGAATACATATAGATTTCGGGCATTAGGATAATCCTCTACTCCCAGGGGGTTAAATCCGTGATTATATCTCAACAGATATCTGAGAGGATGCGCTCTTGAATCAAAATCAAATGTCATAACAACATTAAAATCTTGTGGGTTATCCTTTGATATTATGTTCGCGGCATCTTCTATTTTTCCGTAATTTAAACCAGGATACATACCGACAGGTGAAGAAAAGGAAACCCGGGAAGAAAATAATCCCAAACAAATTATCAGAGCCATTAGAATTAAGGCGGGAAATTTACTTTTACTGTAAATTTTTGCAAGAAGTATCCCGAGAACCAAGGATCCAACCGGCCAAAGATATAGGAAATGATAATAAGTAATTTTACTTTGCGAGGGTAAAAATAGCGTATCCAGAAAATACTGCCAGAGAGTTTTCAGATGATAGAACCCGTGGTTAATATCAAAAATAACGGTTGGCAGCAAACTCAGTAAACCCCCTGCCAGAAAAAGTATTAGCGATATAAATCTTTTTTTTGAAAAAATTATCAGGAATATAAAAAGCAAAAATACGGTAACCAAATATAAGTATTCAACACCGAACGAAAGTCCAGCCAGAAGCCCTAAGATAAAATTATCTGACGCCACAGATTTTTTCTTAAAAATTTTGATGCAAAGGTAAAGAATCAGAATTCCGAGGAAGGGCAGGTAGTTTACGCTCCAAATAAAAAGTGAATGGTAGATCATTAAATCATTGAACAGAAATACTGCCGAGGCAAATAACCCTGCGTTTTTACCGAAGAATTTACGCGTTACAAAGAAAACCAAGATTCCGGTTGCAACATTTAGAATTGCAAAATAGGCTGTTATTGGAATCACCTTGTAGTTAAATATCAAAATTAAAGGGATCAAACTGTAATTAAATACGGGAGGATAGAAGATTATGTGCCCCTGACTGGTCGTCCTTTGGGTACTCGGCAATCCCAATAATGAAAATTTATCATTTATATAATCAGCTGATACTAGTAATGAAATAGCTTGTTCAGGTCCATAAGTAATTCTGTTCGGAAAATCATAGAATCTAACAATAAAAGCAACCAGAAGTACTAAAATTAAAACCCAATTATTCGTAAGATTGAAGAAAAAAATTTTCATAATATTTGTTGAGCTATTCTAGGATCAGCTAAAATCAGATCTCTAAAATGCAAAATAAATAACAGGCCTAGAATAACCAGCAGAACTTGTTGAATTTTTCTTGGTAGTTTGGTCAGTATCCAGAAAATTACCAATCCTAACAAAAGATGAATCAATGGATAGACAAGAAGAGCCAGAATAGGATTTTCCCACACTTTGTTATAACTCAATTTAAGTAAGCTCTCAGCAATGTACGCAGGAAAATCGGTGTTTACAAAACTTAAACCAAAGGACTTATCCAAAGCAACGCCTATAAAATGTAGCGGGTCTGTTAAAAACCCCAAATATAACCTCTCCGATATCCAGGAAATTCTGACATTTTTGACTAGCACATCAAGACCAAAAGTAAGTGGGCAAATGAACAATAGCAATCTATTCTTATCTTTTAGTTTTTTATAGACTAAGAAAAACAAAATTGGAATCGCAATCAAAACAGCCATTTTTACAAGAGGGAGATTTCTCACGACTGGCCCGTAATAAATATTAAATCCGTAGAGTGTGTATGATTTTAACAACAATCCATACCCTGCAACCAGAAACATAAGTGAAGTTATCCAAACAGTGATCATTTTTTTCCTAACTAAGACTAATGGAGTTATAAGTAGAATCAGTATTATGTAAAGATTATTATTTTCCGTACTTTTTGTTATTTTGTTATCTAACTTTCTATCTAAAAATTCCGCTTTATCAGCAATAAAATAATCCTTAAAAGCTTTATTCTTGTTATAAATTATAGTCTCATTAAATGTCTTATTCTCTCTTCTCTCTGTATTCATATCCCATACGGATTTTCCCGATCCGATTACGGCAGATCTGGGAAAATCTGGATAATTTTTTTTGAAAGCACCAGCGAATTCCTGCATTGTTAAAGCCTTTATACCGCTTAGAATTCTTAAGTAGTCTAGTTGGTTTTTATATTCATCAATAAAACCTATACTTTCCATACCAGTTTCAATTCCTATGGTAATTTGGCCAACCGGATTTCTACAATCTAAATAAATATTAACCAATTCCTTAAAAAACTCGGTATCTTTATTAAGCAATTTATAGTCATTTGCCTGGAGAGAGTAAGATGATCTGAAATCCTCGCCGAAAGCCAGAACGGGATGCCTTTGCGCCCATTGCAAAACTACTACATCCAATTTTGAGTCCGCACCATCGGCCGGTACTAAAATATTTGCCTTACTAGGATAGTAAGGAACCCCCCACCATTGCCCCCAAACCCCATAGTGATCGGTTGTTTTTTGATCTGCAACAATTAATGCCGAGGTTATCCTGTACTTTTGTTTTAAGTAATCTAAAGAGTAGGAGTCTATCCACCAAGCTCCTACAGATTTGGGGTAAAACCCATACTCCTTTTTAAAATCTTCAAAAAGGGTATCAATTATTTTGCGCCGTTCAGATTGTGTGTAGCCTGACAGAAAAACAGAACCAGGGCTATACCAAGGTTTATCGTGAGCGTAAATCACTCGGGCATTATCTGCCAAACTCTTGCTAACTTCCAAAAAAACACCGATTTCTTGGATCGAGTCAAAATTCCTTATCTCACGGATCAATTCCGAATCATTTAATGTGTCGTATTGTAATAACCAAGTTGCGGGAAAATTGTGGCTTCTAATAATATTGTATTGATTACGAAGATGGATCAGGTTTTTGTCTTTCCATAGATCTCTGCTTCTTACCGGATTAATTAAAGTTAGGTAGCGGTTAGGACATACTTGTTGGTCTTGATTTGCCTCAACAGTACTTAAAGGAATTATCCAAAATAAAATAAATATGAAAACCAGTAAAAGCCGTTTCATAAATTACCTTGACCAATACGTAATCTGTCCAATGTTATAGAAATTGTTATAAACCTGCCCCTTTCTGAAACCCTCATCAGCTATTTTTTGTTCTACAAATTTTTGCGGATCAGTGAGATCCCTTAAGTATTCAAAATGATAAACACCGGTTTTATCTTTCAGTGCTTTTCCGAGCTTTTCGTAAGTTTTATTCTTATCGGCAAGATAGGAATTTGTTGCACCCACAGCATCTGTTTTTCCCGTCGAGTACCACTTATAAGGCGCGAAGGGTTCAAAAAATTCAAATACTGCAATCTCTTCTTTACCCGCATTTTGTTCCAAAAATCCGACAGCCTGGCGCCAATTCTCTCTTTGCTGGGATGGATCAAGATAATAAATAAGAAGACCTGCTATGCTTCCCGCGATTAATAATCCTGTCAGCAAATATCTAGGTTTTCTAGAAATATTTTGCAACCCTAAAGAAACCAAAATAATCATTGCAGGTAAAACATAGATAAATCTGAAATAATTAAAAACCGGTATTAAAAATGAAAAGAGGAATCCGGCAATAACCGGAAAAAGAAACCAAAGCCAAATCAGAAGATTTTTTTTAAATTCAGAGATAGACCGGTATAAACTATAGATAACCGGAAGAGAAAAAACCGCAGTCAGTCCGTAATATAGAATTTTCGGCTCAAAGGAGATTCTTCCTAAAATAAATTTCATCCAGGCAACTATTAAATTCTTAAACGTCGCTCCACCGACAACTGATCCCCATCCGGGAAAAATACTGACGAGCTCTTTATTCTTTAAGAGCTGAGCATCAAAATACGGATACCAGAAAATAAATAAAACCAGGAGAGGCAAAAAACTTAACATAGTATTCCTGAGTAATCTGAAATTTTTAACAACCAGAGGGTACACTAAAAATACAGGCAGGAAAAAAACTGTAATGTAATCAGAGAAAAAAATCAGACAACCTAAAGCGGAGAATAAACCCCAGTAAAATAATCTATTCTTTTTTATTAGCTGCAAGTAGACATAAGTTTGTATCGAACAAAGTAATGTTATCAGTATGTACATTCTTAACTCCTGGGAAAAATAAATAAGCAGCGGAGATGTGGCTGTGAGAAGTGCTGAAATAACCGCAGTTTTTGAATTTCCGGATATAGCTGAAACGATTCTGAAAACTGCGTAAATTAATAAGACCCCCAGGATAACCGGCAAAAAGCGTAGATTTATATCGGTAAATCCGAATATCTGACCCCAAGCCTTAAGCAGCAGATAAAAAACCGGGGGATGATTATCAATTCTTAAGAAATCGAAAATTATTCCCTGATAAGAGAAATCCCTTGCTGCTAATGCGGATATTGCTTCATCAAGCCACAAGCTTTGATTAAGATTTATAACCCGCAATATAATTCCTAAAATAAGTATCAAAAAGATTATCATGCTATGAAATATGCTCTCGTAAAAAACATTAAAAGTATAAAAAACAGTGTTGCCCCTACCGCCATATATGCTTTCTTAATTGTATCCGATTTAAGTAATGAAATACCGATAAAAACAGGAAAGACTACAAGTAAGTATCTGGGGAGCCCCGAAAAAGTACCGCTTAAAACCGGTATAAAAAAAGCTAATAATCCGTATATTAGATAAGAAGGTCTAACTTTTTTTCTCCAGGCGATGTAAAGCAAAAAACCGCCGAAAACAAAACTTAAAATTTCAATCAGAGCGATCCACCATTCAAATATCGTCGGAGGCAAAGACTTTAATATTTTCAAATATCTGAATAGAGTCTGCGGAGGCAATATTAATGCCGTTGAGGTCCTGCTGTTGCCCAGCTCGGTTTGTGCAGTTAAGAAATAGAGATAGTTTCCCCATTTGTAAAAATTAAAAAGCGCATACATCAGCAGTCCGGCCGGGATTACAAAAATAATTGCAGATAACTTTATCCATTCTTTAAATGAAGACAGTCTATTTGACTGTAAGAATTCGTAAATCAACGCGGGAATAATGCAGATTCCTACAAAGCGAGTCGTACAAAGCAATGTTGCGGCAAGAATAGACCAGATCCATTTTTGTTTTCTGGCAAAGTAAAATGAGCTTAATAATAGAAGTAAAAACAATCCTTCAGAGTAGACTGATGTAAAGAAAAAAGCGGTTGGGAAAAAAAGAAGATATTTTACTGAACCCAATGAAATTTTTTCGGAGTAATCAAGTTTAAGAAGTTTATAAAATAACAGTAGGGCACCTAAAAATAAAAAATTAGGCAGTATTATTGCTGTTATAAAAGTCAAAGGAAACCATAAATTCCCAATGCTTAGTATATAGATTAACAACGGAAATAGCGGAAAAAATCTTGCCTCGGTAATATAACCCGAGGATGCAATATTTAAGTAATGCACACCGTCAAAATTGGCCCAGACTTTGAATAAACTATTGCTCAGTATTTCCGGTAACTCTTTGTAGTAAGTAATTTCAAAAAAAGGATAAGAACTGCCGTAATTTAAAAGCAGAATTCCTAGACCAACAGGCAGGAATAAAAGCATTCTCCAAACAAGGAAATACTTAAATATTTTTTTCAGGGGATTCATCTTTCCTTCAAAGATAATTCGTAAATATCACAGGTATTAAGACACCCCTCTTTGACTAATTTAATATCAAAGTTGTCTTTTAACTTGTTGTAATCCCTGTACAGAAATGCGTGATTTCCCAAACCCGCATTTGTTACATAAACTTGCCTTCCGGCATTTAAATATTTTTCATATATTTTCAGAAAATCTTTATAGTCCTCTTCTCCCCAAACAATATTCCTGCTGTTTGAAAATTCCTGTTCTGTTGATAGTGGCAGCAGCTTGTAATTAGAGTTGGATAAAAAATCTATATAATAAGGAGGCATTGCCGTAATCAGAACGGGTTTTTCGGATAAATTATTATTTACCGCAAAGAATTCATTAAAATTTTTGACAGATAAATAATTCCAGGGAGTTTCACTGTGTCTTAAATTCATAGCAACCTGATATTTAATTCTCGGAAAGTTTGAATAAGCATAGAAAAGAAAAAATGCGCCCAATAGAATATAAAAAAACCAACTTATTTTTTTTCTATCCGTCTGTCTTTTAATTATTGCCAGAAAAATACCAAGTCCGCATAACATTGCCGGAATAACGTGATAAATATATCTAGCATCTGCTGTATAAAAAGTTGACAGAAAAATAACCGGAAGAATGATAAATCCGAGCAAATAAAGACTTACAAATCTCCATCCCTTGAATATCAATCCGATGACGAGTCCGGCCAAACTCATTTTTGCAATATATGAAGGTAAAAGAGGTGTAAAATCCCAGAGAAATCTCATCGGCTCCCCCATCAGGGCTTTTGAATAAATATCAAAATTCTTGTCGAAATATGTATAAGAAAACCAGGGATTTGTTGCAACAACTTCCGCCGCTTTTCCTCCGCCTGTTAAAAAAAGTGGCATCATTAAATATTGTATTTTTTCAAATACGCTGCTGCCCCGGATCAAGTATTCAGCCAGAAAAAAAAGAATTAGAGTTCCTGTACCCGAAATAAAAAAATAAAGGATCGGTTTGATATTTTTTTTCACCGGGTGTTTTTTAAGCAATTGCGGATAAGCTCCGAGAATTGTTTTTGCTAAATAACTTATTTCAAAAACGATTGATAGCGTTATATTTGCATATTTCGCTCCGTAAAAACCTACGGCCAAAATGCCCGCCAGAACCGAATTTTTAAGAGATAGCTTAGCAGTAAGAAGAAATAACCCGGCAATAAATAGTGTCAAAGTCAGATTCTCCGCCATAGGCAAGTTCGGGTACCAATATACGAAGTAATTTGTTAAATATATGAAAAGTACCAGTGACGGAATGAAATTGTTATCCGTTATCCGCCATAGCGTAAAGTAGAACAGTATCAACCCGCACATCGCCAATAAAATATTGGTTGCATAGAAAAATCTGGCATCGTTATTTATCAAAAACATCGGAACCAGAGTAAGTGAGTAAAGAAAAGGAACAGTCGGTTTAAAAGTCCTGCCTTCTCTTTCTATATAAAAGCCTTTGCCGCTGATAAAAGATAAGGCCGGAGAAATATAATGGATACTGTCCGGATAAGGCTCCAGATTCGGGATAAGATTGCGCTCCGAGAATGGATTTTTTAACAATAAAAGTAAAAATAACGAGCAGTTAATTATAAATACCAACCAAGCTAGATTTTTCGAAGTTATTATTTTCTTAGTTGGAATGATCATTCAGGAATTCGTTTCTGTAATCTAATTAGACCAAATTTTCTTTCCATTTCCAATCTTGTCTTTCCCAAATCACTAATCCATTTTTCTTCCCATACCGGATAAACGCCCTCTTCGATAGTAATATATATAATCTCGGTGCCTTCCTGCCGCGAATCCGGGTAATAATATTTATGCAGATATTCCCATCCTTCGGGATGGAGGAAAGGAACTGTAAAGTTAATAAATTTGTAAGGTCTGCCTTCTGAATCCTCATTGATAAATTTTAAGATGTTAAGCTGATCCGAGTAAACCAAGTCGTCCTGAGTCGTCCGGAAAAATACATCCTTATTGGTCAAAAGATTATTTACGGTATTAAATAACCCCAACAAAAAAAATACAGAAAAAATAACTGCCAGATACCTGAAGTAAACTGTTCCGTATAATACTTTTAAGCTGTAGCAAAAAATTAAGATAAACCCTAGACCTATTCCAACATAGTGCTGCGGATCGCCGGGACTGATTTTCATAACCGGCAAACTCATAAGTATTAAAGAAAGAATAAAAAGCCCCTCCTTTTTGTCCTTATTCTTAATAAAGGCCGTGATAAGCCCTGCCGTCATAACAAGAACCGTAAATATTTGAATGTAAAAAACCTTAATATAAAAGAGTGAAAGAAAAAGGTGTATATAGAATTGTTTTGTGTAGATTTCAAATGCGTTTGCAATCCCCTGCAAACCGCCCGCGGACGATTCTTTTGCAATACCTGAAATTGACTTAAAAATTATATGTTCGTTTCTGAAATCAAAAATAATTGTCGGGGCAAAGAAAAATAAACCAGTCAAAAACGAAAAAAACAAAGTACGCAGTCTAATCTTCTTAATCAGTCTGAATATAATCAGCAGGACCAAAAGAAATAAAAATTCCGGCAAGAGAATTAATTCAAAAAGCGAGGCTATAGATGCAAATGCTGTAAATAATATGAAAAATTTACCGCTTCCGGTTTTAATAAATTTCCATAAAGCAAAAAAACTTAGCACTATAAAAATAGGCGCCGGTGAAACGTTAGATAACCAGCGGGAATAAAGAATATATTCGTAACTGAAAACAGTCAGCAGTGAAGCAATTAAGCCCCAGGTTTTTGATTTAAATATTTCCCAACTTAAAAAGAAAACTGCTACCGGCACAAGCGCTCCAAGAACAACCAGAAAAAAACTTGCAGCCAACGGATTTCCGCCACTTAAGCCGTATGGCACCAATAAAAGATAATAATACCAGGCTCCGTGAAATACGCCCTCCACATTAGTCGCAGGACCAACCAGAACAAAATCAAAATGCTTGAGTATTCCTTCGGCGATTAGCGCATCCCGCCCCTGCTCAAATCCGAAGAAAAGAAAGTCCTGCAGGTTAATCCACCTTAAAAAGAACGAGAGCAGAAATATTAAAATAATTGTAACTATCATTATTAATATTCCCAACCGCCCGGGTGGCCTTCATACCATTTAATTAAACTGTTAATCGAATCCTTAAGGCTTCTCTCCGGTTTCCAATGCAAAATTTCGCGGGCTTTGTAATTATCCGCAAATAATTCTGCGGGATCCCCTTCTCTCGTTTTACCCTTTTCCAAATTTATTTTTTTGCCCGTCAAATCTTCAACAGATTTTACAATTTCCAAAACCGAATAGCCGGAACCTGTACCCAAATTTATTATCAGATTTTCTCCACCCTTTAACAAATACTCTGCAGCCTTTTTATGGGCGTCGGCTAAATCGCAAACATCAACATAATCCCTAACCGGACTTTCGTCAGGAGTATCAACCCGGGGATACAAAAGCTTGAATGGCTCAATCCCCAAAGCTCCTCTAATTGCATTTTGAACCAAATGTATTGAAGGTTTTTTACCATCCCCTAATGCTCCGTCTTCCGTTGCTCCGGTAACGTTAAAATACCGCAAAATTACATAGTTTAAATCCTGAAATTTACCGCCGGTAATTAAATCCTCTACCTCTTTTTTTGATTCTCCATAAGGGCTGAGCGGATGCCTGGGATGATCTTCGTCTATGGGCAGGTATTCACTTTGTCCGTAAACGGCACAGGTTGAGGAAAAAACAAAATTTCTGATACCCTCCTTGTATATCGCCTCAAGCAGATGAAGAGATCCTTTAACATTATTCTTGTGATACATCCCTGGATGATCTACCGACTCTCCGACTGAACAATAAGCGGCAAAGTGCATCACCAAATCTACACCTTGCTCGTTTTTAAAAAGATTTTCAAAATTACCGTCAACCAAATCCAATTCATAATATCGGAATTTTTCTTTTCCGTATTTTTCCTGCAATAATTCCAAAGGTTTTTTGAAACCTCTGGAGAAATTATCAACCGCCACTATCTCAAAACCCGCATCAAGCAACTGGGCTGAGGTTACGGATCCGATATAACCTCCTGCTCCGGTTACCAATATTTTATTCATTGACCAATTTTACAATCTTTCTTGTGTTTTAATAAAGCATTATTTAAACTAACCCTGAAATGAAAAATATTGAGTTCTCTGTCGTTATGCCCTGCCTTAACGAATCAAGGACACTTGCCACCTGCATAAAGAAAATCCACTCCTCTTTCAAAAAAACCCCCGCAGACTATGAAATTATTGTTGCAGACAACGGGAGTACTGACGGTTCGGTTCAAATTGCCAAAAAGAACCGCGCCAAAGTCGTTCCGGTTGAAACGAAAGGATACGGAGCCGCACTCCAAACCGGAATCGAAAACGCCTCAGGAAACTACATCATTATGGGGGATGCGGATGACAGTTACGATTTCTCCGAAATTTCGGGATTTATCGGGGGTCTACGGGAAGGTAACGATTTAGTAATAGGTAACAGATTTGCCGGAAGTATCATGCCGGGTGCAATGCCGGCTCTTCACAAATTGGGAAATCCTTTTTTCTCATTTCTGGGCAAAGTCTTCTTTAAAGCCAAGGCTGGTGATTTTTATTGCGGGTTGAGAGGTTTTACAAAAAAGGCCTGGAAGGAGATGGATCTTCAAACAACTGGAATGGAATATGCAATCGAGATGATTTCCAAAGCGTCTCTTATGAATATGAAGGTTACCGAGGTCCCGATTACCTTGCATAAAGACGGCAGATTAAGAAAACCGCATTTAAGAACCTGGCAGGACGGATGGCGGACACTGAGATTTATGCTTTTATTTGCACCGAAATGGTTATTTTTACTTCCCGGACTGATACTTTTCGTTCCCGGACTTCTGTTTTTCTCACTTTCTTTATTCAAACCGGTTACCGTCGCCGGAATTACACTCGACATCCACACTCTGCTTGTTTCAAGCGCTTTAATGCTTATCGGAATACAAATTATCCTATTTGGCTTGTTTTCCGAGGTATTTGTTTCTAGATTTAATTTGATCCCCCGCAATAGTCAGCCGGGCTTTTTATTCAAGCGCTCAACTGTAGAACACGGACTATTAACAGGTATTTTTCTGATCTTAATCGGCACTTTTATCCTCGCTAAAACAGTTTACGATTGGTCGTCGGGGGGATTCGGCAATCTTGATTACGCTTCCACAATGCGTATCGTTATACCTTCCGTATTTTTTGTCCAACTGGGTACTCAGCTATTATTTAACAGCTTCTTTTTAGGAATTCTGACATTACCGAAAAAATGAAAATTTTATCCATAGTAATCCCGGTTTTTAACGAGGAAAAATTTATAGCGAAGGTACTCAAAAAAACTGCAGCTGCCAATTCGTTAAATTATAAAAAGGAAATTATCATAGTAAACGACGGATCTACCGACGACAC